>JBBRSH010000022.1:0-43282 GCA_038245555.1 Pyrinomonadales bacterium | reverse complement strand
CCGACAATATATGTGACGCCCCTCGAGGTAAATTCGCTGTCAGATGGAGGGGCCTCGTGTTCGGCTCCAATTTCATCCAACGTTCTCTCCGCAGCATCCATGCCGCGAATGTCGACATCCACGGTTACGGGCGGAAGGACCGGGAAAATCGGGTCATCACCTTCGCCGGACCCGGACTTCTTTTTTGCTGTGAAAGTAAGTTGTGTGGCAAGGTTCATGGACAACCCGTCCAGAGCATCGCCACCTTGCGGCATGCGATGAACCTCCCCTGGAGACGACGGAGGAATATTGTTCTGAATGACCCAGAGGTCCATATCCAGGAAGCATGGCTCCACTACCCTGTCAAACCCTGCTTTCGTCTGCTCGACTATGCACTGCCATTCCGGATCGCCTGCGCTGCCTTTGCCCGGGGCGGTCGCGGGTGGTGGAGGTACTCCGGGATCGGTCAGTGCGATCAATTGGCCCATTGGTTCGCGTTCCTCGTCAATCGCGCTGTAGATGCCGGCAAGGTATGAGTGCGTGCCGGTTACCGGGTCGGAGACCGGCCAATTTACCGAGTCCGATCCGCCGGTGTCGGCGCTGGTCTGAACGGCCATTTGCATTCCACCCGCGTAAACACTTACTTCCTTTTTGTAGCCGGACGCGTAAAGCGTCATGATCGACTTTCCCAGCACCGACGACCAGATCTGATATCCGTGCGTCGTCGCAGTTAGGCCGGTGGTGACGCAGCAGATCGCATCGACTGCGGTGCCCAGTTTCTCAATAACCGGATGCCCATCGCCGTCGAACACATACTCCTCGATGTGCTGCGTAACGATATTGTTACTGTCGCGAAAATAGTCATACGTCTTTGTTTTTCTAGCCGCCGCATCAAAGGTAGCGTCGTTGTGATTATGAAGATCGGGCTCATGATTTTCGTCGACCTTGTAATAACGCGTCAAGTTCCCCGCGGCATCGTAGGTCGGATTTCCGCTCTCCATCCGGCCATTGACCCCGATCCCGGAATCGGTCGTAATGTCCTGGCCCCAGTACGTCCCGACCCTTTGGTCCATCTGGCTGAAAGCGTCATACGTCACACTTTCCGTATATGGACCACCAAAGACCGCCGATGTCATTCTTCCGGCGAAATCGTATTTCATCGTCCGGCTCCAGGTGGAGTTCAACTGATCCGTCTTGGATGCCGTGCGCCCGTCGCCGTTGTAGCTGAAATTCGCCTTTTGCACCCACGAGGTGGTGCTGCCCGGAACCGTCGCTTCGAAGTGACTAACTCGCATCGCCTCGTCATAGTCCATCTTTATCGCCGATGTATCGCTCGAAGTCACCTTGTAGTCGATCTCCTTCAACTGGCCAAATGCACGATATTTGATGTTGTTCGCATACGCTCCGTTGCTATGCGTGCCGTAAGTGCCGCCCTTGACGACAACCACCCGCCCGGCCTTGTCGTTCTCGTAGTCGATCTCCTGCGTCACCGCAGACGAACCGGACAACTGCGTGCTTGGCGTGATCGACCTCAAGCCCCCGCCCGGCTCATACGAATAGCTGATGCCGTAGTTGTTCCCCGACAATGCACTGAACGTTATATTCTCGTTCGTCAGTTGCGAAAGCTCATCGAATGTATACGCGGTATTTATCACGCCATACGTTTCCATATTGGTGCGATTTCCGGCATTGTCATACGTGAAATTTACATCCGGCGTATCGACTCCGCCCGACTGCGGCGTGTATGCGATATTAGTTACCACCGGACGTTTTGGCACATCGCTGGCGTTCTCATAGGTAAACGTCGTAATCGCACCACGCGGATCGGTAATAGCCGCTATCGACCCGTCCTTCTTATACGTCCAGGCCGTTGATGCTCCCGAACCCTCGATCGGATAATGCCTTGTCGCCATTCGGCCCAAACCGTCATAGGTCATTGTCACTTCACGATGGACTCCGCTCGTCGTCGCTCCATCAAATTGGGACGTTTCCGTTATCTGGTCGCGGGCGTTGTAGGTATTTACGGTCGAGGTCAGGATCGATGTTCCGTCCCATTTGTAGACATCCGATTGGACCACCCGTCCAAGTACGTCCTCAGTCGTCTTTTGCTTACGCCTGGCGTTTCCCGAATCGTCTTCCATGGGCACACTTGGCCCCTCGACCGTCGTTACCTGTCCACCCGCACAGCCACAGCCCCCGTATGTGATCAACGTGTCTTTATAGTCTGAACCGTTCGAATCGGACGGCACGGTTCGGACTGGGCGGCCCTTCCAATCGTAGTAGGTGTAGTTGTAATGATAAGCGGAATCGTCGCCGGTGACTGTCCATGTTGAGCCGTCAACCGAGACCTCCGCCGGGTTTGTAACCGTCGCCACATGGCCGAGAATGTCGTACGAGGTCAGAACCGCACTCCAACCGCCCGTGCCGCCGTCGCTCCGATAGTGGTCGGCGTATACGTATCGTCGTAACTGTTCTTTACCTTGAATTCAGTATTCGCATTATGCCACCGCCCAATATCCGCCTTGCCATCGCCATCAAAATCAAACGTTGTCGCACCGGGAGGCGGTGAAGGCATGACTATGGGCCGGGGCGGGGCGGCCTCGACCGTAGTTTCGACACCGGAGAGTAACCTACGGATGCCATGTTGGAGCTTTTGGCTAAGAGTTGGCGGATTTGGCAGCACCAAACCCTCCGGCATTCCTGTGAGTAGGTTATTCAGATTAGGAGCACCTACGGCGGCGGCCACGACCAAACCGACAACTGCCAATTTCCACGATCTGCGGAGGTTTGATGTATTGAATGAGCTATTTTCGGGCGAGACGAGACTATCGGAAATCGTTTCTGATACTACCAGTCGTGAGGACTTTGACATGTTGCACTCCTTATGGGGTTAAGAGCCGTTTTTGGTTAAGTTGTAGTTGCGTGACACCAAACACTCTACTCCCTTGATCAAAATCTTGTCAATGATTTTCTTCGGACCTCTGCATGACATATAAAACTCCATTAAGGATGGGCGTTGCATTATTGCAATCACGCCCCATTCTTGACATGCATGGTATGATGAATATGTCAGGTTGATCATTGACAATTTTCGTCTAAAGCCATGGAGGGTCTGGGAACGAATCTAAAGCTGTCGAGTCCTGAATAGAACAAATTCGCCCGTCCCACTTAAAGGGCGGGAGCATTTTCTTAAGTGGGACGATTTTTGTGGTCGACCTGAGTCTTGAGCAGACCGTCTCAAATTAAGAGTCGAAGGAGTTTCTAACTTGAGACGATTTTCGCGGGTTAAGTTGTTCCTGGTCTATGACTTAACTGTCTCAAATTCGCAAATTAATTTGAGACGATCGATGTCGCATCGAATGATGAATCGGCATAAATGATGAATTCAGAATATCGAATGATGAATGAAGGATCGGTTTCGCATTGTGTGTTTTTTTGTACAAACCTCCGCGAACGCCCCGACAATAATGATGTAACCGTATTATTTGGTTTATTTAGAGCGTTCGAGGAGGCGCTCGAACGCGACGCGAACGCGTGAACGGTCTCAAATCAGACTAAGTCTTGTAGTTGCTGCCACTTACGACAGTTGCGGTATGGCACAGTGTGACACAGGGCAAGAGGAGTCTGGAGTCGCATCGAATGATGAAACTCCATAAATGATGAATTCAGAATGCAGAATGATGATTGGAAGAATGATGAATGAGATCGAATGCCCTTACTTCGTGCGGGCTTCTGCAACGGCGGAGAGCTCAGAAGAGGCTTGAGCCGAAAATTCGGGCTCGAAATTTGAAAAACTTGTCGGTTCCGATGATGATGTATATCAGTTCGACCAGTCTGGAGTCTTAAGTTTCGAGCCGGAAATTTCTTCGTGGCCTTTGACTCAAGACTCCAGGCTCACGACTCCAGACTCACCTATGACATTTGGCCTTATTGCGGGAAACGGCAGCTTTCCATTTCTTGTGCTCGAAGGGGCGCGGAGGCAGGGCGTTTTGCTGTCGGTTGTCGCGATTAGGGAAGAAACCGATCCGCGGATCGACGAGGTTGCGGAAAATGTTACGTGGGTCGGGATCGGTCAATTGGGGAAGATGATCTCGTTTTTTAAGAAGCAGGGTGTTGAAAAAGCGATCATGGCGGGACAGGTGAAGCATGTGCAGATATTTTCGGGGGCGTTGCCTGATCTGCGGATGGTCAAAATGCTTTGGAACCTGCCGCGGCGTAATACCGATGCGTTGATCGGCGGCGTTGCGGATGAAATGGCGAAGGAAGGCATCGAGCTGATCGATTCGACCTATTTTATGCAGGACCAGTTGGCACCGCTTGGCGTGATGACAAAGAGAAAGCCGACCGATATTGAGAAGGGCAATATCGAATATGGGCTTCATATCGCCGGTGAGATCGCCCGGCTCGACCTCGGGCAGACAATTATCGTGCGGGCAAAGGCATGTGTCGCGATCGAAGCAATGGAAGGCACCGACGCAACTATAAAAAGGGCAGGCGAGTTGGCAAACGGCAAGCTGACCGTCGTCAAGGTCGCCAAGCCCGATCAGGACATGCGTTTTGACGTCCCCGTCGTGGGTGTGCCGACCATTGAAGCCATGATCGCGGCCGGAGCGACGTGTTTATCGATCACCGCGGGCAAAACTCTGATCTTTGACCGCGACGAGATGTTAAAGCTCGCCAATTTGAATAAAATCTGTATTTTTGGATCGCCGTGGGAAACAAATCAGGAAAAAACGGCGTAGAATTAGGAAGGATTTCTTAATTGAAAGACATCGAAGGAAGATTTAACCACAGATTAACGCAGATAAACACTGATCGGGACCCTCTGTTTTACGATCCCTTTTTTATATCCGTGTCCATCTGTGTTTATCCGTGGTTCCATTATTATTTTCGCCCTGTCTTTTATTGCAATATCTTTGAGGAGTAAAAATGAATAGAAAGTTTTTTGGATTTCTGCTGTTAGCAGCATTCGTATTTCAGTCCGTAGGCTTTGCACAGGCACCGGCCGCGGCCGCCGCAAAACCGGCACCGGCGCCACCCGCGCTAAAGATCTCGGCGGCCGAACGCAAATTCGCCGAGGGTGTCACCTCAGAGCAACTAAAACAGTATCTGTATTTCGTCGCGTCTGACGAAATGGAGGGCCGCGACACGCCCTCACGAGGCCTGGATACAACGGCTAAATTTATCGCTTTTAACCTTTCAAAATCGGGATTCAAACCCGCGGGCGACGACGGCACCTTTTTCCAGAAGATCGCGCTGCATCGCGACATCGTTGACCCTGCCCAGTCGTTTGCCGAGGTAGGCGGCCAGAAGTTCGTCTATGGTGATGACGTGATCCGCGCAGGCGGTGCCACTGCGATCAGCGTCAACGGCCCGATCGTTTTTGCTGGTGACGGCTGGATGATCAAATCCAAGAATCTAAATCCGTACGCCGGACTCGACGTCAAGGGTAAGTTCATCGCTGTCTATAGCGATGTGGTTCCGGCCGCCGGCGGCGGATTTCAACGTACGCTCGTACCGATGCCCGCCGGCGTAACGGCGGCGGACGTCCCGGCTGCAACCCGTGGAACCGAGTGGGCCGATGTTCAGGCATACGCCGGGGCAAACGGTGCCGCCGGGATCATCATCCTGCCCGGAAAGTCCGTTAATTGGACAAACCTTCAGCGGGTTGGCGGGGCTGCGCGATACACCGTTGATAAGTTTCAAGCCGCAGCCGGCGGCGGTGGACGACAGGGCGGCGGTATCGCGGTACCGACTCTCTATGTGTCGCCACGGGCAGCGACTGCGATCTTTACGGGCGAGACTGGTAACCCTATCGCAGGAGGTGCGTCACCATTTACCCTGAGCGGCGCGAAACTGTTTAGCTTTACGACAGCAACAAAGACGGATCACTCGATGACACAGAATGTCGTCGCCCTGTGGGAAGGCAGCGACCCGACGCTCAAGAGCGAAATGGTCGCCATCGGAGCCCACTACGATCATATCGGCATCAGCACCGACCCAAATGCTCCCGACAAAATAAACAATGGTGCCGACGACGATGGCTCCGGAACCGTTTCTGTCCTGAGCATCGCCGAAGCACTCGCTAAGACACCGCAGCGTCCGAAACGGTCCGTACTTTTTGTATGGCACTGCGGCGAAGAAAAGGGACTTTGGGGCAGCCAGTATTTCAACTCGTTTCCAACCGTCGATATCAAACAGGTCATCGCCCAGCTAAACATCGACATGATCGGCCGCAGCAAAAAGCCAGGCTACATGGCACCGTGCGATACCAACCCGGGACCGCGAGGACCGTGTAACGCAACGCTGACGGATGAAAACACGATCTATGTAATTGGCAAAGACATGATGGCCTCGGCACTTGGCGATACCGTTAGTGGGGTTAATTCAGGCTACCTGAATCTAAACTACGACACGCGCTATGATGACCCGAACGACACGAACCGATTCTTCTTCCGCTCGGACCATTTTAACTATGCAAAGAATGGAATTCCCATCGCGTTCTGGTTTGACGGCGAGCACGAGGACTATCACCGGCCCGGCGACGAGCCGCAAAAGATCGACTACGTCAGGATGGAGAAGATCGCCCGCACGATCGCCATCACGCTATGGAAACTGACCGATATGAAGGAACGTCCAAAGATCGACAAACCGCTTCCTGCCCAGTTAACGCAGGGCAGATAAACGAAAAAAGGGAGCGGCCACTTTTGACCGCTCCCTTTTCAGTTCTGTTACAGAACACCTGGTTATTTGAAAACAAGTCCAATGCCAAATCGAACATTGTTATCGGTTTGACCGTTGAAACGGATCGGGTTGTAATCGACCTGCACAAGACGGAAATCGACGTGATCGGTCAAACGGAGATCGATACCGCCGCCGAACGCTCCGGCAAGTCCCTTGTCGTTGTTGTCCGATATATCGGCACAATTAAATACCGACGACGTGGTGCAGCTTACGTCTCGCACCTTGGTACGAGCGATTCCGACGCCCACGAGGGCATGAAGGAACGGCTTGAAACGGCCGTGATTCTCGTTATCCTTCACCTGGATGCCGCCGAGAACGTTGTACAGCGAGTTATCCGTGTTAAATTTAAGCGTCTGGGCCGGGGTGGATCCGACGGGAACCGAAAAGCTTGTGCGGTTATAGGTTCCCGACAGGTCGGCCTTCAAACCGACGTAGCGGCTGACGTTATAAACGCCCGCTGCCTCGAAGCCGTTAAAATTGGCCCTGTCTCGAAGAAGAGCCTTAATTGAACTGCCCGAATCGACGCCGGTGTCAACCTGGCCGTTTGAATACCCGATGTAGAACTCGCCTTTTTTGTAATCGGTTGACGATTGCGCAAAAGCCGAGATACCAACTCCCACGACGAGAGCGAACGTTAGAAATAACTTATACATGATTAAAACTTCCCCTTGGTTATGTAATACGGCCGCCTTTTGTACGCAACAAGGCCCGGAAGCTTCGATACTGCTGAATCTTTCCGGGCCCATGCCCACACATTCGCAAACCGTTTATTTGATGGGTTTAGAGGTAGGCACGTTGCATCAGTTATGTCTCCTTTTCGGACAAGACCTGGCGATACGCCTCCGACTTGCTGATGCCGAAATCTTTGGCGGCCATTTTGAGCGCGGCCTTTGGATCAAGCCCTCGCGCGACCAATGATCTGATGTGATCGGCAATAGTAGCCCTCGGCGCGACGGTAGATTGTGAACCTGGGCGATCGATAACAATAACGATCTCACCCTTAACGTTTTCAGCAAGGTACCGAGCGGCGAGCGCCGAAAGCGAGCCACGAGCGTATTCTTCGTGCAGCTTTGTTAGTTCGCGGGCAATGGCGGCCGAACGGTCGCCGAGAACTTCGAGACAGTCGACCAGCGACTTCGCCAATCGATGGGGCGTCTCATAGAGAACAAGCGTCGCGGGAATTTCGCTGATCTCGGCGAGCCGTTTTCGACGTTCCCCTTTTTTGGACGGCAGAAATCCGCCAAAAAAGATCGAATCCGTGGCAAGACCCGAGGCGACAACCCCTGCCACAAAAGCGACCGGGCCCGGGACCGGGACAATACCGATCCCGGCCGCTATGGCAGCCTGAACGACGCGAAAGGCCGGGTCGCATATTCCCGGCGTTCCCGCATCCGATATGACAGCAACGGAACTGCCCGCTGTCAGCTTCTCGATCAGCTCAGAAGATCGGGTGTCTTCATTATGCTCGTGATAACTGACGAGTTTGCCCGAGATTGAAAAATGATTGAGCAGCTTTCGCGAGTGCCGCGTGTCTTCACAGGCGATGATATCGACCGACCGAAGGATATCAACGGCTCTCAGGCTCATATCCCCGAGGTTGCCGATCGGCGTTGCAACTAAATAGAGTGTTCCGGGCATAGATGAATGCTCTCGCGTAATTCTAAACTAGATCAGCCGTCGCCGGACATCTTCGAAGTTAGAAAAACCCGGACGTCGGTTACCGCCCGGGCTTTCACAAAATGAAATTAGTTAGAAAGGAAGCGGAAATGCTATGTGGCTTCTTTAATTCCCGCTAAAATTAGGATTCGATATTCCGGGTGTCAGTTGCCAAGGGAGTTTTCGGTTCAAAACTCCGTTGACCTAGAAGGGCCACCAACTTGGGCGACGAACGTTATTCCACCCACCATTTCGGTTTGTGTTGGTGCTGGGGTAGTTGTTCCGATTATTGTTCGGATAGCCGTTATTATAACCACCGTTATTGCCCCTCAAAGCCTGCAGGTCGGACCGAACTGCCATCCAAGCATTTTGAGTGTTGTAGCTCATTCGTACTCGGCCCATCGACCGTTCGAGCTCGGAACCGAGTTGAAGGACCCGCTGAAGTCGATCATCTTGGCGCCCATAATCGTTTTCGTTAAGCCGCCCGGCAGCGTCCTTGAAATCCTTGGCAAGCCGATTGATATCGTCCTCACGGCGGCTACCGTTCATCCGGCTGTTATCGAGGTCGCTGTCGATGCCCCGCTGCAGGTCCTTGCTGCGGTCTTTAAGGTCGCGAACAATCGAACGAATATCGCCGTAATTGCCGTTATTTCCATAGCCGCCGTTTCGATTGTTACCGTTCGGATAGTAACCGCCATTGCCGTACTGAGCAGCGGCTATGATCGGCAGACCCAAAACCAACGCAGAAAAAACTGCGATCTTAAGTGTATTAATAGTGCGTTTCATCTATTTCTCCTGAGTAACTTTAAATTATGGCAACGAATACACCTTTGCCTGATTTAAGTAAATAGCAAAGCGTATGCCAAACGGAGAGAATTGTGACGAAAACAAAAAAAGCCCCGTAATCCAGGGCTTCTGTCCAAATTTGTGTGGGCCAATGTTCAGCCAGTATTCCAAAACGTCAGACCTATACTTCAGATGGTTTACGGTTTCGAGCGACTATTTGACCAAGGCCTTTGCGGCGTTGATCCTTCCGCCACTGGCAACCTTACCATTGAGCGAATCGAGTTTATCAACCGACTTCAAGATCCGTTCCTTGAGAGCCTCCATTTTAATCCCAGGCTCATTCGCCACGATCAGTGCCGCGACGCCAGAAACCTCCGGAGTCGCCATTGACGTGCCCGAAGCCTCCCGATATGCGTCATTGAGCCAGGTCGATAGGATATCCTTGCCCGGGGCCGCAACGTGAACCGTCTTGACTCCAAAATTGGAGAATGACGCAAGCTGATCATTACGGTCGAGAGCAGCAACGCTGATCACATTCGGCAGGTCGAAATTCGACGGATAGTGCGGCCTCTTGTCATTGTCAGAACCGTCGTTACCGGCAGCGGCGATGAATAGTATGCCTGCATCTCCGGCTGCTCGTATGGCATCCTCAAGCGCTTGCGACTTGCTGGTCGACCCCCAGCTCGCACTGATAATGCGGATATTAACGCCATGCTTTTTGCGGTCGATCGCGTAGTTGATGGCCTCGATCGCATCGTCAGTCGAACCAAAACCGCCGCGTCCAAGGAATTTCAGAGGCATGATCTTAACGTGCCAATTTACACCTACGACACCTTCGCCGTTATCACCCTCAGCACCGATGATACCTGCACAATGTGTGCCGTGGCCGTTATCATCCATTGGGTCCAAAATGGCATCAGTGCCGTTAAAGCCATTCAGATCATTGAAGGTTCCGAGTTCATTGTCCACATAGGCCGGGACATTCTCAGGACGGATCCACATGTTTTCTTTCAAGTCGAGATGGGTAAAATCAACCCCCGTGTCGAGGACCGCAACGACGACATCGCTGCTTCCCTTTTGCGTTTCCCACGCTTTGACCGCGCTGATGTCCGCCCGCACCTTACCACCATCCTGGCCCACATTCATTAACGACCACTGGTCGCTGAATTGGGGGTCGTTTGGAATAAATAATGTCGATCGCTTATGCGATGGCAACAAAGATTCGGAGCCCTTTTGGCGAAGCAACAGATCGTGAACATCGGAATTGCGATAGGTCTCTTGTCCGGCGGTCACGTCCAGCTTTATCGTATAATTAACCTCCGCGTAAGCGACAAGGTCCCTCATAGCAGCGTATTGGTCAGCGACCGTTTTGGGATCTTCGTTATCCAGATCATCGATCACGGAAAGACCACTTACCGATTCGATCTCATCATTCAAAACATCGTGATTGGCCGCGGCGATTGAACGAATTCGATCGAGGCTGACACCCGGCTTGAATCGTACTAAGACTTCAGGAGGTCCGGGCCTCTCGGACTTTGTATTAATTGTTTCCGCGTGGTCATTGTTTGCGGAGCGAAGTGACGTCCGCCAACGTTCGATCTGACCCAAAACCGCCGCCATCGTCACAAAAACGACTGCCAAACCGATGTGTACCCAGATATTATTACGATTCATGGTTACTGCTCCTAAAACTCACGATTCTATGACGTAATTGGCTCCGTGAAAGTTGTGCAAACGAATTTGATATTTGTCCGCGCGGTATTGATATGATTTGCCGCCCGCTTCCAGATCGATACGCCAACCGCTCGAGATCATTTGAGCGGACATTTCCCCACCGACAGCGGCGCCGAGCGACATATCTGGAAAGTCCTTTTCCGCAACGTGCGCCGTTTTGATCTCAGCGGCATCTACATGTAATCGTTTGGCCAGGTCAATTTTTGCACGTTCGGTTGCGGTTTCTTTAGTAAATCCCATATTTTCCAGACTTTTCAATCTTCCTCTATCTACGATTTGAAGTCAATAAAAGTTCGTTCAACACTTCGATTCCCGATGACTGATTCAAGAACCAGCGATAATCCGTCGAAGTGTTAAATTCCGCGTGATCTCGACCAAAGCCGGAATGATAAAGGTAGAGCACGCGACGCCCAATATAAGCCCAGTCAGGAATCGCGATAGGTGCGTGTTTTCCCAGACCCCAAAGATCGTAAGCGACCAGTCCACCGAGATCGGCACTAAAGACAAAAACAGCCAAAACCTTGGCAGTGGTTCGATCTCGGCAATCGGTCGCCACAGCGGATAGATCGCAAACCCAAAGAACAGCCCAAAATACACGCCGAAACATCGCGAGCAAACAGCCAGCTGTTCTCCTTCGAGATGGAGGGACCGCTCCGATAACTGATGGCAAATGTAACCGTAAAAATGGTAAAGGGTCGTCGAGATCCCGATGGCGCCGTTCGCCTTTGCGAGGGGAGCCAGAATAATAGCCGCCAGCCAAAGTCCGACGACGATCAAACCGAAAGTCCAGACTTTCCATGCCTGTTTTCGAAAAACCGGAAACAGCGATTGCGGGGTATAGCTTGCGATCGGCTCGGTCATTTTTTCAACTTCTTTTCGGTTTCGAGAATATGCTGTGTTGTTTGAATAACAGTGTCCGGATTAAGGGAGATCGAGTTTATTCCGCGCTCGACCAGAAAGTCAGCAAACTCGGGATAGTCGGATGGTGCCTGGCCGCAAATTCCGATCTTCTTGCCTGAACGTTTGGCAGCATCGATCGCCATCGCAACCATTTTTTCAACGGCGCCGTTACGCTCGTCGAATAGGTGGGCAACCATTTCAGAATCTCGGTCCAGACCCAAAGCCAATTGCGTCAGATCGTTCGAACCGATCGAGTATCCGTCAAAAACTTTTAGGAACTCATCTGCAAACACGACGTTCGCCGGCAGCTCGCACATGGCGTAAATCTCAAGGTCATTCTCGCCCTGCTTGAGGCCATACTCGGCCATCAGAGCGATTACCTTTTCACCCTCTTCAACCGTGCGGCAGAATGGGATCATGGGTTTAATGTTGATCAGCCCCATGTCCTCGCGTGCTCGAAGCAGGGCTAGACACTCTAACTTAAATCCGGCTCGATAACGATCGTCGTAATAGCGCGACGCACCTCGAAATCCGATCATCGGATTTTCCTCGTGCGGCTCAAACTCAGCACCGCCGATCAGCTTGGCATATTCGTTCGATTTAAAGTCCGACATTCGAACGATCACCGGTTTGGGATAGAATGCGGCTGCGATCCGCCCGATGCCTTCCGAAAGTTTGCGGACGAAGAACTCCTTAGGATCTTCTTCCAAAATGCAGTTTGCGATCTCCTCGACGACTTCACGTTTTCGGAGATTGGGATAATTGACGAGCGCCATCGGGTGAATGCCGATGTGATTATTAATGATGAATTCCAAACGGGCCAGTCCGACGCCGTCATTCGGCAGACGCGAAACCGAAAATGCATTGTCCGGATCGCCGACATTCATCATTATCTGAGTTTTCGGCCTGTGTTCATCCGAAATCTTGTGCCGCTCCACTTTGAAGTCGATCTTGCCGTAGTAAACATTTCCGCGGTCCCCTTCGGCGCAGGAAACAGTCACCTCAGTGCCGCTGCGAATGGCCTCCGTCGCATTGCCGGCACCCACAATGCACGGTATGCCGAGTTCGCGACTGATTATGGCGCTATGACATGTGCGCCCGCCGCGATCCGTTACAATTGCTGAGGCCCGTTTCATGATCGGTTCCCAGGCAGGGTCGGTCATGGTCGTGACGAGGATCTCGCCTTGCTTGAACGTGCGAAGCTTTTCCGGGTCCATAAGAACATGGGCCGGCCCCGAACCAATGAGCTCGCCCACGGCCACGCCTGATGCAAGCGGAGCACCATGCGTGCCCGTCAGTTTATATTTTTCATAGTAATTCGTGACGTTTTGCGACTGGACCGTTTCCGGCCGAGCTTGCAGGATAAAAAGTTCGCCCGTAATGCCATCTTTAGCCCACTCGATATCCATCGGCTGACTTTTTCCAGCACGTTTCGAATAATGGTCTTCGATCTTGCACGCCCAATCCGCAAGCTGCAGAACCTCAAACCCGGCGAGGCAAAATCGTTTACGCTGCGATTCGACGACATCCCGAACCTGTGTTCCGGTCGTGTCGTCCGCGAAGACCATCTTCACCTCTTTAATGCCAAGTTTCCTCGTTACGATCGGACGAAACCCGAGCTTTAACGTTGGCTTGAAAACGATCCACTCATCGGGCGTCGCCATGCCCTGAACAACCGCCTCACCAAGTCCCCAGGCACCGTTGATCACCACTGCCTCGCGAAATCCGCTTTCCGTGTCGAGCGTAAACATCACACCGGAACAGGCTAGATCCGACCGAACCATCGGCTGTATTCCGATCGACAAGGCAACATCAAAATGGTCAAATCCCTTTGCGGTCCGGTAAGATATGGCCCGGTCGGTCCAAAGCGATGCGTAACATTCATGGCACGCTTCGATCAGCCGTTTTTCGCCCCGCACATTTAGTATGGTGTCCTGCTGGCCGGCAAATGAAGCATCGGGCAGGTCCTCGGCTGTTGCGGATGACCGGACCGCCACCTCGAACGTCTTTTTGCCGATGCGGGTTCCTAGTTCGGCATGAGCCTTTATGATCGCGGCCTCAACATCCGGCGGGAAGGGAGTTTCGAGCATCAGCCGGCGAGCGTCCGCCCCAACACGGGCCAGTTCGTCGAGGTCGTTGACGTCCAGGCCTTTTAGTAGTTTTTGAAGAGCCTTGCGAAGTCCGCCGGTTGTGAGAAGTAGTTCATAGGCATAGCTCGTTGTCGTGTAGCCGTCGACAGCGCGAACTCCCTGAGTTGTCAGTTCCCGAAAGAGTTCGCCCAGGCTTGAGCACTTTCCGCCGACCAAAGCCACGTCATCGGCTGTGACCTCGCTCAGGTTTAATACTAATGGTTCCGGCGATTTCATTTATTTTCAGATGTCATTACGCGAATGCCGGTTCCGAGACAGACGTTTGGGCCGGCATCGCGTGCTCCGGCATATCGCCGGTATCATGTCGCAAGTGCTTGGCCATGTTTGGTTTAAGCGTTGCCAGCAACTCCTTCCTGGTTTTTACTTCTATCGGCTTGCCAGGATAGATCTTGCCCATTTTTGCCAACCGCTTTTCCGACATCAGGCCCGAGAACATAAAGAGTGGATATGTAAAATTCGGGCCGTTCAGACGTCGAAGTTTGTACATCCACATACCTATGGACCCTAGCCGCCACGCCGTTGGCCCCCACCAGCTGTATTGGCCGGGACGAAGATTCATCTTCCAGCACTTCATCATGAGCTGCCACTGCAACGGTGTGAGCTGTTTGGTCTCTGTTACCCCTTTTTCCATTTCCATTCGCGTGTCATGCAAGGGTGTAAAGATCGATGGGATGAGGAAAGCAAACAGGCCGCGTCGCTCCATTTCATAAATGAGGTCCAGCGTTGCCATGTTGTCCTCGTCCGTTTCGTCCGGATTACCGACGATCAGAGTCATAGCCGGGAACCAGTTATTCTCGTTTAGGACTCGCAATCCTTCGAGAACAACGCTCTGCCAATGGTCGATCGCAAACGGCACGGCCTTGCTCGCCATGACTTTTTTCGCCATTTTAATGGAGCCGGTTTCGAGTCCGATCAAAGGCGCAAGAGCTTTCTTTTCGGGGTGGCTGCTCAGATAAGGGAAATGGATCGGACTTTTCGGAAGCAGCAGATTCGAAAGCTCTTTGATCAATATTGGGTCGACGACCGCCGGAGCGATCGTAGCGTGACTGAGCACGTGCTGTTCGACGCCCGGTGTATTTACGATATCGCCGTAAAGGTCGAGCAGAGCCTCGCGGTTTGGAAAATAGAACGGCGTGTCGGTATGGACTTGGCCCCAAATAAACATGTCCTCGGTCGCGAGACTGATCTGCTTGTTGCCTTCCCGTACATTAGCACGGACCGCGTCCATGATCTTATTTTTAGGAAGGTCGATCTGCGGGTTTAGATCGGGCAAGCAAAACTTGCATCGACGGCCGCAGCCGGTCGTCATTTCCACAACACCAAAGGTGGTTCTCGTATCGGGAAACATTATCGAATCACGATCTTTTGGATGTTTGACCTCGATCTCGCGGGGAAGTTCTTCGCCGCGGATCGCTTTGGCGAACAAATCGAGCGTGTCGGTCGACTCGCTTCGCCCCTCGACCACGCAATCAACGCCAAGCTCATCATACATATCGGTCTGGATTATCTGCCAGCCACCCGAACCGCCGACAATGACCTTAAAATTATCGCGGTGTGGATTCGATTTGATCTGCGAAAAGAGCTGTCGGGAATAGTGCGAGTTGATCGGCATCTTTGACGATCCGAAGATCGACGTATAAACGCCCGCGGCAAAGGTCACGCCAAGCGGATTGTGCGTCGAAACGGCCACTACGCGAGTACGCGGCCCGATAAATTTTTCAAGGTCCTCCGGAAAACATGAGACGATGTCGTCGCTATCGTAAGCGCGGGCAAGTGATTTTTCGACTAGCCGGACACCGGCAGGCATGAATTTGGCGGAGCCGTCCTCATAGCGTTCAACATCTTTCCAATTCGGGTACTTCCGGTTAAGAATACTTTCGAGCCAGATCGGCAATGAAGCCATGGCCATCTGGATAAAGTATCCTGCGTGATCGATCGATTCAGTCAAGGGAGCCGTCAGCACTATCAGTTTGCCCTCGTTTTTTTCGGTACCAGGTTTATGTGTTGTGTGACCCTTGCTTCTTTCAGAACCATTGGAAGTACTGCTCATATTTCGTCTCCGTAGGTGGGCCTCGTAAGCAAAAAGGCCATGTACCGTCTCCTAATAATGTTGATAATCCGAGTGCCTTTAAGTGGCGAATAGAGTACCTAGAAGCGGATCACCGCATCCGGACCGCCCTCGACGTGAACCGTGTCCACGAATCGAATGCTCTTAGAATCTGTAGTCATAACCACCGAATGCGTGCGCTTGCCCGAACCGAAGAACCTTACCCCTCTCAATAGGGATCCATCAGTGACACCTGTCGCGGCAAAGATGATCTTTTTGCCAGGTGCGAGATCGTTTGTGTCGTAGATCTTATCGACATCATCTATTCCCATCTCACTAAGCCGTTTCATCACTTCTGCCGCAGGGGGCACTTTTGATTTGTCTACTCCGAGACGTTCCGGGTCAAAAACGAGCTTTGCCTGGATCTCGCCATTCAGGCATTTCATTGCTGCCGCGGTAATAACTCCTTCCGGTGCGCCGCCGATGCCCATCAGAGCGTGAATATTGGTTCCCGCGACTGCCGCGGAAATACCCGCCGAAAGGTCGCCGTCCGAGATCAACCGAATCCTTGCCCCGGCAGCGCGCACATCGTGAACAAGCTGCTTATGTCTCGATCGTTCGAGGCACATCACCGTCAGATCCTCCACATCACGGCCGAGCCTTCGTGCGATATTCTTGAGGTTATCCGCAACCGGTGCATCGATATCAACGGCACCACGTGAGGACGGGCCGACGACGATCTTGTCCATGTAAATGTCGGGAGCGTAAAGCAACCCACCCCGCTCGGCAGCGGCTAATACGGCGATCGCGTTATTTGCCCCAAGGGCGCAAAGGTTGGTTCCCTCGAGCGGGTCAACGGCGATATCGACCTCGGGAAATTCGGCACGAGCTTCGTCGGAATAGTTGCCGCCGCCGACCTCTTCGCCAATATAGAGCATCGGAGCCTCGTCTCGTTCGCCCTCTCCGATAACGATGCGACCGCGCATCGGGACCGAATCCATGACCTCGCGCATCGCTTCGACAGCGACGTGGTCGGAGTGTTTGCGATCGCCCTGGCCCATCGTTTTGGCAGATTCGATCGCTGCCGCCTCGGTAACGCGCAAAAAATCCAGCGCCAATTCTCGCTCAGCTTTAATGTTTTTCATGTGTCATTTGTCAGTTTCTCTTCTAACTTTTGCTCTGATTAGTTGAAGGCATTTTATCACTTGTGCAACCTCATTTGACAAGCTATCCTGTGCGTATTACGGTTTTATTTTGGTTTTGTGAACACTCAAGGAGTTTTCTAAATTTAATGACCTATATCGTTACCACGCCGTGCGTCAACTGCAAATATACCGACTGCGCGGCGGTCTGCCCAGTCGAAGCATTTCACGAAACACCCGACAGGCTGCTTATCAGTCCCGACGAATGCATCGACTGCGATGCCTGCCTGCCAGAATGCCCGGTCGAGGCCATCTATTCCGATATGTCGATCCCCGAGGAATACATGGAGTGGCTGGAAAAAAACGCCGAAGCCGAGAATTACCCTGTCATAAGTACAAAGGTCCCCGCCCTAATGGGTCCCGGCTGCACAGGTCCGCCTGAATAACAGTTTTTGCATTTACTGAATAAAGAGGCTGTCTGACGAGGCGGCCTCTTTTCACCTCACTCCCCGCCTTGGTCGAAGGAGCGGCGTGAGAGTTTCGCATACCGGTGGTTTGTTCTCAAAGAGGTACCTGCTTCCTGTCCCTTCTCTCAAGACTAAAACTTCAATGTTCCACTAGTCCCGCCTGCCCCGGGAGCACCGCGGGACAGGGAAACGGTTGATAATAAACGACTTACTCGTCCCGTCCCACTGTCCCGCGTATATTCAAATGACGAGAGCCACGCCCCACATCTCGCAAACGCTGCAAATACTGGACGTAACCAAGACAGTCCACGATTAAGGCTCGCTTCCCGCGAATTTGGCGGTATTACAAAGTACGCCGTTTGTATTACAAAACATATACAACGTATGACGATCTGCGTATCGAAAAATGGGTCGCCCGTCGTAAATGCCTTTCGCTCAATGATTTACCAGACTGGGACAAATTGGGACAAAAGGCGGGACAGGTTAAACTATTGTAACATTGGGCTTTACACTACTTGTCCGGCTGTCCCAACCATTCTTCAAATAAAATAGCGAAGCACCAAAAGCGGTTTCAGTTTCCGACTTAAAACTCAAGACTTCAGACTTAAGACTTGTTATTTCAAAGATCCAACCTACATTTCATTATACCGTGTATGTCAAGAACAACTGTATTTTGCATATATGCAACATCGCCATGCTCCCCATTACCCAACCTCAGCAGTACGGATGGACCGGTTTCATTCGGCTAGCCGCTTCGCGAACAGACGCTCAAGGACGGTTACTCATAACGAAGGTTGTATACCGAGACCGAAAACCATCTTGGGTAAGCTCGTTGAATTGGGGTCAGCGATCGATAAGCTAACCAATGGTATGTTCATAAAGAACTAGTGAGAATGGCCTCATCGGAAATAATGGGGTCAAGCCTAATTTCTCGATGATGATTTGAATCCCCTCCACGCTATTTGATGCTATTCCATTAGTTCCAACGAAACCCGACCCGCACACTGCCAGGAGAACTGACCGTCCTTATCGGCGTCTTGCCTATGGAATAACGAGAATTCAGTACATTCTCGATCGCGGCATAGATCTGCATTTTTTCGTTTAGCCGGCGACTTAGAAACAGATCGATCTGAGTATATGGTTCGAGGCGGAAAAGGTTTAGGTCGTCATCGAACTGCTCGCTTGAGGCCCGGCCCTGCAGCGTGAACGTCCATTTCGCGGGCGAGTAGCTGGCCCGAAACGTAAATTGGTGCTTTGCGACCTGAGGGATCAGAAGGCCTTCGATGGAGCGGCTTGACGGAAACGAGCGTACCACAGGCTTGACGAACATATAGCCGGCGGAAAATACGACCTGCTTGATGCCCGCCTCACCTTCGACCTCGACTCCGCTCGACGCCGTGCTGCCCGCATTTTGACGCTGGCGGGTGATCAGCGTGGGTGTGCTGGTGAGTGTCACGTTCGCGACCGGTCTTTCAACAACAGTCCAAAAGCCGCTTGCCCGCAGGCTGGTGTGTATTCCGCCGACACTTAACCCTCCTTCGAGATTATTTGCGTGTTCAGCCTGCAGATCTTCGTTTGCTAACGTCAAAACGTTGCCAACTCTAAAGCTTCGATAAAGCTCGTTCAGCGTGGGTGCTCGATAGCTGCGGGAGGCATTCGCGTAAACGGAATACCGATCTGTGAAGTGGTAAAGGACCGAAAGTTGAGGACTTAGAGAATATTCATTGCGGTCGGGAAATATAACGATAGTTCGTTGGCCCGTAGAAAGTGTGAGCGTGGTGCTCAATGCTGCATAATTTTGCCATCGGTCAAATCTCAGGCTTCCCGAGACTATGAGTCTATTGCCGATGCGGACAAGATCTTGAAAAAATGCTCCGGTGCTGGTTTGGCGCCCCCCGGAGCCTACCATGGATGTCGCCAGGCCGTTCGTGTATCCGATCTCATCGCTCGAACCGCGAACATTTCGAAGCTCGGCCCCGCCGACAAAGACCTGGTTTCGATAGACGGCCGAAAATTGGATCGACGCTCCGACATTTTGTACCGGGACCCGCTGGATTCGCGACAGCGTTTCGCTCGTCCGTGAGACATTTACTGTCGATGATGCCTGATCGAAAATCTGCAGGCCTCCGTAAAGCCGCCAATTCAGCTTAGTGTCCTTCAAGGATCCAAAATCGAGGTCGCTGCCCAGAACGAGTTGGCGGATATGTGTTCGGTTTGTCTGCAGGCCGGTACCGTTGGTTCGGACCTCGCCAAATAAAGACGGACGAAGAAAAACGGAGGCATGTTCGCCGAAGGTTCGTTTGATCTTGCCGGAGAAATTTGAACTTCTAACGCCCGCATAGCTGTCAACCGGGCCCCGAGCCGCTTCATCGATGGGAATGTAGCCTTTTGTTTGAAACAGAGTGCCATCGATCACTCCTAACCACTTGGTCGTCTTAAAGCCCAGAAGCCCGGAGCCCGAAATCGTATTTTGCGAGCCGCCAAAAACATCAGATGAGAAAGTGACTTTATCATCTGTTTTCCTCGGAATGACATTTATCGCCCCGCTCAGGCTGGTATCGCCATATAGGCTCGATGCACCACCGCGGAGCACCTCGACGCTTTCGACCGCGACTGGCGCAACGCGATTCCACTGGACCCACCCGCCGAACGGGTCGTTTAACGGAACGCCGTCAAAGAGCACAACAGACCGGCTTGCTCCGCTTGAACCGACGCCGCGCAAGCTTACTCCCTGCGTTGTCGGGTTCGCGTTACGGCTGCTTGAGCGGCGAAAGATCGAGAAACCGACGGCCTGACGCAAAACATCGTCGATCGTCGGCGCGGCGGAGGTAGTTATTTCGCGACGCGAAAATGTCACAATGCTGGCCGGCGTGTCGCCGATCTTGGTTTCAGTACGGCTGGCTGTTACAACGACTTCTTCCCGAATTGGCGACGGCGAGGGGTATGGTGTCTGACCCGCGGCGACCGATATGACGAAAATTACAAAGAATGGTGCCGCCGCAAAGTTCATGAATAATGGTTGCAAAAAGGAATGCAGAGACATTTAAATGTATATTACGATGGGCAATTCCGTGAAATTCGACCTGGATTTAGTATGTTCGACACCGTGACCACAAGCACGTCCACAAAACTGCGCAACGCTGTCGATTGGCGAATGAAGGTTCTGGTCCTGTTTGGGACCAGGCCCGAGGTGATCAAACTTGCGCCGGTCATCCGCGAACTGCGGAAAAAATTCTTCCAGACGATCGTTGTCTCATCGAGCCAGCATAAACAACTACTCTTGCCTTTCCTTGAAACGTTTGAGGTCGATATCGATTTCGATCTTGGCGTCATGCGCCGAAATCAGGCTCCGAACGACGTTGTTTCTCGTATCCTGACCAAACTTGACAAGATCCTTGCATCGGAACAACCCGACCTGATCCTGGTCCAGGGCGACACGGCAACCACTCTTGCGGGAGCCCTTGCCGGATTTAACCGCAAGATCCCCGTCGGGCACGTCGAGGCCGGGTTAAGGTCAGGAAACATCCTTAGCCCTTTTCCCGAGGAGATGAATCGACGAGTTGTCTCGCAGATTGCTACGTTCCATTTTGCCGCTACCGAAAAGAATCGGAGCAACCTGCTTGCCGAAGGCGTTCCCAGCGAGAAGATCTTTGTTACCGGCAACCCCGTCGTCGACTCTCTTCGCAGAATGTTGAAAACCCTTAAACCCAGTGAGCGAATAACGGAGCTGATCAAAGCGACCGACGGGAAAAAACGTATCCTACTGACGACCCATCGCCGTGAGAGTTTTGGTGACGCCATGACGGAAAATCTCCAGGTGATCCGGGATTTTGTCGTTCAGCATTACAACGTCTGCCTTTTCTTCCCGGTTCACCCAAACCCGAACGTCAAGGCGGCAGCGGCCGAGATGCTGTCGGGACGGGACAGAATTTTTTTATTAGAACCTCTCGATTACTCCGATTTTCTTGCTATAATGAAGTCAGCTTGGCTCATCATCTCGGATTCCGGTGGTGTCCAGGAAGAGGCTCCCAGCCTGGGAAAACCGCTTTTAGTAATGCGGGAAAACACCGAAAGGCCCGAAGGCATTCGCTCCGGCGTATCAAAGCTCATCGGCAATAATCCATCCGCACTAAAAAAACTTCTGGAAGAAAATTATTCGGTCGATACGTGGATTCGCTCCGTTAAGGAGATCTCAAATCCATTCGGGGACGGAAAATCAGCCGCTCGAATCGTTCGTATAATTGAAGACCAGCTCTCATCCAGGGCGATCCGATCAAAGCCCACCCCACAACAGGTTTTTCTGAAGTAACGAAGAATGATACTTACCGGCGCGAAAAATAAGCATCTTCTAACCATTTTGGTAGAGGACTATTTTCACGTAGGGGCATTCGAAAATCTTATCCAGCAGCGCAACTGGTCAAATTTTGAGCCTCGTTACGAACAGAACACCCTTAAAACGCTTGATCTTCTCGACGAATTCGACACAAAAGCCACATTCTTTGTCCTCGGTTGGATCGCCGAACAAAATCCGCGGCTAATTCGCGAGATCGTTACACGCGGCCATGAAGTTGCAAGCCGGGGGTATTATCACCGCAGTCTTAATAACCTGACCGATGAGGAGTTTCGCGAGGACATTCGTCGAACCAACGGCGTTATCGAAGATGCTGGCGGTCAAAAAGTCATCGGATATCGGGCGGCCGAAAAGCTTTGCTTTGGAGAGATGGATTGGATCTTCGATATCCTTGGGGCTGAAGGCTTCGCGTACGACGCGTCATTTATACCAAAACGGGGAGTAGAGCGTACGAAACGAGCGGCACATCAGGTACTCTCCGACGGGCGCTCGATCTGGGAATTTCCTTACTCGACCCGCGATGTCGGCCTCGGTCTCCTTCCGATCTCCGGTGGCAACTACTTCCGTCAGATACCATATACCCTGATGCGACACGCGGTGAAGGACTGGCACACCAGACACGAAGCGCCATTCATCTCGTATTTTCACGTTTGGGAACTTGACCCGGACCAACCACGAATATCGGCTGCGTCCAAATACAACCGTATTCGTCATTATCGAAAACTCGATAAGATGGAGTGGATCATCCGTGAAAACCTCGAGCTCTACGACTGTGTCTCCGTCGCGGAACATCTAGGGCTCGCGGAGACGGTCAGTGTCACCGAACTAGAACCTCCGATCGAAGTGCAGGCATCCGCAGTCGTAGCTCGGCACAACGCATTTAGCGAGCCGGTCACGATCATTATACCGTGTTACAACGAAGAGGAAGCCTTGCCGTACCTCGCCAACACACTTCGCAGCGTTGAAACTACTCTCGACGGCGGCGGCTTTAAAGCCCGGTTTATTTTTGTGGACGACTGCAGTTCTGATCACACTTTTGAAAAGCTCACCGAACTTTTTGGCGGTTGGGGAAATGTGATGATCGTCCGACACAAAGAGAACCTGGGCGTCGCGGCCGGTATAATGACAGGCATTTCGGAAGCGACGACGGAACTTGTATGTTCAATGGATTGTGACTGCACGTACGATCCTCATGAGCTAGTCCGCATGCTGCCCCTGATGGCCGGCGACGTTGATCTGGTCACCGCATCGCCATATCACCGCGATGGAGGCGTCCGCAACGTTCCCGGATGGCGGCTGTTCCTTTCAAAAGGGGCGTCGTTCCTGTACCGCCGCGTTCTCCACTCCAAACTCGACACCTACACCAGTTGTTTTCGAGTATATCGTCGCGAGTCGATGATAGGGCTGGATCTAAACGAATCGGGCTTTCTCGGTATAGCCGAAATGCTGGGAAAAGTTGATCTTCGAGGAGGCCGGATCGTCGAATTCCCGTCCGTTTTGGAGGTTCGGCTTTTTGGGATCTCGAAAATGAAGACCGTACGGACGATCTTTGGCCACATAAAACTTCTCTCAAGTTTGGCTAAAATGCGCATCTTTCGGAAAAACGAAAGAATTAAAACTTCTATACAACTTGAGGAAAAGTCGCGGTAAAAGGTGACGCTTTGTTGCCCCCGCAAAGACTCTTTTCTCGATTTACCTGGTCCGTATATAGCGACCAGCAACTCAAATTCGACAAAGTTAAACCGATTACTGACAACAATATGACACCAGTCGCACAGACAGAACGCCTTATGATCTTACCGTCAGACCAGGACTCGTCGGGTCGTACCTTTGGCTCTGAAGAACTTCGATATCTTGAAGAAGTCATCGCCAGCGGGACACTGACCACCACCAAAGGTAAATTCGGCAAATTGCTCGAACAAAAATTTGCCGAAAAGCTCGGTGCCAAGTACGCGTATGCGTGCACTTCTGGTTCGGCCGCGATCCACATCGCAGTTGCCGCGGTTAACCCCAACCCCGGCGACGAGATCGTCACCACATCGATCACTGACATGGGAGCCTTGACGCCGCTCATGTACCGCGGCGCAGTCCCGGTATTTGCAGAGGTCGATCCGAAAACGTTGAACGTAACGGCGAAAACCATTGAGGCCGCTCTGAGCGAACGCACAAAGGCGATCATTGTCACTCATCTGTTTGGAAACCCGTGCGAGATGGATGAAATAATGGCCCTGGCAAAGGAACGGAATCTGCCGGTCATTGAAGATTCGGCCCAGACCTTCCTGGCGAAGTCGGGAGAACAGTTTGCGGGCACGATCGGAGACGTTGGCTGCTTTAGCCTACAGCAAGGCAAACACATGACAACCGGCGAAGGTGGAATGGTCGTCACCAACGACGACAAATTGGCCCGCCACATGTTTCTCTACATCAATAAAGCCTGGGGATACGGCGATGCGAATCCTGACCACTATTTCATGGCCCTGAATTATCGGGTCAGTGAGCTCCAGGCAGCCGTTGCTCTCGGCCAGCTCGAAAAGCTGGACGCGTGTGTGAAAAGCCGACAGCGAACGGCCGCCGCATTCACAGAAATGCTCGCCGGTATCGAAGGCATCGAGACACCTAAGATCGCCGACAACGCAACCCATGTTTATTGGAAATATTGTCTAACAGTAGACGACAACAAGATCGAGGGCGGCTCGGTCGGAATGGCAAACCTGCTCAAGGAAGTAAATATTTTCTCGGCTCCGCGATATATCGTAAAACCGGCGTTCATGTGCCAGGTTTTCCAGGAAAAGAATACTTTGGGCGATAGCCAGTTCCCGTTCAACCTCGCCCGTCCCGAGGCGATTGACTACACAATGGATAAATATCCGGCGACTGCCAAAGCCCTGCACGATGTGCTGGTGTTGCCGTGGAACGAAAAATACACCGACGAGCACGTCCGCTATATCGCGGAGAACGTTCGGATCGCGGTTGCGAAGCTGCGGAAATAGATTTACACGATGGACATGGTAATTGGAGACACCAAAAAAAATCTTTCCTAAATATCCTGTCCATCGTGTAAAAACACAAACAAGGGTCATTTATGAGCAAACTTAGATTTGGATTGATCGGTGCCGGCGGCATTGCTCAGGCATACGCCCAGGCATTCAATGAAAGTGAGAACTGCAAGCTTGTTGCGGTAGCCGATGTCCGTGAAGATGCCGCGAACGCAATGGCTGAGATCGTCGATGGCGAAAGTTACAGCGACTACCGGTCCCTCACCGGCCTTGGGCTTGACGCCGTCATTATTTCTACGCCGCCGGTTTCGCACGCCGAGATCGGGTGCCACTTTATGGAAAATGGCACACCTGTCCTTTGCGAAAAACCGCTCTGCATTACCTCCGCCGATGCGGAGAAAATGCTCGCGACAGCCGAGGAAAACAACGTTCTCTTTACGATGGCGTCAAAATTCCGGTACTGCGACGATGTAGTTAAGGCGAAGGGCATAATGACGTCCGGAATGCTCGGTGACGTTCTTCAGTTTGAGAATGCGTTTACCGCCAAAGTTGATATGTCGAAACGATGGAACTCAGACTCCACGATGTCGGGCGGCGGCGTCTTGATAGACAACGGAACACACTCCGTCGATATTATTCGCTTTTTCCTGGGCGGCATCGATTCGGTCCTGGCGGTAGATGCTGGTGGAACGCAGGGGCTTCATGTGGATGAAAACGTCAAGATGTTCGCAAAATCGCCGAACAACGTCACAGCGAGCGTCGATCTGACATGGGGCATCAATAAGGAGCTTCCTTACTTTATTAGTATTTACGGTACCAATGGCGCATTGCACATTGGCTGGCGCGAATCCAAGTACAAGCTTAATTCCAGTCCCGACTGGACCGTATTTGGTAAGGGTTACGACAAACTCGCGTCTTTCAAAGGAAAGATAGAGAATTTTGCTGCAGCTCTGCAGGGCAGGGATGAGCTTTTTATTAAGCCTGAAGACGCCCTGGCGTCGGTACAGGTGATCGAGGCAGCATATCGATCTATTAAACAAAACTTGTGGCAACCGGTGGACGAAAAGATCGGTGCGGCCAATGTGAATTAACAGGGACCCAGCGGAAAATAGTGACGAGAACAAGGAACTTTCCCCTATATACCGCTGGCCCTGTTAAATAATTTGGATAGACTACGATGGTTAAGATACATCCCACAGCATTGATCGAGGACAACGTGACGATCGGCGAAGGCTCGAGCGTTTGGGACGGCGTCCATATTCGGCACGGAGCATCGATCGGCGAAGAGTGTATCGTAGGCGAAAAGACCTACATTGCATATGACGTTTCGATCGGTAATCGCGTAAAGATCAACGCAATGGTCTATATCTGCGCCGCCGTGACGATCGAGGACGGCGTGATGATATCGGCCTCGACGACATTTACCAACGACCGGTTTCCGCGGGCAACGTTTCCCGACTTGAAAACTCTTCGCCCGAGCGACCCTGATGAGCACACGCTGCCAACGCTGGTTCGCGAGGGTGCGACGATCGGTGCCGGCTGCATTATCGGCAACGATCTCGAAATTGGCCGCTGGGCAATGGTCGGTATGGGCTCGCTCGTTACCAAATCGATACCCGATTTTCACCTCGCTGTTGGATCGCCCGCCAGGTCGATCGGCGCAGTATGTAAATGCGGGCTGCTTTTTCATAAATTTGTTGATGGCTGCACCGGAAACTTTACCTGCAAGTGCGGTTTGAGTTACGGAATATCCAACTGGGAAGTTGCTGAGAAAGAACCGGCAACGGAAGCCGTTGAGCAGATGCGATCTGCGATGACAGAGGCTCTTCCATGCAGTCCCTAGCCGGACCGAAGGTCCGAGATTCGCGGAGGGTCGATAAAAGCGAAAATGAACCTGTCACCCCTGTTCTTTCATGGTGTATTCCCAAGCATATTAGATCTAGTAGTATTCGGACTCTTCATTTCAGCACTCATTTTTTTGCTTTGGCTGGTGGTTGCTCATATTAGAAACAAACAGGATCGCTAAGTAACTAGGTGTCCACGAAGATCAAAACAAACATTGCAATCATAGGCTCCGGATTTCTCGGCATGACTTTAGCGTTGCGCCTTGCCGAATCGGGTGCGAACGTCACGATCTTTGAAAGCGCCGCCGAGATCGGCGGCCTTGCATCGACATGGCGGATCGGAGAATTCGAATGGGACCGGCACTATCACGTGACGCTCGGCTCGGACTCATTTACGCGAAAGCTGGTCGAACAGTTGGGTCTCGGATTTGAGTTTAACTGGGTCGAGACAAAGACCGGTTTCTTTACCGACGGCAAGCTCTATTCAATGTCGGACACGATGGAGTTTCTTAGGTTTCCGCCGCTTGGACTGATAAGTAAACTACGGTTGGGAGCGACCATTTTTTACGCGTCCCGATTCAAGGACTGGAAAGCTCTTGAGAAAATACCTGTCGGAGCCTGGCTAACTAGACTCTCCGGAAAACGAACCTTTGAGAAGATCTGGAAGCCGCTGCTAAAAGCTAAGCTGGGCGAGGCATATCGTGAAACGTCGGCCGCCTTTATTTGGTCAACCATCCAACGCATGTACGCCGCCAGAAATTCGGGCATGAAGACGGAAATGTTCGGATACGTGAGCGGCGGTTACGCAAATGTTTTGGCCCGCTTCAGCGAACTGTTGGTCGAGAAAGGCGTCGATATCCGCTTGAATTCCAACATCGAGAAGATCGAATCGGACGCGGAGGGCCAGATCCGCGTGGTCGCGGCGTCAAATATTATCGTCGGTCGTACGAATGCTATGAAAGATGCTGAGACGGCGAAATACGCAAACGTTCGAACCGCCGTTTCGGTTGCCCCGGGTTTTTCGGGAATGTTTCTCTCCGAACCATCCTCAGCAGACCGAGTCTATCCAGATGCCGCGTATCGCGAGCCGCCCCATACTTTTGATAAGGTGGTCCTGACATGTCAGTCCGGAACGGCGGCGAAACTCTTGCCGCAGTTGAAAGACGACGAAAGGGCCGCTCTCGAAAAAATTCGGTATCAGGGCATCGTCTGCGCTTCGGTCCTGTTAAAGTATCCGCTATCGAAGTATTACGTCACCAACATCACCGACGAAGCTCCGTTTACCGGCGTTATTGAAATGACGACACTCGTGGACCGGGCTGAGTTTGGCGGAAGTTCCTTGGTTTATCTCCCAAAATACGTCGCACCTGATGACGAGCTTTTTAACAGATCGGACGAAGAGATCCAGGATTCGTTCCTTGATGGGTTGGCAAAGATGTACCCCAATTTTTCGCGGTCCGATGTACTTGCGTTCCAGGTGTCGCGAGTCCGACAGGTGTTTCCGCTTCCGGTGATCAATTACTCCGAGGCTCTGCCCGCCGCACGCACGTCGGTCGATAACGTATTCGTCGTGAATTCGTCGCACATATTAAACGGGACCTTGAATGTTAACGAGACGATCCAATTAGCCGAACGGTTCTTTAGAGAGTACATAGCTGGGAATAATTCGGCAGTCGAGAACTAGCGATTTCAATGGTGAAAAGTGTAATGAAGCCAATAGCAAGCCTTTCGCTCGATCTGGACAATCAATGGTCGTATATGAAGACGCACGGTGATCCAGGTTGGGAGATGTATCCGTCATATCTCGACCTGGTAGTCCCGCGGATGCTTGGGTTTTTAGAGGAACGCAGTCTGGACATAACGTTTTTTATTGTCGGCAAGGACGCCTCGATGCCCGTAAATCGCGATGCGATCGCCTCGATAGCCGCAGCTGGTCACGAGATCGGTAATCACAGTTTTAACCACGACCCATGGCTTCACCTTTACTCGAAGGATGAATTGGTCGAGGAGTTGGAAAAAACGGAAAACGCTATCGAAGACATCACCGGCACTCGGACGCGTGGGTTCCGGGGGCCGGGTTACAGCCTCAGTCCGACGGTTTTGGAGGTACTGGTTGAGCGAGAGTACGAATACGATTGCTCGACGCTCCCGACCTATATCGGCCCGCTCGCACGTGCATATTATTTTTTTAAATCGCCTGAAATGGGCAACAAAGAGCGTGAAAAACGAAAACAGCTCTTTGGAAAGTTTTCGAGCGGTTTTCAAAGCGTAAAGCCATTTTCCTGGGACGTCGGCGGCAAATCCCTTACCGAGATACCGGTAACCACAATGCCGATATTTAAGGTTCCGGTTCACGCAAGTTACATAATCTATTTGTCGTCGATCTCACGCGTTCTGGCCCGGTCATATTGGAAATTTGTAATTGAGATCTGTCGTTTGACCAACACCAATCCGTCGATCCTTCTTCATCCGCTTGATTTTCTCAGCGGCGAGGACATTCGGGAACTCAGCTTTTTCCCCGGAATGAATTTACGAACAGGGGAAAAACTGGAGATCCTGAGCGGCATGCTTGACGGACTGGCCGACAAGTTTGAGCTGGTCAATATGCGCCGGCACGCAGAAATTTTTAGAACCGAAGAAAAGCTGCCCAAGCAGCTAAAACCGAGTTGGAAGGCTGTCGCCTAATCCGACCGGAGCGAATAAGAAGATTAAGAGCGGCCCAGTTGACCTCTATTCTTTTGACGCATAGAAATGCTGAACGATTCGTTACCAGACGCCGACATTTCGGCAGACCGGTCGGTCTTTACCCGCATGCGTGCTCGCGGCGGGACGGCTTTCGGCGCGCTTCCGATCGTCCTCCTGTTGATCTTTTCCGCTGCGATAGTGGCCGACCGGATCGCGGCACCGCCGGTTTCGTTAAATGTTGACCCGTCTTTCTACGCGGTCGTCAGCCATGAGATCCTTCTCGGTAAATCACTTTATACGGACGTCTGGGACCACAAACCGCCCGCGATCTTTGTTGCATACGGTGCAGCCGAATTGGCTTTCGGCTACTCGCCGACAACACTCATCATTCTGAATACCCTCGTCTCGCTCGTCATTCTTTTCGGCGTCTATTACGCTGGCAAGGCGGGTGAGGGCGGCGTCATCGCGGGTTTGGCCGCCGTCGCGTTATGGGTCATTGTGTCAGGTGATTTTCGTTTGGAGAGCCGCGATCCAAATACCGAACCATTCATAAATGCGTGCATGGTCTGGGCGTTCGGCCTTCTAACCAACTTACGAAAAAGCCCGTCGAAAAACTCTAAGCTTTTCCTGCTCGGCCTTTTGTTTTTCATAGGCACGACGTTCAAACCTGTTGTTTTGGCGATCGCGATATTCTTGTCCGCGGCTTACTTTCTATTTTCGGACGACAAGAAGAAGGCGGCCGCCGATATTTGTCGGATCGGGTCAGTTGGCCTCGCGGGTTGGTTGGCTCTGTTGGCTTATTTTGCGGTAACCGGACGCTTTTGGTTGTTTTATGACTCAATGGTTTCGTACAACCGACACTACTCCGGCGATCTTGCCGCCAACTTGATCGCGCCGATCCATGGCAGCGGTGATTTCCTGATGGGATTCATGATCCCTCTCGCGGTCATCGGTGTTGCCGGTGTGGTGCTGACGTTTGTCCGGGATCGATTAACCGCGTTGCTCCTTGCGGCATATCTCGCGTCAAGCTGGATCGCGATCGCTTTGCCGGGACGTTTTTCGGTTCACTATTTTCAACTTTGGCTGCCGCCGCTCGTCGTCGGCACTGCATGGACTGCCGGGCATTTTGCGTTTTCAAGACACTTTCGACTGAAGATCGGAGCTTTGGCGGCGGGCGCCATGGTGATGGCGATACTCGTCTTTAGTGAAGCCAAACAGTACGAATCTGTAGCCGCCCGAAACTGGACTCCGGCGGTCGCCACGTTAAATGCCGCGGACGATACGTCACAAAAAATAAACAGCCTTCTAGAGAAAAACGAGACGTTTTTCCTTTGGGGAAATACGCCTAACCTATATCTTTTGACCAATCGCAGGCCTCCTGCCGCGATCTTATTTGACGCTCATCTCAGGGAAAGTCCGCTTTATGATCAATTGGCGACAAAGGTAAGGTCCGACCTCCAACGGACAAAGCCGGAATTGCTGGTTGCGGAGACTGGGCGGGCAGCGGTTCCGGAGTGGATCTCACAGGATTATGAACCGACGCCCCTATTTCCAGATACGGCTTCCTATTCTATTTATGCGAGGCGCGGCGGCAGGCTTGCGGGTGCGAAATGAAAGCAACAGATGGAAAAGGTCCGATTGCGATCATTGGAGCAGGCCTCGCCGGCCTGACGGCGGCCAATTTTTTACAGAGCGAGAATATACCCTTTGTACTGTTTGAAGCCGGTAAGAAGATCGCAGGAATGGCGGCGAGTTTTAAGGACGATGATGGGTTTTCATACGACTTTGGCGCCCATTTCATAACAAACCGCCTGGCGGCGGCGATCGGTATCAGCCAGGACTGCATTCCGGTTCGCCGCTACGGCGAAATGGTTTGGCTTCGGGGCAAAATGTATTCGTATCCCTTCGGACTGGTGATGATCCCTCGAATGTCGATGAGCGCTCTGCGGAGTCGTCTATTTGAGCAAAGATCAAAACCGGCGACGGCGGCTGACTGGTTCCGAAAAAGCTACGGCCGCGCGATGGCAGACGAGGTCGCCCTGCCGCTCATCGAAGCATGGTCTGGTGCAAGGGCCGAGGACCTGTCCACCGCAGTTGGAGAATCCCTGCCTAGCAGTATTCCCAAGACCCTTTACCTCAAGGCCGCAAGCCGTGTGTTGAGACGGGCGATCGCCTGCGGTTACAGCCGGGAAATGAAGGAATCTGCCAGCGTTTGGCATGTATATCCAAAGGATGGACTGGCCACTCTCTGCGAAAAACTCGCCGAAGGGATCCAAGACCAGATAAAGCTCGAATCGCCCGTGGAAATCGTCCAGGTCGAAGATGGCCGGGTTGTTGCAGTGAAAGCCAATGGCAAACTAACTCCCGTGTCTGCCGTGATCAGCACGGCACCTGCAAATATTCTGGCCCGACTGGTAAAAGGAACAGACGTTCTCAAACAACTCGAGGCTTTCAAATACCGGCCGATGATCTTTGCAAACCTCAAGTTTGAAGGACGCGGCCTGCTGCCCGACACGGTCCTTTGGTTTCCCGAGAAAAAATATCCGTTCTTTCGTCTCACGGAGGCGACGGTTTCGATGCCGTGGCTGGCACCCGAAGGTAAGACCATCATAACGGTCGATATCGGCTGCCACCAGGGAGACGAGATATGGGAAATGGACGAGGAGGAACTCGTACAAATGTCGCTCGATGGACTACACGACATTTTACCTGATGCGGCGGAGCGGTTTCTCGGCTACAATGTTCTTCGGACGCTGATCTCGTATCCGGTTTATCTGAACGAATATGAAGAGGCTCGCCGCCAGTTTGAAAGATCTACCAACATCGAAAATCTGCTGAGTATTGGCCGAAACGGTGAATTCGCCCATATCTTTATGGAGGACGTTTACTGGCGTACCCGGAAAAAGGTCCGATCCCTGATAGGATCGCTTTAGCCCCATCCAAGATGGCGGCCACGATCGAAAAGAACAAAAATGAGGAAAACCGTTGAAAAATGGCTGTTGCCTATACTCATTTTTCTGCATCTTGCGATCGCCCTGCCGCTTGCGTATCACCTCAATATTTGGGTTGACGAGGCATCGACCCTGCAGACGACCCAAAACGGCCTTGTGACCGCGTTCCAAGGACTGTTCGCTAACGAAAAACAAGCCCCGCTCTATTTTTTGCTGCTTAGTCTTTGGCGGTCGATCGATCACTCCTTCTTTTTCGCACGGATCTTCTCGGTAATTTGCAGCGTGTTGGCGATCGCCGTATTTTGGCGTCTGGCGCATAAATTGTGGAGCGGACGAGCCCCCATGCTGATCTCCGCCCTGTTTGCGCTGCATCCGTATCTTCTCTGGGCAAGCCTTGAGATCCGGCTTTATTCGTTTATCATCCTGCTGACGTGCCTGCTCCTCAATTTCTTTGTTGATGGGTTTATGTCTGATGAAGTGGACAAAGCCCGACAGAAAAGAGCTCAAACATTGTATGCGATAGTCGCCGTTGCCGCTCTTTACACCAATTATTACCTCGGCTTCCCGCTTGTTGGCGGTTTTGCAGCACTTATTGTCCTTAGACGATGGCGATCGGCTAAAATATACTTTTTGTTAATGCTTGGGGTCGGTTTGGCAATCCTGCCGTTGTTCTACATAGTCAGGCTTCAATTCTCGGAACGGGCCGCCGCTTTCCAGGAAAACAAATCCGTTGCAGACGCCCTTCGGATCGTCTGGAATCATTTCCTCACATTTACCTTGCCGACCGAGATATTTACCGAGGAAGTGTCGAGTTCCATTTCGGTCGTTCGACTTTGGGTGGTGCGGTTCGGAATGATTGTCGCTCTTGTTTTGATGATCAAGAACAGGAAACGCTTTCTGGACAATAACCTTATCGGTTTTGCCGTGATCACGGCGGTTTCCGTCGCGTTCTTCTTTTTCGTGTACGCTCAGCTGGGTTCGGACTATCTCCAGATCCGCCACGCAGCAGTCTATTATGTCGCGGTCTTCGTAGTGGTATGCATGGTCATGGTCCGTATCTTACCGGATAGGTACCGGTTTGTGGCCGCAACCATCTTGATCTGCTTTTATGTTTATTCAGGCATGGCCCTGTACCCGGCAATGACGAAGCGTGGTGATTGGGAAAGGGTGTCGACGTACATAACTCAGAATGAGAGTCCAGGACAGCCGTCGGTTGTTTTTCCGGTATACGACACAGTCGCACTGGCGCAGTACTATAAAGGCCAAAACACGGTGCTGCCCGACGAAAAGACATTTTCGTTTGTTCCGGAGGGAGCCGTCGGCAGCCCCGACGTCTATGCAAGCCAGATCGAGTTCGTCATATCGTCAATTCCAAGCGACGTCCGCGAGATATGGCTCGTGACAAGCGATAAATGCGACGTCAAGCTGACGTGCCTGCCGTTGGAAAATTTTGTGAAGGCAAACTACACTGTTATCCAGGATAGAGAGTTTTATAAAGAAAGAGTTCGCCTCTTGAGGAAAACTACACAATGACGGATCTGACAGACCCAAAGAATATGGACAAGCCTATTGTCCGCTGCTCTGAGTGCGACCGCGAGGTTGACCACTACAACACATTTGTTTCCCCAACAGACGAGAAAAGCGAGATCTGCTGGGAGTGTCTTTCGCGGTCCGAAAAGGGGTTCAACGCGGCCAGAGGATTCACGCGCAGTTCCCGCGGCGGCACGATCCCTAGATAGCGATTCCTGAGCGATGCCTGTAAGAAAGATCACCGAGTATCCCGAAGAAGTTCTCGCCAAACTCGGGCAACCAGTCACTAAGTTTGATTCGGACCTTGCGTCACTCTGCACCGACATGTTCGACACGATGTACGAGGCCGAAGGTGTTGGACTAGCGGCTCCGCAGATCGGCCTAAATCTTCGCCTGTTCGTCATGGACTGTGAAGGCATCAAACTTATCGCCGCCAACCCCGAGATAGTCGCAACCGAAGGAGAGCAGTCGAGTCAAGAGGGATGTCTTTCCGTCGGCAAGGTCCCCGCCGTTGTCGTCCGTCCGCAAAAAGCACGCCTTCGCGCACAAAACGAAAAAGGTGAATGGTTCGAACGTGATGCCGAGGGCTACGCCGCCCGAGCATTTATGCACGAGACCGACCACTGCAACGGCAAACTCTTCATCGACCACCTCCCAAAACTGCGACGCGAGATGGTCCTAAAGAGGTTCAAGAAAGAAAAAAACTGGAAATAGGTCGATTACACATTTTTTTCTGGTTATTGAGACAGCCTGGCCAATCCAAAGGTTCGGACGGTTCCGATGAAAGTTTGTAGGAAAGATCTGGTCAGTTTTACCACCACGTAGAGTCAGTTTCGATCTTCGAGGCCGTTTTTAGCTAACATCGAACCCAACTGGAACGATAAACCGGCGCAGCCTTATCCTCGACCGCCTTTTCCCTTTCTGTTCGTACCGAAAACGGGTTACTTATAATGGCGATTTCCTTGAATTCGTGGCGTGAGCGAAATAGCTCAAACATTTCGTCAGCCAGAAATTCGATGTCGGTCTGCACGAAAACCCGTCCATCAGGGGCGAGGCAAGTAACGATCGTCTCAACCATTTCTTCGTTAACCATCCGGCGCTTCGCATGCCGGTTCTTAAACCACGGATCCGGGAATTGGATCGTCACGATCTGCAGACGGCCGACAGGGATCGCCGCGAGCAGTGCATCGAGAAAAAACATCGCGTTGCAAAACGAGTAGTGAAGGTTTGAAAGGTTTGCTTCTTCCGCCAACCGGTTCGCCTCTTCGACAAGAGGCTCGCGTATCTCGACCCCGAGAAAATTCCATTTCGGCTCAGCCTCGGCCATTCGCAGTAAGAACCGGCCACGAGCACAGCCAATATCGAGGTGCATTGGCAAATCAGGGTCAGTAAAGATCTGATACAGATCGATCGCCTCCGGTGTCTGCCGGTAGTAAGGCGAAAGCGGATTGACATGTTGATGAACTCTGACGCGGGACATAACTCGTGGTCTGGCACCTAAACAATGCGCAAAATAAGTAAAATGCTGAAACAGCACACCGCCATATAGAATCCCACGGCGGCAAGTCCCGCGTATTCAACAGTCGGATCGGCCTCACGCGGATCGACATGGGCATCTGACGGTATCTGGAAGAAGCCGTATACCGCTCCCGTAATAAACCCGCCAATATGTCCGAAATTGTCGATCACCTTATACAAAACGAGACCGTAGATCAGTATGAAGCCGACATTGATCAAAAGACTCCTGCGGAACTCGGGTGAGATAAATTGGCGCCGCCGAAATGCATAGACCAGTAGGTAGCCTATCAAGCCGACGATGCCGCCCGACGCACCAACTGAAATGCCTTGGGGCATAAAGATCAAACTCAAAATACCGCCCCCAATGGCTGCGAGCAAAAAAACGATCGCAAGATGAGCTCGATTGGCCAGCATCTCGACTATTTTACCAATGTTGTAGAATGCGTAGCAGTTCATCCCGACATGCAGCAGGCTTCCGTGTGTGGCGGCACCGGTCAGGATCCTCCAGTATTCGTGATTTGCAAGAAACGCCGGCTTAACAAATCCAGCAAGTTCAATCGACTCGTCGAGTCCAACAAAAATCTGCGCGGCAAAAACCGAGGCAATGCTGACAATAAAAATAACGGTGTAAAGCGGTAGCGGAGGTCGAGGTGGCTCAGCCCTGTGTTCCAAAGGCTCAACGTCGGCTGGTTCGTCATCCGTTTGATACTTCAAAGACATATTATCTTACATCGCGATGCCGCCATCGGCCTGAACAACCTGCCCCGTGATATACGTCGCGGACGGTGAAAGTACGAAGCACGCGATTTCGGCAACTTCCTGGACGTTACCAAGTCGCGCCAACGGGATCTGCGACAAGATCTTTTCGCGATACTCTGCATTCATCTCAGATGCCATTTCAGTTTCGATCAGGCCAAGAGCAAGGGCATTCACTGTGATCTTTCGGCTGGCGAGTTCCTTGGCGAGCGATTTAGTCAAGCCGATCATTCCGGCTTTTGAAGCGGAGTAGTTCGACTGTCCGAGCATTCCGACGACACCGGAGATCGATGAAATATTTAGTATCGCCCCGCCGTTTTCGTTCCGCATCATCGGACGGGCAACCGCTTTGCAGAAATTCCACGCTCCCTTCAGATTTGTGTCAATAACAGTATCCCAATCTTCCTCTTTCATTCGCATGATCAGTTGGTCGCGGGTAACGCCGGCATTATTTACGAGCAGGTCGACGGTGCCAAATTCGGCAACGGTTTGCTTTACAAATTCGGCAGCGGCCTCAGTACTGGCAACATCACACTGAGCAGCATACGCTTTGACACGGAGCGTCTCGATCTCAGTTTTCAGAGCTTCAGCCTCTGCGGCACTTTTCGAATAGTTGAAAGCAACGTTCGCCCCACGCCTGGCCAACTCCATTACAATTGCTTTCCCGATCCCTCGAGTTCCGCCCGTTACGATGGCAGAACGCCCGTCAAATTGTCTTTCGCTCAAAGTAGTTTCTCCCTTACTGATTTAACAATTTTAGTTTTTCCGGCGGACAAAGGTCAAAACACCAGGTTTCGCAAGTTGGACTGAAAGCGGAATTTTCAATATGATTCCTGTAAATATGAAATCATTTCTCGTCCCCGTCAGACACGTAGCTCTTTGTCTCCTTTTTGCGGTTTTTCTCACCAGCTCAGGCCTCGCTCAGAGCCTTTCATTCGTGATCAGCAACGCAACGATCGTCAATGGTAGCGGCCGGCCATCGTTTCGCGGCAGTGTTCGAATAAGGAATGGCAAGATCGATAAGATCGGCGATTTTAAACCCTCGACCGGAGAACTGGTACTCGATGGCTCGGGTTTGGTCTTAGCTCCTGGTTTCATCGACATTCATAATCATTCTGAATCGGGTCTATTGCGAGAGGGCACAGCGGCCAACCAGGTCTCGCAGGGTATTACCACCGTTCTTGTCGGTCCAGACGGAGGCGGGCCATGGCCGATCGCCGATTACTTTGCAAAACTCGACGGTAAAATTGCCGTCAATGTCGGGGCCTTTGTTGGCCATGCGACTGTCCGCGAACAGATCCTGAAAAAGGACTACATGCGAAAGGCGACCGCTGACGAGATAAAGCAAATGGCCGAACTCGTCGCACATGGCATGAAAGCCGGAGCGTTTGGCCTCTCGTCGGGGCTTGAGTACGACGTCGGCTTTTCGGCAACGACCGAGGAACTGATCGAACTTGCCAAGCCTGCCGGAAAGTTTCACGGCATATATATGACCCACATGCGTGACGAAGAGGAGGGCATGCTCGACGCTCTCCGCGAAGCGATCCGCATCGGCCGCGAAGGAAAATTGCCGGTCCAGATCTCGCATATCAAAATGGGCAATCGCAATGTCTGGGGTAAATCAGCCGAGGCGATAGCGATCGTTGAGGAAGCACGCAGATCCGGCTTTGACATAACCGCCGACGCCTATCCCTACACGGCATGGGCGTCAACTATTACTGTCCTGGTCGCGAGCCGCAAATATGACGACCGCAAAGAGGTAGAGAAAAGCCTCGACACTGTCGGCGGGGCTGAGAAGGTGCTCATAACGAGTTGCTCTGCCCACCGCGACTACGAGGGAAAAACGCTCGAACAGATCGCCGCGGCGAAAAACACCTCGCCATTCGAGATCTTTTCCCAGATCGTCAAAGACGGCGGGGCGGGCGTCGTTTGTAACTCAATGAACGAGTCAGACGTCAAGGCGTTTTACCAGCAGCCCTGGGTGATGGTCGCGAGCGACGGCGGCATCGGCAGCCGGCATCCGCGAGGGACTGGAACATTCACACGCGTTCTGGGCAATTTTGCCCGCGAAAATAAATGGTTCAGTTTGGAGGAAGCAGTCAGAAAAATGACGTCGATGCCGGCAACGCGTCTTCGGCTGAAAAACCGCGGCTTGATCAAGAAAGGAATGATTGCCGACCTCGTACTTTTCGATCCGGCAAAAGTGATCGACAACGCCACATTCGCATCACCTCAGACGTTCTCAGACGGCATTCAAACTGTCTTTGTAAGCGGAATTCAGATTTGGGACAAGGGAAAGATCACGGGAAATTTACCTGGAAAGATCCTCAGACGGCCGTAAACCAGGTTAGCCGGCTAAAGCATTTCGCTGGATCTCAAACAGTTTTTGTACCCCGATGTCGGCAAGCACCAACATTTCGTCCATCTGCTCACGAGAAAATGGCTCGCGTTCGGCTGTTCCCTGCAGCTCGATGAACTTCCCCAACCCGGTGCAAACAACGTTCATATCCACATCGGCGTTCGAGTCCTCTTCATAAGCAAGGTCGAGGATCGGGGTGCCTTCGACAATGCCGACGCTGACGGCCGCAACCTCCGAAAGAAGCGGCGATTTCACGATCGAGCCTTGCTTGACCAGTTTCCGACATGCGAGTGCAAGTGCAACGTAAGCTCCCGTGATCGAAGCACAGCGCGTTCCGCCATCGGCCTGGATGACATCGCAATCCAGAAATATCTGTCTTTCGCCAAGCATTTTTGTATCAACGACGGCCCGCAAGCTGCGGCCGATCAGCCGCTGGATCTCCTGCGTGCGACCTGAGGGCCCTCGCTGAGTCTCTCGTTGGGTTCTCGTATTCGTGGCCCGCGGCAGCATTGCATATTCCGCGGTAACCCAGCCCAGGCCCTTATTTCGCATAAATAACGGCACGCGATCCTCTACCGATGCGGTACAGATCACCTTGGTGCCGCCAACCTCAATCAATGCCGAACCCTCGGCGTACGGCGAAATGTTCGGGGTGATCTTGGTGTTGCGTATCTGGTCGTACGTTCTTTTATCTATTCTTTCGTAACTCATTATTTTCTTGCCCACGAAATACACGAAACATACGAAAAAAACCAGAAAGAAAATTAATTGATTTATTTCGTCGCTTTCGTGTATTTCGTGGGCTAACTCTTCTTCAATTCGTCGACACCGTACACCTCGATCGCTTCGAGCTTTGACGGAACGGTACCCAAAAATCGCTCAGCAACGCGGCCGAAACGGTCGGCAGCGTCGGTGACGTAAAAATGATCAAGGTCGTCGCAGAGCTGCCTGACGCCTTGGATAACTTCCGGATTCTCTACGTTCTTATCTTTTAGGAGCTGCGCGACTTCGTCAGCGGTCGCCTCACCGGAATCGACAAGTTTAACATTTTCGCCTACCGTTTGCTGGATCACGTCACGCAGGATCGGATAATGTGTGCAGCCAAGCACAAGCACGTCCGGGTCAAACTTCTTCATTTCCGCCAGATACTTGGCCGCGATCGAGTACGTTTCGGGCTCGCCGGTCCAATTCTCCTCCGCGAGCGGCACAAAAAGCGGGCAGCCCGCCTGCAGCACCTCGGCTGTCTCGCTCACGCGGCGGATCGCCTCAAAATAAGCATTGCTTTGAACGGTTGCCTCGGTTGCTATCACGCCGATCCTGGGGTTTGGCTTGTCTCGCGTGATCTCCACTGCCTTTCGCCCGCCCGGCCCGATCACACCAACGACGTCGAGGCCGATCTTTTCGCGAATCTTCGGAAGTGCGAGAGCCGACGCGGTGTTGCATGCTACAACAAGCATCTTGATCCCCCGCGAGGCGAGAAACTGCGAGTTTTCGATCGCATAACGCTCGACGGTCGCCATCGATTTGGTCCCGTACGGCACACGTGCCGTATCGCCAAGGTAAATAAAACGCTCGTTGGGTAACCGATGGTGTAATGCTCGGTAAACGGTCAGGCCGCCCACACCGGAGTCGAAAATACCAATTGGCAACGCATCTGATGACATAACTCGTAATCAAAACTATATCGCATTTCAATGGTCCGGTCTTGTTACGCTCTTTCTATAACCGGCAACGTGTATTAGGATGTATTCGCACCACCGAAAACAATCTAGCTGAACGACTTGCAACCATATATGGAAGAGCAGAACGGCAACAACGCAACGGCGGAATTCAATGCAGAAGAAAAACGCGTTGAAGCTCAGAGTGCAACCTTCAAAAAAGAGCTCGGTCTCTCAGACCTTGTCCTCACGCAAATACTCTTTATCGTCGGTCTCGGGTGGGTGGGTGTTGCCGGAAAACAAGGACCGTCGCATATTGTACTGTGGCTCGCGGCGATCGCACTCTTTTACATTCCGTCGGCTTTCGTCGTGATCTATCTCAACCGTGCGATGCCGCTCGAGGGCGGCGTCTATCAATGGGCAAAGCTTGGGTTTAACGACCTCGTCGGCTTTATGGTCGCGTGGAACCTTTGGCTTTTCGCGATCCTCAATACCTCCGAGGTCGGCCTTCAGGTAACGCAGTATTTGGTTTATATAATGGGTCCGGAAAGTGAGTGGTTGACGGCAAATGCCTGGTTCATCGGCGTGGTCAATACCGCGATAATCGCCGCACTAATGGTGATAACTGTCATCGGGCTCGGCGTCGGGAAATGGGTCCACAAAGTCGGCGGCGTTTTTATGGTGCTAATATTTGCCGCGTTGATCGCCCTGCCCGTGCTCAATCTGGCAAACGGCACTCTTACCGAATATCACCCGCTCAATATCGAAATGCCGGTGATGAGTTTGATGACGCTAAACTTGCTCGGAAAGATGGGCTTTGGGGCTCTCGGCGGTTTTGAATATGTGGCGATCCACGCGGGAGAGGCACGTGACCCGGTGCGCAGCATTGGACGATCGGTCATTTTTGCCGCCCCGATCATCGCCGTGATGTTCATATTTGGCACCAATTCGCTATTGGCCCTTATCCCCCCGGATCAGATCGATCTGATCGCGCCTATCCCGCAAGTATTCAGCGCCGGATTTGGCCGGCTCGGCGCAGCGTTAACTATCGTACCGATCGTCGTTGTGGCGATGTTGTCGATCCGCCTTGCGCAGGCGAGTGTTCAGTTTGGAGCAAATACACGCTTGCCGATGGTCGCGGGCTGGGACAGCCTCTTACCGATGTGGTTTACAAAGCTCCACGAAAAGCATCGTACGCCGGTCAATTCGATCCTCTTTGTCGGCGCCGCAACGCTGTTTATGGGCATCGTCGGGCTGATCGGCGTCGGCAAGCAGGAGGCTTTTCAACTGCTGTGGAATGCGTCCGGTGTCTTTTACGCGATCACCTATCTTGTGATGTTTGCGATACCGCTTTTTGGGTTAAAAGCGTCCGGCGTGAAGATCCCCGCGTGGCTGCGGATCGCGGCTTTTAGCGGCTTTGCTATGACATTGCTTTTTGTCGCTCTCTCGATCGTCCCGATCGTAAAGGTCGAAAGCCAGTTTTTGTTTGCCGTTAAGATCGGCGGGCTCATCGTCATTACCAATTTAATTGGCGTCGGAATTTATGCCGCAGCAAGAAAGCGAAGCCGGGCGTCAGATGCTGGCTAACCGATGCGAACAAACAGCATAATGTTGCCGTATATTCCTAGAGGAGTTAACTGACAAAGCTATGTTCTGTCCACAATGCGGTACTACCCAGCCCGATGAACTGAATTTCTGCAAGTCCTGCGGTGCCCATTTGCAGGGCGTGAGAACGGCCCTCGAAAAGCCGGACGCAGGCGGGGATTTTAGGTGGGACAGGACCTGGCTCGCCGAGACCTTGATGACCCGCGACGAAAAGGACCGGATCCGCGGGATGACGCCCGAAATGAAGCGGCGTCGCGAGATCAAAGCAGGTATTATTACCGCGAGCACGGGCGTTGGCCTGACCATTGCCACGTTTGTAATCATGGAGGGGATCATCGCCAGCGGGTCCGTAACAGCCGCCGCGATCGCCATCCTGAGCCGTGTCTGGATCGCCGGCCTGATACCGTTCCTGATCGGCCTCGCCCTTATTTTCAACGGTTTGGTTGTTAGTAAGAAGAAGACTGCGGATGAAACCATCGAGACCAACGATGCGAAGGAGATACGGTTCAGGGATCCGACCCTAAATATGTGTCGCCATCCGAAGCCAATCAGCTCAGAACCGGTCCTTTTAGCGTTACGGACGACACGACCAAACACCTCGACACAGCAGTTCCGAATAAGGCCAAATAGGTCGGCGGCGATCGGTTAATTTGCCAGCAGCCATTTTTCGGCTGCTTCAAGGTCGTGAAAGATCTGCATCCTGACGTCGTGGCTGCGGAGGATCATCTTTCCCGCCTCTGGAACGTCATATTGGCCGAACCGGTCATAAAAAGCCAAGTAATGCCCTAGCAGCATATCCCCAACCGGACCGATGATCGCCGCCATTTCACTCATCGAGATCATTTCGATGAAATTATGCTCGAGCAGTATCTTTGAACATTTTTTCGCGTCACATTCATCAATTATGTCGTGCCAGTAACCCATGACGATCTCGGGCGTCGCCTTTAATCCACCAACAACCGCGTGGAGGTATTCGCCATGATCGTCGATCTCGATCGAATAGTGTTTCTCAATGTCGTCCATTGATTGACTTTATATTCGATAACCGTTCGCAATTCAAGCGCGGCCACGCCGAGCGATCATCAAAAAGTGATTCATGCGGAGAAACAAGACAGCGAGACTCGTCAGAGTCAAAATAGAAATGGTGGAGGCGGCGGGAATCGAACCCGCATCCAAAGGTTGCGACCAGTAAAATCTACACGTTTAGTTTATTCACTTAATTTTCGCCGTCGTTGAGCAGATGAATAAACAAGACCTCATCGACAGCTAACCCGGCTAACTTTAAGTTACGTTCGCAGGTGGAGAACGTGCCCGAGCCTGAACTGAGTTATGCCTTGACCGGTCGCATCAGGCAGACTTCCGGTAAGACACTTCTGGTTTAGAGTGAACTAAGCAGCAAGAGCTAATTCTTGATTAGCATTTGT
>JBBRSH010000021.1:0-43337 GCA_038245555.1 Pyrinomonadales bacterium | reverse complement strand
GAAGCGGCTCCTACAGAAGAGGCCGCTCCTGCTGTTGAAGCAGCTGTTGAAGCGGAACCCGTTGAAGGAAAGTCTAAAAGCGCGGCACCGGCGGCTGAGCAAAAGCCAAAGAAGACTAAGAAACCTGTCGCCCCAAAGGCAGCCAAGACGCCTGCGGCCGACACCGCTGGCACTAAAAAGGCGACTCACAAACGGGCTGAAAAGGTAGGCATTGTTTCATCGGACAAAATGACCAAGACCGTAGTTGTTCGGGTTGATCGTTTGGTCAAGCATCCGATCTATCGGAAATACGTCAAGAAACGTAAGAAATTTATGGCGCATGACGAGATGGGTGCCAAGATCGGGGACAAGGTAAAGATCGTAGAGACCCGTCCGCTATCAGCGAGAAAACGCTGGCGTGTGGTCGAGATCATTCACAAGGCAGAGTTATAAGAAAGTGGACATTTGGTCAGTAGTCAGAACATGACACCGGCCACCTACCACCGACCACTGGAGAAAGTTATGATTCAAATGCAGACCTCGTTAGCGGTCGCAGACAATTCGGGTGCTAAACGAGTAGAAATGATAATGCCCGTAGGCGGATCGACAAGCAAGATCGCTCGGCTCGGGGATACGATCAAGGTTACGGTCAAAGAAGCAGCTCCGGATGGTACGGCGAAAAAGGGCAAGGTCTATAATGCCGTTATCGTTCGTACGCGAAAGGAAGTCCGCCGTAAGGATGGTACGTACATTCGTTTTGACGAAAACGCTGCCGTGCTGATCAAAGACGACGGATCGCCGATCGGAACACGCGTTTTTGGGCCGGTAGCTCGTGAGCTTCGTGAAAAGAATTTTATGAAGATCGTCAGCCTGGCCCCGGAAGTTATTTAGGACTTAGAGGACACATAGGACCCAATTATCCTGTTTGCCGATAAAAGAAATGAAAACCGTAAAGATAGGAACAGTCAGAAGCAAGGTCAAGAGAGGCGATCAGGTCGTCTTTATTGCCGGCAAGGAGTACAACCGCTACGACAGCGCAGGTAAGCGGCAACCGCTTCGCGGCAAGGTTATAGCCGTCGATGCTCGCAACCACAAGGTCAAGGTCGAGGGAGCGATGATCGTCAAGCGGCACCGCAAGCCCGTTCCGCAGATGAACCGCGAGGGCGGCATCTTTGAACAGGAAGCATGGGTAAGTGTTTCGAACGTTGCACTTATCGATCCGGAATCCGGGAAGCCCACCCGTGTTAAATACGAGATTCGTGACGGAAATAAGGTCCGAGTCGCGAAGAGCGGCAAGGTCATTCCGGACTCGGGGTCCTATAAGAAGGAAGCCAAGAAGAAGGACGACGAACAGGAAGCCGAAGCAGCGGAAGAAAAGAAATAGTTTCTGGTATCGAGCTTCTGGATGAGATCTAGAGAAACTCGAAACTGTGAACTGAAACTGGAAACGAAGAAAATGGCCAGATTAAAAGAAAAATACAAAAGCGAGGTCGCACCCGCATTAGCGAAGGAATTCGAGATCAAGAATCCAATGGCGATTCCGAGGATCGAGAAGATAGTCGTCAACATGGGACTTGGCGAAGCTAGTGCGAATGCGAAGATCCTGGATGTTGCTACCGAAGAGCTTAGATCAGTTACGGGCCAAAAGCCAGTGATCACTAAAGCGAAAAAATCGATCGCTGCGTTTAAGCTAAGACAGGGAATGGCGATCGGCACGATGGTCACTCTTCGCGGCGATCGGATGTACGAATTTCTCGACCGACTGATCTCGGTTGCTCTGCCCCGAGTTCGTGATTTTCGCGGTATTTCGGGTAAGGCGTTTGACGGACGAGGCAATTATACTCTCGGTATTCGCGAGCAGTTGATCTTTCCTGAGATCGATTTCAACAAGGTCGATAAGACCCGCGGAATGAATGTCTCTATAGTCACGACAGCGAGAAACGACGAAGAGGCTCGATCGCTGCTGCGGTCAATGGGAATGCCGTTTAGGCAATAGGATTTATGGCAAAGATAAGCAAGATAGTAATGAACGAACGGCGGAAGGGTAAGGTCAAATTGTGGTCTGCACGCCGTCTGGAAGCGAAAAAGATCATCAATAACCCTAAGTCGACCCCTGAAGAGGTTGATGCGGCGGTGATCCTGCTGCAAAAGATGCCTCGTGACGGTAGCCCGATCCGGGTTCGTAATCGATGCTCACAAACGGGACGATCGCGCGGGTTTTTGAGAAAGTTTGGAGTTTCGAGGATCGCCCTTCGTGAATTGGCTCTGGAAGGCCAGATACCGGGCGTAACGAAATCCAGTTGGTAGAGTAATTTTTGATCGAATCATTTTGTCATTTGATCGTTGTGATCAAAGTAGTGAAGAAATGGATCAATCGACAATAGTTTGACGGAGTAGAAAAGTAATGACAGATCCAATAGCCGATATGCTTACGCGAATTCGCAATGCGATTGCAGCGAATCACACGCGCGTTGATATTCCAGGCTCAAAGTTGAAGCTTGAAGTGGCTCGTATCCTTAAGGAAGAGGGCTACATCAACAACTTCTCGACGAAAGGCGAGGGCGTCAAATACGTCATCCGTGTTTTCCTTAGATACGATGCCAAGGGCGTTTCATCGATAACATATTTGTCGCGAGTCTCGCGACCGGGCCGTCGGGTCTATGTGGGATCGGGCGATATTCCCCGTGTTTTGGGCGGTTACGGCGTAAATATCGTTTCGACGTCTAAGGGGCTCATGAGCGGAAAGAAGGCACGCCAGGAAAAGGTTGGCGGCGAGATCTTAGCAGAGGTTTATTAGTCGTCAATAGTGGATCGTAGATCGCTGATAGAAATGGCTTCCCTATTCACGGTTTACTATTAACGATTTACTGAGGAATTATGTCAAGAGTAGGAAAAAAACCGATCACCATCCCATCGGGTGTGACCGTTACGATCAATGACTCGCAATTGGAGGTCAAGGGTCCAAAGGGAACCCTCAAAACTCCGATCCCGTCGGGCGTGTCCTTTAAGCAGGAAGAAGGCAGCCTCGTCGCCGAGCGTGTAAGCAATGATCAGGCCGCGTTCCACGGTCTGGCCCGGGCGTTGGCGAACAATGCTGTCGTCGGAGTGACAGAAGGATTCAGCCGGGATATGGACATTGTTGGCGTGGGATACAAAGCTGAGGTTCAGGGCAATAAGCTGATGTTTTCGCTCGGCTATTCGCATCCGATCGAATATGCCTTACCTGCGGGGATCGAGGCCAAGACGGAAAGGGTAAACACTAAAACGTCTATCAATCAATATCAGACGACGATCACTTTAAGCGGCATAGACAAACAATTGATCGGACAGGTCGCGGCGGAGTTAAATCGATTGCGCAAGCCAGATGCATACAAAGGTAAGGGCGTGCGATATGCCGATCGGTTGTATAAATTGAAACCAGGCAAAACCGGTAAATAATTAATAGTGGATCGAGATAGATAACTGACCATTCACGAAACACCGTTTATGATCAACTAATATTATGGGACAGAAAAGTAGGGCAGACATACGACAGGGTGTACACAGCCGCATTCGCAAGAAAGTTCGCGGGACGGCGGAGAGGCCAAGACTGGCGGTATTTCGCAGCTTGAATCACATCTATGCGCAGGTAATCGACGATCGCTCAGGCACGACCCTGGCGACGGCCTCGACGACCGAAAAGGCGTTGGAGATCAAGTCGGGCGGTAATGTTGATGCCGCTAAGAAGGTCGGCAAGACGATCGCAGAGCGGGCACAAGCGGCGGGAGTTACCGGCGTCGTCTTTGATCGGGGCGGGTACGTCTATCACGGACGTGTAAAGGCTCTCATCGACGCAACTCGCGAGGCCGGACTCAACAAGCACGAACAGGCGGGAAAGGAAGTAGAAGAAAACAGCAATGACGAAGAATAAACAGAGAATTTCGCCCGGCGGGCTTATCCTGAAGGACCAGCTGATCTCAATCAATCGTGTCACCAAGGTCGTTAAGGGCGGTAAGAACATGTCGTTTGCGGCATTGGTTGTGGTCGGTGACGAGTCGGGGCACGTCGGATTCGGTACCGGAAAGGCCAAGGAAGTTCCGAATGCGATCAAAAAGGCAGTCGAATCTGCTAAGAACAACCTTATTCGGGTGCCACTTATCGACGGCACTTTGCCCCATGAAATGATCGGTGAATACGGAGCAGGACGTGTCTTGCTCAAACCGGCAAAGGAAGGTACGGGAGTGATCGCGGGCGGTGCGGTCCGAGCTGTACTTCAGTCGCTCGGCGTTCACAATGTGCGTACCAAGATCCTCGGGTCGAACAATGCACACAACGTCATTCGAGCGACTTTCAACGGATTACTGCGGATGAAGGACCCGATCGAAGTAGCCCGTTTACGCGGAAAACAGGTTGAGGATTTGATTTGAGGCCTTCAGCGGACAGCAGTCAGCAATCAGTTTTTTCTGACTGCCGAAAGCTGAACGCTGATTCAAAATAAAGCAATGGCAAAGAAAGCAGAAAATACAGAGAGCGGAAAGATCAAGATCCAGTATTACCGGAGTATGATCGGCTACTCAAAAAAGCAAAAAGAGATAGTCAAGAGTCTTGGCATCACGAAGCTCAATCAAACGGTCGAGCGGATGGACTCGGCGGCGACGCGCGGCATTGTTGCCAAGATCCCGCATTTGCTGAGGATCGTGGACTAAGAACGTCATATGTTCTTTGTTATTTGCCGGAGCGGTATGCAGATGATCAGGGACGAGGACGAAACACAAAAGGCGAATTATGGCTTTATCATTAAACAACTTACACCCGGCTAAAGGCTCGACCCATAAGAAAAAGCGCGTTGGACGGGGCCCGGGCTCCGGTCTCGGTAAAACTGCCGGACGTGGACACAAAGGACAGAAATCGCGGTCTGGATACAGCAGTCGTCCGGGATTCGAAGGTGGCCAGATGCCACTTCAGCGCCGTTTGCCGAAGCGCGGCTTTACCAACATATTCAAGAAGGAATGGCTCGAGATCAGTCTTTCGAAGATCGAGGAAAACTTCAAAGCCGGCGAGGAGATCACGCCCGAGTTGCTTCACGAACGCGGACTGATCAAGAAAGCAAAACACGACTTGGTTATACTCGGCAACGGTGATGTGACAAAATCATTTAAGGTCTCTGCTCATCGGTTTACCAAGACCGCCAAAGAGAAGATCGAAAAGGCCGGTGGAACAGCGACTCAGATCGTCAAAACCGCGGAGGCGGCAGCTTAAGTTAGCCCTTTCTGTCATTGTTGACGGACGTTAAGAGGAATTTATGGAGAAGTTTTTTGGCGCGGTACAAAACATGTTCAAGATCCCGGAGTTGCGCAAGCGCATACTCTTTACGTTGGGACTCTTGGCTGTCTATCGCTTCGGAGCGCACGTCCAGGCACCCGGGATCAACAAGGTCCGTCTCGAACAGGTTTGGGGCGAGGTGGCTGGTACGCTTCTCGGAGTTCTTGATCTGTTTTCTGGCGGAAATTTTCGCACCATTTCGGTCTTTGCTCTTGGTGTGACGCCATATATTACGGCGTCGATCATTATGCAGTTGTTGCCCGTCCTGTCGCCTGCGATGAAAAAGATCCAGGAAGAAGGCGAGGTCGGACGGCAAAAAATGAACCAATGGACGCGGTATTTGACTGTCGTTCTTTGTGCGGTTCAGACATTTTTCGTGGCCACTTGGCTGCACCGGAACCAGATCATATCGGAAACGTGGTGGGCAACGGCGATGATCGTCATAACCCTTACGACCGGTACGATCTTTGTTATGTGGCTCGGTGAACAGATCACCGAACGCGGAGTCGGTAACGGAATATCGCTTCTTATTTTCGCAGGTATCGTTATTGGTCTGCCCCGCGGGTTGGCTCAGATATCGGACCGTGTGGGAGCCGGGGACGCCGCTCAGACACTTGGTGTAGTTTTTCTCGTAGTCGTATTAGTCGCGTTGATCGCGTTGATAGTATACGTGGAGTCGGCAAGACGAAATATAGCTATCAGTTATGCGAGCCGACGGGTTGGAAGCGAGACTTTCCGTGGCCAGGAAACCAGCCTTCCACTGAAGATCAACATGGGCGGCGTTATCCCCGTGATCTTCGCGTCGTCAGTGCTGGCCATGCCGCAGACTTTGTTCTCGGCCTTTCCGCCTGACCAGAATACGCCGGATGCGACCTGGAACAAGGTTTATGCATTCTTTCAGCTTTTTCACGGCGGCGATCCGTATTACGAATTAGTCTTTTTGTCACTGATTGTTTTGTTCACGTTCTTCTACATCACGATCATTTTTAACACGGATGAGGTCTCTGATAATCTTCGGAAGCACGGCGGATTCATTGCCGGCATTCGACCCGGTGCACCGACCGCCGACTACCTGAACTCGATCCTCACGAGATTGACCACGGTGGGAGCTATATATCTTGCGTTTGTGGCGTTCGCTCCGCAGCTCTTACTAAGCGGCTTTAAGGTGGCTCGTCTGCCGTTCATCGGTACGGCAGTGGATAATTTCATGACGGCGACTCCGGGTCTGAACTGGATCCCAACCGGATTGGGTTACCAGTTCTATTTTGGCGGCACAAGTTTGCTTATCTTGGTCGGCGTTGCAATGGATACTGTTTCCCAGATCGAGGCCCAGCTTGTAATGCGAAATTACGAGGGCTTTCTTGGAGCTGGTTCGCGACTGCGCGGTCGCAGGTCTTAAAATAGGTTTTTTGCCACAGAGGACACAGGGCGAAAGAGCGGAATCGATTCTTCTCTTGAATTCCGTGTCCTCTATGGCTGTTAGGTTCTGATGGATAAGATAATTGTATTGATAGGTGCTCCGGGAGCAGGGAAAGGTACGCAGGCCCGACTGTTGCAGGAGCTCCGCGGTATCCCGCAGATCTCAACCGGAGATATGTTTCGTGAGATGAAAACTCTCGCTACGCCCCTCGCGGTCGAGATCCAGGGAATAATGGCGTCAGGCAAGCTGGTTTCTGACGACAAAACATATGAAGTCGTTAGGGAACGAACGTCCAGATCAGATTGTAACGGCACATACGTACTTGACGGATATCCACGAACCGCGGTTCAGGCCGCCCAACTGGAGGGTTTGGCCACGGAACAGGGTAAGGAGATCCTTGCCGTCGAGGTGGATGTACCTCGGGATGAACTAATGAAACGTTTGACGGGTCGCCGGAGTTGTCCTGTCTGCGGCGAGATATATAATATTTATTCTAAACGGCCAAAGGTTGAAGGGGTTTGCGATCTCCACCCGGAAACACCGTTAGATCATCGAAAAGACGATTTCGAGGAAACGGTCGCAACCCGGCTCGCGACGTATGATGAATTGACTGCCCCTCTGATCGAGTATTATGCCAAGTCGGGACGGCTAGTTAAGGTCGAAGGTGCCGGCGAGGTCGAAGAGATCTACGGTCATTTGACCAAACTGGTTTAGCCTGTGGTAACTGGTTCGAGTTTCAGGGAATTTTTGAGCGGACTGAGCGGACTAAGCCGCGTTTTGTTCGGAAAGAGAATGATCATTGCGAAATCAGCAAAGGACCTCGATAAAATGAGGGATGTCGGTGAGTTGATCGCCGGGGTACGCGAGACATTGCGAGGAATGGTCACGCCAGGTATTTCGACGATGGACTTGAATGACGCTGCGGACAAGATGATCCGAGATGCGGGAGCGATACCGACCTTTATTGGCTATCACGGATTTCCATACGCGATCTGCGCTTCGGTGAACGACGAAATTGTTCACGGATTTTCCAAGCGGACCCCGCTTAACGAGGGCGACATCGTTTCACTCGATATGGCGGCAACCTACCAAGGGTTTGTCGGCGACACGGCCATGACCCTGCCGGTTGGCGAGATCAGCGACGAATTGCGGCAATTGATCCGAGTGACCGAGGAATGCCTTGAATTCGGAATTGAGGCAGCACGGGCTAATAACCGCGTCGGTGACATTGGATTTGCCGTTCAGCAGCACGCAGAGAAGTATGGATACGGCATTGTTCGAGACTACACCGGCCACGGGATCGGGCGGCAAATGCACGAGTCTCCACAGATTCCTAACTATGGCCGCGCCGGAACTCGCGAGAAAATACGATTGGGATATTGCTTTGCGATCGAACCGATGCTGAATCTGGGCACTGCCGAAACGCGAACCCTTAGCGATAAATGGACAGTTGTTACGCTCGATGGCAAACCATCGGCTCACGCTGAGCATACGCTTGCCGTAACCGCCGATGGACCGGAGATCCTAACGCTGACCAAGGAGCAAAAGAGGATGCTCGCGAAAGGAATGACGGCGTGACTTGTATTTGTGATCAAAATCCACTAATATAAATGGTTTGCCCAACTATTCAATTAGTTGGGCGATGGACGTATGTCCAAAGAAGAAGCAATCGAGGTCACTGCAACAGTGTTTGGGGCTTGGCCGAACGCTTTATTCAGGGTCGCGGTTTACGAGAACCAGCAGGAAGTTTTGGCCTATATTCGGGCAAAATGCGGAAGAAGTTTAGACGTATTTTGCTGGCTGACAAAGTCCTTGTGGTGTTGTCGGCTTATGGCCTGAAGCTCGGCTGGATAACGTATCGCTACAAATAGGACAGGTGAAAACAGGATGAAAGTTCGACCGTCAGTAAAAAAGATCTGCGACAAATGCAAGATCATTCACCGCAAAGGCGTCGTGCGCGTCATTTGCGATAATCCTAAGCATAAGCAGAGGCAGGGATAGGAGAGATATGGCTCGTATAGCAGGAGTTGATTTACCGCCCAACAAACGGGCACAGATCGGAATGACCTACATCTACGGAGTAGGGAGATCGCGTGCGGGTGCGATACTCGAACAGGCTGGGATCAGCAATGATGTTAGGATCCGTGATCTGAACGAAGACGAACTGAACAAGATCCGTGCGATCCTTGATACCGAGGGCGACATCGAGGGCGATCTGAGAAAGCGCGTACAGATGGACATCAAGCGATTGATGGACATTGGATGCTATCGCGGGTTGCGTCATCGCCGCGGCTTGCCGGTTCGCGGCCAGCGTACGAGTACGAACGCACGAACCAGAAAAGGGCCGCGTAAAGCGGCAGTCGCCAAGAAGAAGGCACCGGGTAAGAAATAGTGCTCGGGGGTACATGGTCGGATTTTTTCAGACCACTGTCCACCGGCCGCTGACCACTGAATTTATATGGCAAAACCAGCAGCGAAAAAGAAGGTTTACAAGAAGAAAGAGCGAAAAAACATTCCTATTGGAATCGTTCATATCGCAGCTTCATTCAATAACACTTTGATCTCCATTACGGATGCGAACGGCAATTTGGTCGCGCAGTCTTCGTCGGGAGCTCGTGGTTTCCGCGGTTCGCGTAAAGGTACGCCGTTTGCGGCTCAACAGGCCGCATCGGAAGTCGCACGCAAGGCGGTTGAGGCCGGAATGCGTGAAGTCGAGGTCCGAGTCAAAGGCCCGGGCGGTGGTCGCGAGTCAGCTATTCGCGCGGTTAGCCAGGCCGGTATCCGCGTCACAGCGATCCGCGACGTCACGCCAATCCCGCATAACGGATGCCGTCCGCCGAAGCGTAGACGCGTCTGATGGATTTTGGATTTTAGATTATTGATTGTGGATTGAAGAAATTCGGTTCGAGTTTTTATCGAAAGGACGAAGGGAGCGATCCCGTAAACTTTTTCGCAATAATGAATGGAGATAGACAGGCCCGATATTGGAAATCCAAAATCGGCGATCCAAAATCTAAAGTCATTTTTGCCGAAGGCAATATAAATTATGGCTAGATATAGAGATGCGGTGTGCCGTTTGTGCCGTCGCGAAGGTGGCAAATTATTTTTGAAGGGCGACAGATGTTACAAGCCCTCGTGTGCGATCGAAAAACGAGGTACGAATCCTCCGGGACAGCACGGCGCGGCCCGTAGGAAGATGCTCCAGGGGTATGGTGAGCAGCTTCGTGAAAAGCAAAAGGTTAAGCGAATCTATTTCGTGCTGGAAAAGCAGTTTCGAAACTATTTCGAAAAAGCCCTTCGGCAAAAGGGCGTCACCGGCGAGAATTTGCTCTTTATGCTTGAGCGGCGACTCGACAATGTGGTCTATCGCTCGGGATTCTCGACCTCCCGCAGGCAGGCACGTCAGCTTGTCAATCATGGACATATTACGGTAAACGGTCGGAAAGTCGACATTCCTTCGTTTCAGGTCAAGACAGGCGATGTAGTCACTGTTAAGGACCGAAGCCAAAAGAACACGCACGTCGAAGGCGCCTGGCAGACAGCTGTTGGACGAGGTCGTCCGTCGTGGCTCAGTGCCGGCAGCCAGGAGTTTAGCATTGCGGTGTCAGGAAATCCGCAACGCCAAGACGTCGACGCTAATATTAACGAGCAGCTTATTGTCGAGCTTTACAGCAAGTAGTCAGTCGGGTGTCTAGAGTTTGTTGAGTATTTGGGCCTCGAGGCCCCGATGAACTCGATGGACTCTAGATTCTCATTTGAACGTATAAAATTATGACACAGAGCAATAATTGGACAGATTTCCAAATGCCGGGCCGTCTGAACGTAGAAACGGAGACATTGACGGAGCGTTACGGAAAGTTTTATGCGGCACCATTCGAACGGGGATTCGGAACGACGATCGGTAATTCCATCCGAAGAGCCCTGCTGTCCTCGATCGAGGGCGCGGCGATCACCGCGGTCAAGATCGAAGGTGTCGAGCATGAATTCTCATCGATAAAGGGCGTCGTTGAGGATGCCACGGACGTTATTCTTAATCTCAAGCAAATTCCGTTTACCCTTCACGGAACGGATCCAAAAACACTTTCGATCAGTAAGAAGGGAGCCGGCGAGGTAACCAGTGCTGATATTGTTGCTGACGGGGATGTTGAGGTCCTCGATCCGAACGTTCATATCGCGACGGTTAGTGCCAGCGGTTCGATAAACATAGAAATGCGGTTGAAATCGGGACGCGGCTATGTTTCGGCTGAGCTTAATAACGATGAAGATCTTTCGGTGGGCTACATTCCCATCGATTCTGTCCACACGCCTATTAAGAAGGTGAATTACAACGTCGACAAAACGCGGCAGGGTTCGAACACGGAGTTTGACCGTTTGACGATCGAGGTGTGGACCGATGGCTCGGTCAAACCGGAAGATTCGATCGGTCTCGCGGCAAAACTCGTCAAGGACCACATGACGATCTTCATCAATTTTGAAGAAGAGGAAGAAGAATATAAATACGAGGACATTGCTCGTCCGCCGCTGATGCGGAACGATCTGCTCGACAAATCGGTCGACGAACTTGAGCTTTCAGTCCGTTCGTACAATTGCCTCAAGAACGCAGATATTCGCTCCATCCGCGATCTGATCCGCCGTAGCGAAAAAGATATGCTCGGCACAAAGAATTTCGGCAAGAAATCGCTGACCGAGATAAAGGACATGCTCCACGGAATGGGCCTTGATTTTGGAATGGATTTTGACGAGCAGGGAAATCCGATCCCGGGATCGGGCGGAAGAGATCTAGATTAACAGAGTAGTTCAAGGTTCAAGGTTCAAAGTAGATGAGTCTTGAACTTTGAACGTTAAACTTTGAACTTTGAACCTATTGCTATGAGACACTTAAAAGCACACCGTAAATTGGGACGCACCACCGAGCATCGTATGTCACTGCTGCGTAATTTGGCCACCTCGCTTATAAATGCGGAGAAAGAGCATATTGTTACGACTGTACCTAAGGCCAAAGAGTTGCGTCCGTTTGTAGAGAAGGCGATCACGTTGGCTCGAAAGGCGCAAGAGTTGACCGGTGATGACGCGGTCCTTCGCGGCGTACACCTTCGAAGGCAGGCAGCTGGGTTTTTCCATGCTGGAAACAGTACTTTTAAGGCGGAACAGAGTCGTTTTCGCGGAAAAAAGGGCGAAACGAAAGAGCCGATCGAACGAACTGCGGGCGTAAAGGCGTTGAAGCGGCTTTTCAGTGAGCTCGGAGTGCGCTATAAAGACCGTAGCGGCGGATATACACGAATCATCAAGCTAGGCCGCCGCGTTGGCGACAATGCCGAGATGGCTGTCATCGAATTAGTTGACAACCCCCGTGAATTAGCCGCAAAGAGCTAGCTCGAACGGAGTTTAAATGAGCGAAAATACTGGTTCCGCCAAAGCGAAAGATCGGGAATTGACCGTGGAAAAGAAACGGCCCGTCCGTTCTAAGCCAGGCAAACAGGCCGCCGATGCGTCGTTCAATATGGACGAACTGCGCGAACTCGCAACGCTTGTCGATGAGCACGGGTTTACCGACTTTGAGTTCGAAAACGAAAATATTCGTGTCCGTCTAAGTAAAATGTCGGCAGCCTCGGTTTATCAGGCTCCGGCCCCGCTTCAGGCTGCAGCCGCGGCTTCCGTTGCTGCTCCCCAGACGGAAGCGAGTGTTGCGGAAGTTGCCGTTGATTCCGACGCGGGTCTTCATAAAATAACGTCACCGATCGTTGGTACATTCTATCGCTCGCCCGGCCCTGATAAGGATTCTTACGTCAGCGTAGGGAGCAAAGTGTCCCCTGAGATGACTGTTTGCATCATCGAGGCTATGAAGCTCATGAACGAAATACAGGCGGAAGTTTCAGGTGAAGTCGTCAAGATCTACGTCGAGAATGGGCAGCCCGTCGAATACGGGCAGCCGTTGTTTGGAATAAGAAAATAAAGAATTCTTAGCCACAGATCACAAGGATAGGACGGGTCAAAGTTATCCGTTCCATCTGTAAGATCGGTGGCAATTTGGTTTTTATGCGAGAGATTCGCAAAATATTAATAGCAAATCGTGGCGAGATCGCCTGCCGGATCATGTGGACCTGCAAGGAGATGGGGATCAAGACGGTTGCCGTCCACTCCGAAGCCGACCGCGAAGCTCTGCACGTACGGTTTGCGGACGAGGCTATTTGTATCGGTCCGGCATCGTCGGCCGAGAGCTACCTGAACATTCCCTCGATCATAAGCGCCGCCGAGATCACAAATGTGGACGCGATCCATCCGGGTTACGGCTTTTTGGCCGAGTCAGCGACCTTCGCGAAGATCTGCGAGGACTGCAACATCAAATTTATCGGGCCACGGGCGGACGTGATCGCAATGATGGGCGACAAGGTTGAGGCACGGCGGACCATGTCTGCTGCTGGGGTGCCCATTCTTCCGGGAAGCCCGGAACCGATCGAATCGGTCGAAGAAGCTCGCAAACTCGCTCTCAAGATAGGCTTTCCCCTAATTATTAAAGCATCGGCCGGCGGCGGCGGACGCGGTATGCGTATCGTCCGGCATGAAGACGAGTTAATGGGACAGCTGGAGACCGCAAAGGCTGAGGCCCTTGCCGCTTTCAAAAACGGGGCGGTTTATATCGAGCGTTATATTGAGCGGCCGCGGCACATCGAGATCCAGATCCTCGCCGATGAGCACGGAAACGTCATTCACCTTGGAGAACGCGAATGCACAATTCAACGCCGGCACCAAAAACTGCTTGAAGAAGCTCCGTCGCCGGTCATAGACCCAAAAACCCGCGACAAAATGGGTGCGGTGGCAGTCAAAGCCTGTAAAAAGATCGGTTACTCGAGTGCAGGAACGTTTGAATTCCTTCTCGATGAAGATGGCAGCTTTTACTTCATGGAGATGAATACTCGGATCCAGGTCGAGCATCCGGTGACTGAGATGGTCACGCTGGCTGATATCGTCCGTAATCAGATCCGAATCGCGACCGGAGAGAACATTGGTTACACGCAGAAAGAGGTCGTGATCACGGGCCATTCCATCGAGTGCCGCATAAATGCGGAGGATCCGGTCAAGTTTACGCCGAGCCCGGGCAGGATCACGGCTTTCAATTTTCCGGGAGGCCCCGGCGTTCGAGTCGATACGGCTGTGTATCCTGGTTACGTTGTGCCGCCCTATTACGACTCGATGATCGCGAAACTTATCGTCCATGCTCGTACTCGTGAGCTGGCCATCGCCCGTATGCAAAGGGCCTTGGAAATGATGGTCATCGAAGGTATTAAAACGACGATACCACTCCACTTAAAGATAATGGCCGACGAGAAATTTCGCGCAGGCGATTTTTCCACCAAGTTTATGGAAGAGTTCAAGTACGAGATTTGAAATTGTCCTTAGTGCTTGAATATGTTAGATTTATAAGGACAATTAGCGCTAGTTGTTGATGTTAGAAATTAAGATTTTGCGGTTACCGCACTCGTTTGCGGAGTTACTGCAAGCAACAGGAGAGGCTTTTTGCAGCATAATTTATGTCGACAGTAAAAGAAGTTAAAGAAAAAATAGTTGGCGACTACAAGACCCATACATCCGATACAGGTTCGTCGCAGGTACAGATCGCACTGCTGACGCAGCGCATTAATGAATTGACGGCACATTTCAAGATCCATAAAAAGGACAACAATTCGCGTCGAGGATTACTGCAATTAGTCTCACGACGTAGAAAATTGCTTGCGTACCTTAAACTCCGTGACATAGGTGAGTATCACGAGATCCTGAAGAAACTTGGACTAAGAAAGTAGAAGGCGAGCTTTTTCAGCTTTGGACTTTAAAAAGGCTTCTTCGAGCCGTTATGAAATAGAGATCCTTTCGAGGGATTTGTCGGAGGTTGCTGAACGTGACAGCTTATAATGCTTTCGGACAAATTGGGATCTTCGTCAAACTAAAGAGTTATTGAGAGACGAACGGGGCTTCACGGCACAGCTCCTTTCGTCTCTGTTTTTTTTAAGGATGAGAAATGGCAAATAAGAAATATTTGAACGAATCGATCAAACTCGGAAACGAAGAACTGATCGTAGAAACAGGCAAGGTTGCCAAGCAGGCCGACGGTTCGGTCGTTATTCGTTACGGCGACACAATGCTGCTCGTAGCGGCAGTCAGTGCCAGAACGGCCCGCGAAGGGCTTGATTTTTTCCCGCTCACGGTCGAATACCGTGAAAACACATTCGCCGCCGGCCGCATTCCCGGAAACTATTTCCGCCGCGAAGGCCGTCCGAGCGAAAAAGAAATTTTGACGTGCCGGATGATCGATCGGCCGGTTCGTCCATTGTTTGCGGACGGATACAGATTTGAAACGCAGATCGTTGCTTCGGTGATCTCCGCAGACGCTGACAACGATCCGGATGTGATCGCTATCACGGGTGCCTCATGTGCGCTTTTTCTGTCGGATATCCCGTTCAATAACCCGATCGCCGGCGTGCGTGTCGGACTGATCGATGGCAAGTACTTGATCAACCCGACCTACGATGAACGGCGTGAGTCCGATCTAAATCTCATAGTAGCCGGAACCGAAGAGGCTATTTGTATGGTCGAATGCGAAGCCAATGAGGTCGAGGAAAAGATCATGGTCGAGGCCCTGATGCTCGCCCATCGGGAGATCAAACGTCTTTGCCTGTGGCAAAAGGAACTCGGCAAGGCTCTTGATATCAAGAAGCGTGTATTCGAGGTTCCGGCTCTCGACGCTCACATCGTTGCTGACGTTGAGAAAACTTGGACGGGCAAGCTTCGTGCGGCGCTCGATTCGACCGGCCGCGACAAGATCGAGGTATATGCGGGGCTCGACGCTCTCAAGAAAGAGGTTGTCGAAAGCTATCCCGAGGATGATCCCGGAGCCCGGGCAACCGTCGGAAAGGCATTTGGCAAGTTAAAAGAGAAGATCTTCCGCGAGGATATGCTCGGGAATAAACGCCGGCCCGACGGACGTAAGTTCTCCGAGATCCGCCCCATCAACTGCGAAGTTGGCTGGCTCCCTCGGGTCCACGGTTCGGCTCTGTTCACACGGGGCGAAACTCAGGCGATCGTCACGACGACGCTTGGCACCAAGATGGACGAGCAGTATATGGATGACATCGAAAAGGGCGAGGTTAAACGCCGATTTCTGCTCCATTACAATTTTCCACCATACTCGGTCGGCGAAACGGGCCGCTTTGGCAGCACCTCGCGTCGCGAGACCGGCCACGGTAATCTCGCTCGCCGGGCTATCCAGTCGGTCCTTCCCGACGATGTAGATTTTCCTTACACGATCAGGATCGTGTCTGACATTACCGAGTCAAACGGTTCGTCCTCGATGGCGTCAGTTTGCGGCGGCATTTTGAGCCTGATGGATGCCGGCGTTCCGATCAAGAAACCCGTAGCGGGTGTCGCGATGGGCCTCGTAATGGAAGGGAATCGGTATGCGATCCTCTCCGATATTGCGGGTGCCGAGGACCACTATGGCGACATGGACTTTAAGGTCACCGGAACTGCCGACGGCATCACGGCCCTTCAAATGGATATCAAGATCGGTGGCATCAACGCCATGATCCTGCAGGAAGCTCTGGAGCAGGCCAAGAAAGGCCGTATTCATATTCTGGACATCATGGCCAAGGCAATCGCCGAGCCACGAGCGGAACTGTCGGAATTTGCTCCGAGGATAATCACCCTCATGATCCATCCGGACAAGATCCGCGACGTGATCGGACCGGGTGGTAAGATGATCCGTTCGATAACTGAGGAGACGGGTGCCAAGATCGATATTTCTGACGACGGCACGGTCTTGATCGCAACGGCTGATGGCGAGGCTGCACAGCTTGCGGTCGCACGCATCAAGGCTCTGACCGCCGAGGCAGAGATCGGTGAAACGTATATGGGTACGGTTTCGCGGATCGTTGATTTCGGTGCATTTGTCGAGATCATGCCGGGTCTTGACGGATTGCTTCACATTTCAGAGATCTCCGACCGCAGGGTCCGTGATGTTCGTGATGAGCTGAAGGAAGGCCAGCAGATCATGGTCAAGTGTATCGGTAAGGAAGGCAACAAGGTAAAGCTATCTCGCAAGGCGATCCTGGCCGAGGAAAAGGCCAAAGCAGCACCTGAATCAGAATAACCACCGATTGCCGAAAGGCTTTCTCTTTGGGAAATATAGACCGGTTACCACTCTTCTGTGGTAGCCGGTTTTTGATTTCTGCTTGGAACGGCGAGACCGAAAAATGACGGCTATTCTGGAAAACGTGGTCAATTATGAGTCTTTTCTCTGTGAATCAAACGGAAGTTCTCCGTTGTCGGGATTCGGAAAGGTAGATAAATTGAAAAGCCGGATGCAATTTGCCGCAACTCTGAAAATCAAAATCAGCCGATCCAAATAAGTTCCAAATTCAATGCGAGAGTCCGTCTGTTCTGCGAATGAAATGCTTCTTTCGCTGAAACGATCTCATTTAGTGAGTTACAAAATGAAGAATATCAACCTCAGATTAATGATGTCGGCAGTTTGTCTGTTGTCTATCATGGCAGCATTCACCAAGGTCGAGGCAGGCCCAGTAAGGTTTGATCAAGTTGTGCAGATCATGAACGCTCGGCCAGGCAAATCCCAGACCGGAAACTTTGCGCGTCTGAGTGTCGTCAGCTACTACAATGGCTTTGTCGTTGGCGATGACGACGATGACAAGAAGAAAAAGGACGCTCCCTCACAGGACGGCCGTGTGATCACTGAGACCAGAACTGATATTGTCGAAGACGATGTCTGCGATTGTGTTGAACCGGAACCAGGCCATTTCCCTAAATGGGCCCTGCTCGGTCTGGCGGCGATCCCGATCGCTTTCATACTGATCAGGCATAAGAAAACGCCTACTCCGACGCCGACATCGACTCCGACTACTCCGACTCCGACTCCGACTGTCACACCGACGCCGACACCGACGCCTCCAATGACGCCGACACCGACGCCGCCACAAACGGTTCCGGAACCCGTCACGATCCTCCTGTTTGGAACAGGGCTCGCGTCGATCGGACTTGCGGCCAGACGCAAACTGAAAAAGAAGGCAGATGGCGAAGATGAGGCCACAGACGAGGGTTAGGTTGAAACAGACTTAGTGTCGGCCTTTTTCAGGACGGTCGACCCATTCGCGATAGATGAAAATAGTTTTTTGGCAGGATTTGCAAGAGATAATGGTATCTGCCACATTTGAGAGGAACTAAGATGCGTGCAAACAGATTGAACTTATTATTCTTGATCGGGCTGGTTTTGACCCTCGGGATCTCGACAGTATTTGCGGCCGGGGGCGACGACACGAAACGGCCTAAGAATACGGGAACGCTCACGATTCGAACCACGGAGAGAGCCTATCCAGTTAAGATCGATGGCGTTGATCGAGGTATGAGCGGGGTAGGAACCCCTGCCGAGTTTTATCTGACGCCTGGAATTCACACGGTCATCGTAGAAGGGCCAAAAGGGACGATTTTCAGGAAGGATATTGAGATCCGGCGCGATTCGAAAACTTGTATCTGCCTGAAAACGGTCGAGATGACAACGAAGCGGCCGTGCCCGTACAATTTCCATCTTGACGGGCCCGGAAAGATCATGGATGGCGACCAGCTTATCTTTGCTGCGATCAATTCCGGAACGGCACCGATACCTATCCGGTACGATTGGAAAGTTTCACCCGATAATGTAAAGGTCGTGAGCGGACTCGGCACACCGTCGATAACTATCGATTCGACGGGCATGGGCGGACGTACCATTACCGCTGATCTCGATGTCAACGATGATGTCTACGACAATAAATGCCGCCAGACGATCTCCGTCCCGACCGAAGTCAGCCGCATCGAAATTGTCGAGCCCACAGCGTTCATTTGCGACGAGTTCGAAGCCAAGAACCATGACCAGGACAAGGCCCGGTTTGATAATTGTGCAATTCAGGTACAGAACACGCCGAACGCCCGGATGTACGTTTTCATCTATGAGGGAACGGACAAGACCAGTACGACGAAGAATACTTTCGAAAAATCATCGAAGTTCATGCTGGATTACCTCGTCAAGAACCTTCATCTGGATGCTGGCCGGATAGACATAATCAAAGCCGGCAAACGTACGAGAACTACCTATCAAATATGGGTGGTCCCGCCCGGTGCCAAGCTGCCGGTGGCCAGGTAGGGCACCGCCAATCTAAACGAAGGGGACGCACTTTCCGGTGCGTCTCTTTTTTTGGCTTATTGGTACGCAGATTTCCAAAAGTGTTGACAGTTACGAGGTATGTAAGTATGATGTGTATAGAATGTGAGGTTTATACACATTATGAGAACGAATATCGAGATCGATGACAGTCTGATGAAAGAAACGTTGAAGGCCACGGGTTTGAAGACCAAACGCGAGGTGGTTGACCTGGCGTTAAAGGAACTCCTCCGCATTCGTCGTCAGGTTGATCTGAGGAAGCTTCGGGGCAAATTCCACTGGGAAGGCGACCTGGAAGCGATGAGGCTTGATAGATGATCTTTGTTGATTCCAGCGTTTGGATCGACTACATAAACAAGATCGATTCGCCGCAAACCGAAAGGCTCGATGCGATCTTCGGGCGTCAAGGCATTGTGGTGGGAGATCTGGTTCTTGCAGAGGTTTTACAGGGTTGCAACGACCCGAAAGTGTTTAACGAAACGGTACAATTGTTTGAGCTGGCGACCTTTGTGGTTGTAGGCGGCTATCGCGTAGCGTTGGAGGCCTCTCGCAATTACATTGCGCTCCGAGCAAAGGGTATAACTATTCGCAAGACGATCGATACTCTTATCGCTACTCGGTGTATTCTTGACAACTACGAATTGCTTCACAACGATCGAGATTTTGACCCATTTGAAAAATATCTGGGGCTCCGCTGTGTGCCTTTGGAAAGTTGATCTCCATCTTTTTACTATTTCTATTTACTACTGATTAATTCATGCCAGCACCAAACATCGAAACGATCGTCTCTCTTTCCAAACGCCGCGGCTTTGTGTTTCCTGCGTCCGATATTTACGGCGGCCTCGGCTCGTCGTGGGACTACGGGCCGTTGGGTGTTGAGCTTGCCAATAACATCAAGAAAAGTTGGTGGAGCTGGATCGTTTACGAACGCGACGATGTTGAGGGCGTCGATTCTTCGATCATTCAGAACCGACAGGTTTGGAAATACTCGGGCCACGAAGATACGTTTAGCGATCCGCTTGTAGATTGCCGAGATTGTAACGCGCGGCTTCGCTTAGACAAACTGGATGTAGATCCGGCGGACGGGAAAGCGATGTGCTCGAGCTGCGGCTTAAAGAATCTGACTGATCCCAAAGATTTTAACCTGATGTTTCGAACTACGGTCGGAGCAGCCTCGGCTGATGACGATCCGACAGCGTTGGCGTACTTAAGGCCGGAGACGGCGCAGGGTATATTTATCAATTTTAAGAACGTGCTAGACACATCACGGCGAAAGCTGCCGTTTGGCATTGCTCAGATCGGCAAGGCGTTTCGCAACGAAGTCACGCCGGGCAATTTTATCTTCCGTACCCGTGAATTCGAGCAGATGGAGGTCGAGTATTTTTGCCGTCCTGAGTATGCTCCGCAGGTTCATCAGGAATGGATCGACGGTTATGACGCATGGCTCGGCACGCTAGGTATTTCCAGCGACAACATCAAACATTACGAACAGACCAAGAAAGAGCTGGCCCACTATTCGGATCGAACCGTCGATTTTCTTTATCGATTTTTCCCGGAACGTGAAGACGAGGAAAAACAGTTTGACGAGCTGCTCGGTATCGCCAATCGAACCGATTACGACCTGCGTGTCCATTCGAAAAAGCCTGAGGATGCCGAAGGCAAACGTATAAATCCTGACTCGACCGAGGACCTTTCGTATTTCGATCCGCAGACGAACGAGCGGTTTTATCCGTACTGCATCGAGCCGTCGATCGGTGTCAATCGTACGCTGCTCGCCGTGATGATGGACGCCTACACGGAGAAAACGAACGACAAAGGCGAGGTTCGGGTGATTCTCAAGCTCAAACCTTCACTTGCCCCAATAAAAGTGGCCGTTCTGCCGCTTGCAAAAAATAACGAGGGCATTGTCACACTTGCGAAAAAGCTCAAACACGACCTGCAGCCGTCGACGCGTGCGGTTTATGACGACACGGGCGGCATAGGCAAGCTCTACGCCCGCCAAGACGAGATCGGCACGCCGTTCTGCGTCACGGTCGATCACGAATCGCTCGAGGACAACGCCGTTACCGTTCGCGACCGGGATACTTGGGAGCAGGAGCGTGTCGGTGTCGATGAATTGAAAGCATATTTGTTAAATCGCCTCTCGTAGATGAATGCCAACGGCATATTTGGATCGAATCTCTTGCGGTACGGCGTTTCGGTCGCGGCGATCTTACTGATCACGATTGGCCTCATAGCTCTTGAGACGCACGTTAATACAACGACCGTGGCTCTGACTATGCTGCTCGTCGTCCTGTCGTCGGCAACATTTTTTGGGCGCAACCCGGCACTGCTAGCATCGTTCATCGCGATGCTCTGTTTCAATTATTTCTTCATTCCTCCGATCCACACATGGACGATCGCGGACCCGCAAAACCTCGTTGCGTGGGCGGCTTTTACACTGACCGCGATCATCGCCGGAGAGCTTTCGGCGTATGCCCGGCGGCGTGCCCGCGAATCTGAGCATCTTTACGAAGAGCTGCAATCTGCCTTCAAGTCGGCAACCGAGGCAGAAGCTCTCAAACAAAGCGAAAAGCTGAAATCCGCACTTCTCGACGCCGTGACACATGACCTTCGAACGCCGCTCACGTCGATCAAGGCTGCGGTCACAACCCTGCGCGAAAGCGAGGGCGGCCACCGGACGATCGAACTCGATGGTGGCGGCCGCGCGGAATTTCTAAGCATCATCGATGAAGAAACCGACCGGCTAAACGGGTTTATTCAGAGCATGGTCGAACTTGCACGCGTTGAGGCCGGATCGGCGAAAGGGTCTGGGTCGCTATCGAGCGTTGAAGAGATAGTCACTATCGCCCTTGTACGGGCCGAACAATTTCTAGCCGGACATAGCGTTGTCGTAAACATGGAAAAGGAGATCCCGCTGATCCGTGTCGACGCGCGGGCTATCGCCGAGGTCGTTTATAATCTCATCGAAAATGCGGCAAAGTACTCACCGACAGGGACGACCGTTACGATAACAGCCGCTTCACATGGCGATCAAGTGCTCATATCAGTCGCCGACGAGGGGAAAGGCATTCCGGCGGAAATGCGTGAGCGAGTGTTCGAAAAATTTGTCCGTCTCGAGGGCACGCCCGCCGGAGGCCTCGGATTGGGACTTGCGATCGCACGCGGCATTGTCGAAGCACAAAATGGAACCATCGAGATCTGATCACGAAAAAGTAACATTGGGACCAAAGTGTTATTATCGTTTCCAATTGGTGAGGAATGATCGAAATCCAAAAAGTTCTTGTCGTCGATGACGAACCGCAGATCACCCGCGTACTGCGGCACAGCCTGACCGCCCACCGGTTCGATGTTCGCACGGCAGCCGACGGCATCTCAGGGCTCGACACATTTCATGATTGGCATCCAGACCTTATTATCACCGACCTCCAAATGCCCGAAATGGACGGGATCGAATTTTGCCGTGAGATTCGAAAGGTCTCACAGATTCCGATCATCGTACTATCAGTTCGCGGCGAAGAACGAACAAAGGTCGAGGCGCTCGATGCAGGTGCCGACGACTATGTGACCCAGCCATTCGGCATAGACGAGTTGCTGGCCCGCGTCCGTGCCGCCCTGCGACGCCTGCAGGGCAATGAGTCGGCGACCGAAACGGTGCTCGAAGACGGCAATTTTCGAATAGATCTTTCGACTCGTGAAGTTTCGGTCTCGGGGACCCAAATTCACCTGACGCCGAAGGAGTTCGATCTACTCGTTTTTCTGTTTCGCAATCGCGGCAAGGTCATCACACATCGGTCTATACTTGCAGCCATCTGGGGCGGAAATTCGACCGAGCAGACCGAGTATCTCCGCGTCTTTGTCGGCCAGCTCCGCAAAAAGATCGAGCAGGACCCTTCGCATCCCCGGTATATTCGAACCGAACCGTGGGTTGGCTATAGATTTTTGCCCTCGCTCGATTGATCTTCCGCCCAAAAAATATTTACGAACTTTTTATAAAAGCTTTACCTATTCCTTAGCTTAAAGTCGCTAATCTCAAATTGTCAGGAGCCGCAATGCCGTTCGACGGAGGCAATGATGAAAAGCGATACAGGGTTAAATGGTCACGTAATTATAGAAACCTACAGTGCGTCACCTACAAAACGACGTTCGATATGGTCCGGCCTATTGACGCCGTTTGTATGTACGGTCCTGGCTACGTTCGGCATATTTGGGGGTATCTCATCGCTTTTTGTCGGACTGATCTGTGTCCTAATTCACGGCCTGGTTTCGCACGACCGCATCTTTGATCAGGTCGGAACCGTCCTCTTGATCGTCGCAATACCAATGATCCTGATCGGATCAATTTTTTTGGACGAGATCCCGGGAACAAAATGAAAACGATACCGGCTGCGGTGGTCCTGGGATCGGGCATTTTTGGGCGCGGCGAAAGGGAGTCATTTCTTCCTGTTCGAACTGGGTTACAAGTTTAAGTGAGAGGCAGTAATCAATGTTAGATTTAATTTTTATCACAGCAATAATAGGGTTTTTCATGAGTTCGCTGGGCTACATGGCCTTTTGCGGCGGCTTGAAAAAAGGAGAAACGAGGCAATGAATATCGAATCTATGATCGCGTTGCTCTGTTCGGCAATCTTGCTGGTTTACTTGCTCTACGCACTGCTGCGTCCTGAAAAATTCTAGGTTTCGAAATGACACTAAGCGGAATTCTACAAATCCTATTTTATCTGTCGCTGCTGACCTTGCTGGCGAAGCCGATGGGCCTCTATCTGCTAAAGGTCTACAACGGCGAAAAGACGTTTCTCGACTTTGTTTTTCGGCCGATCGAACGTGCCGTTTATTGGCTGACACGTGTCGATGCCAAAAAGGAGATGAACTGGAAGGAATACGGTATTGCGATACTGTTATTCAGTCTCGTTTCGTCGCTGGTCCTGTACACGATCCAGCGGTTTCAGTTTTATCTTCCCGGTAATCCGCAGGCTTTTTCGGGGCCATCCGAACATCTTTCGTTCAATACTGCCGTTTCGTTTGTTACAAACACTAACTGGCAATCTTATGCCGGCGAGTCGACGATGAGCTATTTTACACAGATGGCCGGGTTGACCGTACAGAATTTCAAATCCGCGGCGGTCGGAATGGCTTTGGCGGCAGTCTTTATACGCGGCATATCGAGGTTCGAGACCGATAAGCTGGGTAATTTCTGGAAAGACACGGTTCGCGGCACATTATATGTGCTCGTGCCGATATCCTTCCTTGCCGCCATATTCTTTGTTTCGCAAGGCGTTGTGCAGAACTTCAAGCCGTACGACGCAGCTAAGCTAACCGATGCCCAAACTGTCCAGGTCGACAAAAAGGACGACAACGGTGACGTCATAAAGGATGCGAACGGCGACTCGGTAAAAGAGGACCATGTCGTAACGACGCAGACGATCGCCCAGGGCCCGACGGCCTCGCAGCTCGCGATCAAGATGCTTGGCACGAACGGCGGCGGCTTTTTCAACGCCAATTCCGCTCATCCGTTCGAAAATCCGACGCCGTTTTCGAACTTTGTTCAGATGCTGCTGATCCTCGTCATCCCAGCCGGGTTTACGTATATGCTTGGCCGGATGGTTAAGTCGCAGGGGCATGGTTGGGCGGTGTATTCGGCGATGATGTTCCTACTTGTCGTTGGGGTCGCCACATTGTATTGGGCGGAGACGAAAGGCAATCCGATCTATCCCCCAAACGTCGATCAAACCACAGTCGGCGGCAATTTTGAGGGCAAGGAGACGCGATTTGGTATTGCCGATACTGCGTTGTTCGCGACCGTCACGACCGACGCTTCGTGTGGAGCTGTCAACGCGATGCACGATAGTTTTACGCCTCTTGGTGGTCTCGTTCCGCTCGTCAATATACAGCTTGGTGAGATCATTTTTGGCGGAGTCGGAGCGGGAATGTACGGCATTCTGGTGATGATCATCCTTACGGTCTTTATCGCCGGGTTGATGGTTGGCCGCACGCCTGAATATCTCGGCAAAAAGATCGAGGCATATGACGTGCAGATGGCGATGCTCTATGTGCTTATCTTTCCTTTGTTGATTCTCGGATTTGCCGCCGTTACGTCCGTTTCCGCCGATTTCGGGCTGACTTCGCTCAATAATAATGCGGCCCACGGGCTGTCTGAGATCATATACGCTTTTACATCGGCGACCGGAAACAACGGCTCCGCATTCGCGGGATTAAACGCGAATACGATGTGGTATGACACGATGATGGGCCTTGCGATGCTCGCGGGCCGATTCTTTATGATCGTCCCGGTCCTCGCGATCGCCGGCAATCTGGCGACAAAGAAGCTCGTGCCGCCGAGTTTGGGTACATTCCCGGTAAACACAGCTCTGTTTAGTTTATTGTTGGTCAGCATTGTGCTGATCCTCGGTGCATTAACCTTTTTCCCGGTTCTGAGCCTGTCGCCGATCCTGGAGCATTTCCAGATGAATGCCGGGCAGACGTTTTAGAAGAGGATTCACCACCGAGACACAGAGGGCACAGAGACCTTTTGGGTGGTGAAATTGGTAGTTCATTTGTCCGTGGAAACTCAGAATTCTCTGTGGCTCAGTGGTGCAAATTCATGAAAAACGCAATTTCGATTTGGGATAAAAAGATCGTCAAACAGGCGCTTGTTGGCTCAGTCCGGAAGCTTGACCCTCGCACGATGCTCAAGAACCCGGTGATGTTTGTTGTTGAGGTGGGAGCTGCGTTCTTGACCCTGCGTCTGCTCGCGAATGTTGCTCTTGGGATTCCAGACTCGAGCCTGCTGTTCGAGATCCAGATAACGCTGTGGCTGTGGTTCACCGTATTTTTCGCAAATTTTGCAGAGGCGATGGCAGAGGGCCGCGGAAAGGCCCAGGCCGATACGCTGCGAAAGTCCAAGACCGAATCGATGGCAAACGTGCTGCGACCGGACGGCTCCGTTGAAACGGTGGCCGCGACCGCCCTTCGGAAAGGCGACGTGGTCATGGTGATTGCCGGCGAATTCATTCCCGGTGACGGCGAAGTGATCGAGGGCGTTGCGTCAGTCGACGAATCGGCGATCACCGGCGAGTCGGCCCCGGTCATTCGCGAATCCGGTGGCGACCGTTCGGCAGTGACGGGCGGAACCCGGGTTTTATCCGATTGGATAAAAGTAAAGATAACCTCGAATCCCGGCGAGACGTTTATCGACCGTATGATCGCCCTCGTCGAGGGTGCATCGCGGCAAAAGACGCCGAACGAGATCGCTCTTAATATCCTGCTCGCCGGCCTTACTATCATATTCTTGCTGGCAGTAGTGACATTGCAGCCATTTGCGATCTATTCGGCAGCTCCACAGACGATATTTGTGCTCATTTCTTTGCTGGTGTGCCTTATCCCGACGACGATCGGTGGTTTGCTCTCGGCGATCGGCATTGCCGGGATGGACCGGCTCGTCCAGCACAACGTACTCGCGATGTCGGGCCGTGCGGTGGAGGCGGCCGGCGACGTAAATACTCTTCTGCTCGACAAAACGGGCACCATCACGCTCGGAAACCGGCAGGCAGCTGAGTTCATTCCGCTGGCTGGAATATCGGCCGAATCTTTTGCCGACGCCGCTCAATTGTCGTCGCTAGCGGACGAAACACCCGAAGGGCGGTCGATCGTCGCTTTTGCAAAAGACAATTTTGGGCTTCGCGGGCGCGGCGCCAAGGAATTCTCCGAAAAAGCGACATTTGTTCCGTTTACCGCACAGACGCGCATGTCGGGCGTAAATCTCAACGGCCGCGAGATACGCAAGGGGGCGGTTGATGCGATCGAAAAATATGTGATCGCCGGTGGCCAGCAAAGCCCGGCCGAGCTGCGACAGGTCGTCGAGCGGATCGCACGTGCCGGCGGCACGCCGCTGGTAGTCGCGGATGAGTTCAAGCCGCTTGGCGTCATTTATCTGAAGGACATCGTCAAAAGCGGCATGCGCGAGCGGTTCAATCAGCTGCGGCAGATGGGCATCAAGACCGTGATGATCACCGGCGACAACCCGCTGACAGCCGCGTCAATAGCGACCGAGGCGGGTGTCGACGACTTTCTCGCGGAGGCGACGCCCGAGGACAAGATGGCTCTCATCAAACGCGAGCAGGCCGACGGGAAGCTCGTTGCGATGACCGGCGACGGAACAAATGACGCTCCGGCACTCGCCCAAGCTGACGTCGGCGTTGCCATGAACACCGGCACGCAGGCCGCTAAGGAGGCCGGAAACATGGTCGATCTTGACAGCGATCCGACCAAGCTGATCGAGGTCGTCGCGATCGGCAAGCAACTATTGATGACCCGCGGAGCATTGACGACATTTTCGATCGCGAATGACGTTGCCAAGTATTTTGCGATCATACCCGCGATGTTCGCAGGGACATTTCCGGTGCTTAACGCACTGAACATCATGGGCCTTCGGACGTCGCAATCCGCGATACTTTCGGCCGTTATATTCAACGCTCTTGTTATCGTCGCGTTGATACCTCTGGCCCTGAAGGGCGTGAAATACCGGCCGATGTCGGCATCATCGCTGCTGCAAAGAAATTTGTTGATCTACGGACTCGGCGGTATCGTCGCCCCGTTTATCGGCGTTAAGTTGATCGATATGATCGTCACGGCCCTCGGGCTGGCATAGAAACGAAAGGCCCCCGAAACACACTAAAAGAGACTTATTCGGTTTCGTGTTTTTCGTGTATTTCGTAGGAAAAAACATATGAAAGACTTAGTTACATCTATTTTAATGATTCTTGTTTTCACTGTTTCACTTGGCATTCTTTACCCCCTGGCGGTTTGGGGCGTCGGTCAGGCAGCTTTCCCGTACCAAGCGAATGGCTCACTGATCGTAAAGGACGGAAACGTTGTCGGATCAGAATTGATCGGGCAGGCATTCTCGTCGCCGGGATATTTTCACTCGCGTCCGTCCGCCGCCGGTACCGGTTATGACGCGACCGCGTCGGGCGGCTCAAATTATGGGCCGACGAGCCAAAAACTCATCGATCGGATCAAGACCGATAGCGAATCGCTCCAAGCCGAGAATCCAAATTCCAAGGTGCCGGCCGACTTGGTTACGACGAGCGGCTCGGGACTCGATCCGCATATTTCACCGGCCGCAGCCGAGTTTCAAATACCGCGGATAGCGAGGGAGCGCGGCATGACCGAATCCGATGTCCGAAAACTTGTTGCCCGATTTACAAGCGGCCGTGACCTTGGCTTTTTCGGCGAGCCACGTGTAAATGTACTGCTGTTAAATCTCGAACTGGATAAGGAATATGTTCGTTGACACGATGCCCAGTGAGGCTCCAAACCGTACAGATTTCCGGCCTTCGCCGGAGTCTCTGCTAAAAATGGTCCAGCAAACCGAGCGGGCCAAGCTCCGCGTGTATGTCGGCGCGGCGGCCGGTGTCGGCAAAACTTACAGGATGCTCGAGGACGCTCACCAGCTAAAGGAGCAGGGTATCGACGTCGTCATCGCTATAGTCGAAACCCACGGCCGCGTGGAAACGAGAGAACAGATCAAGGACCTCGAAATGGTTCCGCAACGGGAGATCGTTTATCGTGGCAATACGTTCGAAGAGATGGACCTCGATGCGGTCATAGCCCGGCGGCCGGCCGTTGCTATTGTCGATGAGCTGGCACATACGAATATCGAGGGTGCGAGGAACGTTAAACGTTACAAGGACGTTTTGGAATTGCTCGACAACGGTATCTCCGTCATTACGGCGGTAAATATTCAGCATATCGAGTCGCTGAATGATGTTGTTAGCCGCACAACCGGTGTCAATGTGCGAGAAACCGTGCCCGATTGTTTTTTCAACCGAGCAGACGAGGTGATCGATGTCGATATTTCGATCGACACGCTTCGTACCCGGCTCAGACAGGGAAAGATCTACTCGGTCGAAAAGATCGAGCAGTCGCTAAATAACTTTTTTCGGAAGGGGAATCTGGCGACCTTGCGGGAACTGGCCCTGCGTCAGGTTGCACAGCAGCAAGCGGCCCAGGACCACGAGTATCGCGAACGCGAGGGCCTGGAACACGCCGTAATACCCGAGCAAATAATGGTTTGCATGGCCTCGCGCGGGAGTGCAAAAAAGCTACTGAGAACTGGGGCCCGGATCGCTGGCCGATTTGCAAACGAGGACTGGGCCGCCGTCTATGTCGAAACCTCAAACGAACAGCCGGGACGCATTACCCCCGAGGCGTACGCCGCGATACAAGAAAATATCAATTTTGCGAGAACCCTCGGTGCGAGAGTGGTTTGCCTCAAATCCGACAATGTCGCCGATGCCCTCCTAACATACGCCCGCGAAAACGGGGTAACCCACGTCATATTCGGCCAATCCGCCAGGTCCCGCTGGGACATCTTCTGGCGAGGCTCCGTCATCAACCGCTTTCTCCGCGAGGTCAAAGATGCCGCCGTCCACGTCATCCCGCTCGAAAAAGAAAACTAATTTCCGAACTAAGCTACTCGAAAAAGGATGATCTTTAGGAATAGCGTGCACCTTGGGAATCGGTGACATTCTAAAATGTCGCGTCGGGATCGTGTGGTTCGCCGGTCACATCCGGGCCTATATGCTGTGTCATCGCAAGACCGAAGTAGTCGACCTCCGAGGCTCCGTAGCGATGAAGTATCTCGGCCGCTTCGTTTTTCTTGATGTCTTTATGGATGTGGACCATCAAAATACAGTGGCCTTCGTGCAGTGCGTTCTGATAGCGATCCATAATGATCCGGTCAAAGGTGATATTTCGAAAAGCCCGCAAGAATTTCGCCGCCAGCCCGTGATCTTCCCCTGAAAAATCATAGGTCTGCTCACCCGGAACGCCGCAAAACAGCTCAATGTCCTTATCTTCGAATCCGTTTGCCGCCAAGTCCTCGGCAGCCGAAACTCCGGCATCCGAGTTCTCAAAAATTCCCATCAACTTGTAGAGCGGATCCGGTGTAAACGCCTGCTCATTATTGATGTCGACTACTTTTGATTGTGCTCCATTGTTATTCATAGTAAATGCTCCTTTTTGACCAATGGTAAATGGTAATTGTGTGAATGTAAAAACCGGCTTTTTTGGCGGCACCAAGGACGCCCGTTTTACTAACTCAATTACCTCGCAAACTACCTTTTGAGGATGCAATGAGGCAAAATGATTGTTTGTCGTATGACATACGTACCGGACATAATCTCAAAACTAGCAAATGCGGTCGCCGCAAACGGCGGGCGTGCAATGCTCAATGGCGGATGCGTCCGTGATGAGCTCATGGGCATTCCTCACAAGGATTGGGATGTCGAAGTCTACGGTATTGAGCCGATGAATCTACGAGGACTGCTCGAAGAACTTGGCGAAGTAAATGCCGTCGGTGAGGCTTTCACTGTTTATAAGATAGGGCGTGACCTCGATGTCTCGCTTCCGCGTCGAGAGCGAAAAACCGGACGTGGCCATCGCGGCTTTATCGTCGAAGGCGACCCGGACATGTCGTTCAAAGAGGCGTGTTCGCGACGAGATTTTACGGTCAATGCGATTTTGAAAGATGCACTGACCGGTGAGGTTGTCGATCCTTTTGACGGCCGAGGTGATATTGAGCGGAAACTGTTGCGAATGGTCTCGGAGACGACCTTTGCAGAGGACAGTTTGCGCGTTCTGCGGGCCGCACAATTTGCGGCGCGGTTTCAGTTCGACATCGAGGGTCGAACGGCTGAGGTTTGCAAAAGTATCGACGTTACCGATCTGCCCAGGGAACGCATTTGGGGTGAATTGGAGAAGCTGCTGGTGCTTGCAGAAAAGCCATCCATCGGACTCCATTGGTTGTATGAGCTCGGCGTTGTTCGGCAACTTTTTCCTGAGATGCAGGCTCTTGTTGGCGTACCTCAAGAGGCTGAGTGGCATCCCGAGGGTGATGTCGACATTCATACGATGATGGTCGTCGATGAGGCCCGAAGGATGATCGACAATCTCGATCATCCACGCAAAGTCACGGTCATGCTCGGGGCTCTCGCACACGACTTCGGAAAGCCGTCGACGACGGAATTTGTCGACGGCCGCACTCGTTCGCTGGGCCACGATGAAGCTGGAGTCGAACCGGCCATGACTTTCCTCGACAGGCTGGGGATCTATACGCTTGACGGATATGACGTCCGTAAACAGATCGAGCAGCTTGTTCGCTATCACCTCAAACCCGGTGCGTACTATAAAGCCAAATCGCCGGTCGGGGATGGGGCATTTCGCCGTCTTGCACGTAAGGTCGAGGCCGACCTGCTTTATCGGGTGGCGAAAGCAGACAGTCTTGGCCGAAACCCGGATTGGCTGCCGATAGAGAACCGTTTTGGCTCGGAAGCTCAGGAGTGGTTCATAGAAAAGGTTCGTTCGCTCGAGATCGAAAAAAAGGCACCGGACCCAATTCTAATGGGGCGGCACCTTTTAGAGCTCGGACTCGAGCCTTCTCCGGCGTTCAAAAAAATATTGGAAGCCGTTTATGAAATGCAGCTCGACGGCCGCGTGACAACCGTTGAGGAGGCCGTCGCCGCGGCCCGATTGGTTAGGTGACTTATTTCCAATACATAACACTTGCGTCACACTGTTTCCATAGGTCGCCGCGCTTGTTGAGTTCGGCGATCGACATTGGCTGATCTGTACCGCCGTAATTTTGGTACGGATTTACTACGCGAAGACGCCCGCCATCCGGGTCACATGCTGTGACAACGATCACATGATTTCCACGTCCCCAATTTCCTGCGACCCAAACAGGCCCGTGAGTTTTTAATACTTCGGCCATGGCTCCGGCATCGAGTTCGCCGTCGCCGGTAGCCCGCAGGCCCAACATGCGTGCGACGAGTCGACACTCACCAACGTCGATGCCCCACTTATCCTTCATTTCATATGGGTACAAGACGGGGGATTCGTCAAGGGTGCTAAGAATCGTACTGCAGTCCTTACTTTTATCGCCTTTCGCGTATTTCCACTTGAACAACATTCTAAGCCCGCTATACCAACACGCCGCCCCGGTCGACTGACATTCGGCCTCTACATCCGGAGTTACCTTATACATTCCCATTTTTAATTGTGCTCCTTAAGATAATTAATGAATTGTTACTAATACTCTAAACAATGCGGATAAAGATCAACATAGACGATTGGTTTAGAGGGATTTGCGTAAAACTCAGATATTTTAACTGATAATCCTACAAGAAAAAAACTGCCCGCCGTCGTCTGACGACACCGTAAATCTTTGGAGGCGAGAAAAACAAAGGCCACGGTTTGTACGGCAGGCTCTTCTCCTGCAAAAACTGTCCGTCTTCAAACCCGGAATACATCTCGAGATGAAGTTGTGTTCCACCCGGCTGCTTTCCAACTTTTGCTATGAGCTGGCCTTCCGCGACGGTAGATCCGAGGCTCACCATAACGGTGTCAACTTCGCCGTATCGAACTACAAAGTAGTCATCATCATAAATTTCGGTGCCGTGTTGGATCGACACGACGCTCGTGTCGTATTTGAACTTTGACGAAACCTCGATCACTTTTCCAGCCGACACTGCATATACGTTGGTACCGATCTATGCTGCGAGATCACATCCACCGTGCTTGCGACCGCCGTCTCGGGGAGCTCCGAAACGGCACTAGTAATTTGTGCGGTAACTGTCTACCTTTTTGGGTAGTGGAAATATCATATTTTATAAGCTAACCGTTGCTGTTTGAGTTGCAAACGACCATCCCTCCATCCATTGACGAATGAAAGCGATAAATCTTGCGAAAAAAAATGGCCCGTGAAACTTTCGAATTAACGATGTTTCACGGGCCTTATTTTTAGCTTATTTCAACAAAAAGCGAAATGTGTTTGCGATCACGACTGTTTGCCTTCGAGAAAGGCCTTTAGTCGCCGCGATCTCGACGGGTGACGCAGCTTTCTCAAGGCCTTAGCCTCGATCTGGCGGATGCGTTCACGCGTCACCGCAAAATGCTGGCCGACCTCTTCAAGCGTGTGCTCGCTGCCTGTGTTGCCAAGGCCAAAGCGCATCTTAATCACTTTTTCCTCACGGGGCGTAAGCGTTGCCAATACCTCATCCGTTATCTCGCGCAAGTTCGAGAAAGTGACTGATTCTGCAGGGTTTAAGATCGACCGGTCTTCGATAAAATCTCCGAGGTGCGAATCTTCCTCTTCACCGATCGGCGTTTCGAGCGAGATCGGTTCCTGCGCAATTTTCAGTACCTTTCGAACCTTGGAGACGGGAATGTCCATCCGCTTAGCGATCTCCTCGCTGGTCGGTTCGCGTCCGAGTTCCTGTACGAGCAACCGCGAAGTGCGGATCAGCTTGTTGATCGTCTCGATCATGTGTACGGGAATGCGGATCGTTCGTGCCTGGTCGGCGATCGCTCGCGTGATCGCCTGCCGGATCCACCATGTCGCATAGGTCGAGAATTTATAACCTCGTCGCCATTCGAACTTATCCACCGCTTTCATCAACCCGATGTTGCCTTCCTGGATCAGGTCGAGGAACTGCAGGCCACGGTTCGTGTATTTCTTGGCGATCGAAACGACGAGCCGGAGATTGGCTTCGACCAACTCTCGTTTCGCCTTGTTCGTTTCGTATTCACCGACGCTGATGATTTGATAGGAACGTTTGATCTCGACGGTCGGGAGATGATAGGAATCTTCGACCCCGGTCAAAACTGCTTTGGCATCGGCAACCTTCGCCTGAAGTTCTTTTTTCTCAGCAGTACCAGGTTTTTTCGCTAGTTTTTCTTCGGTCTTCTTGATCAACCGTTCGGCTTTCTGGATCTCCTCAACGACCTTGCGAATAGCCGCGATCATTTTCTGGTTCGAATTTTCAGTGAGATTCAGGCTTTTGATCTCCTGAGCGATCTCCAGCCGAGCCCTTGCGGTTTTGCGCTTGAGGTTAAGAACCTTTTTCGATTTCTTGCCTTCCGATTTTTTCTGCTCGGCGATCAACGAGATCCACGTTTTTAATGCACTCCCAAAATGCTCGCGTATATTCCCAATACCCTCGAGCGTCCAACGCATGTATTCCTCGGCCTTATCCTCCTCAACGGAGATCTCAGCCTGTTCGGAAAAAACAACAGTCTCGCGAATGCTTGCCTTTCCACCGACAAGATCCTCGCCAATTTTGATCAAACGCTCGACGGCGATCGGCGAACGGGAGATCGACTTGTGTGTCTTGATCTGGCCGCGCTCGATACGCTGTGCGATCGTAACTTCACCCTCGCGATTGAGAAGTGGGACGATGCCCATCTCACGCAGGTATAACCGGACGGGATCGTTCGATTTGTCGAGAGCACCGGCCGAAAGATCGAGATCGAGATCGTCCTCATCGGCTGCCTCTTCTTCCTCTTCCTCGTCAAGGGCGAGGCTTGAGGCTCGCTCCAACAATTGTGCATCGGTCTCTGCAACCGAAATATTAGCGCCTTCCAGGCGGTCGAGAACGTCCTCGAGATCGTCGGCGGACATCATGTTCTCAGGTATCTGCCGATGGAGTTCGTCGAGGCTTAGAAATTTCTTTCTCTTACCCAGAGCCACCAAGCGGTCCATCAGGTCTTCTTTTTCGTCGTAATCAGCCATATTAATAAAAGGTTTTGATTAAATTGCCGCGTAAATCGTTGTTCGTATAATGTAATACGACTCCGAACGGCTCAGAATTGGATGACTCTGAACGGCGGGTTTAAAAAACGAAATTATATCACATTTCTACCACCCGGCGTTGCAGGTCGCGACGAATCTTTTCAAGTTCGAGCTGTTCGAACGTTAGTTGGTTAAAACGACCGGTATCGCCCGCCTCCTCGGCGAGGCTCGCTTCTCGGCTGATCTCGATGACGCGGTTGGCGATCGCCATGTTTCTGAGCGAAAATACGCAGTTTTCCGCATCGTGCAGCACCGTGTCGATCGCGTCTTCGACGTTGCGGCGAGGCTCCGCCAACAGGATCACTTGAAGGGCGTCGACGAGTGATTCATCATCGCCCACGCGTTCGAGCAGCGTGTCGCGATTGACCTCCTTGCCCTCATCAACGATCGCAACGAGCGCCGCGAACAACTCGCCGGTCGACAGGTCAAGATAATCACTAGGTTCTAACTGCGGAAGGATGATCTCGCATAACTCCCGATCCTGCAGAAGTAATTCCAATAGATGCCGCTCGGCAATGGTTGTTTTCTGAGCAGAACGTGTGACTCGCTGAGTGATCGAACGAGCCGAGCCATGGTCGCCGGTTTTAAGGGTCGACCAAAGCTCGCGTTTTAACGCCGCATCATCGACCCGGAAAAAAGTCATTGCCTGATCAAAACTCTCCCGCCGCTGTATGCTGTTGGGGATCGCGGTCACCACCGGCATGAAATCCTCAATGGCTTCGGCCTTTTGCTTGGGATTGTGAAGGTTGCGGCCCTCTAACGATCCGTCGAGTGCGAATCTCAGGAATGGAACTGCCTTTCCGCGACTTTCGTTGTACGCTTCCGTGCCGTTTTCGCGGACATAGTCGTCCGGGTCCTTGCCTTCCGGCAGCACGAGCACCTTAATATCAAATTCCTGAGGCAGCAGATGCTCGATGGCCCTTCGGGCTGCCTTGATGCCCGCCGAATCGCCGTCGTAATTGATCACCACCTTTTTGGCAAAGCGGCTCATTAATTTGGACTGTTCCGGGGTGAACGCGGTGCCGAGGCTGGCGGCGACATTCTTCACATCGTACTGATAGAGGGCGATCAGATCGAGATAGCCCTCCACGAGGATGGCAAACTTACGCTTGCGTATCTCATCCTTCGACTGAAACAGGCCATAGAGATGGCGGCCCTTAGTGTAGGCGGCCGTCTCGGGCGAATTGAGATATTTGGGCTCGTCCGCACCCATCGCCCGGGCACCGAAGGCGATGGGGTTGCCATTAACGTCAAGAACCGGGAACATGATTCGGCCCCGAAATTTGTCAAAAACCCTTTCTTTCTCTTCGTTTACCGAAACCAGACCGCTTTGTTCAATGAGCTTGTCGTCGATATTGCGTTCATGCAGCACGGTAAGCAAGCCGTCCCATTTATCAGGCGAAAATCCGATATGAAAAGCCTTTTGCGTTTCGTCCGAAATGCCGCGGGTCGCAAGATAGTCGCGAGCGGCGGTTGCTTTAGCGTTTTTCTTTTGAAGTTCGGCTTCCCAAAATTCGAGGGCGACCTGGTTTAGCTCGATGATCTGATCGGCGACCTTCTTCGTCTCTTCGCGCTTCTTTTTTGATCGCTCGTAGCTTTCATCGTCAACTGGCTCTGGGAGCATGATGCCGCTGATCTCCGCAACCCGTTTTATGGCTTCGGGAAAATTTAATCCCTCCATTTCCATAACGAAGTTAAACGCCGTACCGCCTTTACCGCAGCCGAAACACTTGTAAAAACCCTTGCTCGGATTTACCGAGAACGAAGGTGTTTTTTCCTGATGAAAAGGGCAGCAAGCCATCCAGTTCGCCCCTTTCTTCTTCAAGTCCTGAGCGTACGGTTGTATTATCCGCACCAGATCTGCACGATTTTTTAGGTCATCGATGAAATATTGGTCGTAGAGCACGTTAATTGATCTTAGCTCGCATCCTCGTTTTGAGGACATCGGAGATACGGAAACCAGCCTGTTCGAGGCGGTCAACAATGGTTTCCGGGGCCGCAATGAAACCGCCGTCAATGCCTTTCATATTATTCATAAGCCTGGACTTAGGTTTACTTTCTTTCGCAATGCACGGCCGGCGAGAACACCTGTAAATATTCCATTTTCAACAGCGATCTGGCCATTAACTATCACAAACTTCATCCCGACCGCCAGCAACTCTGGCTGCTCGTATGTCGAGCGGTCGGCGACGGTCTTTTCGTCAAAAACGATAATGTCGGCAAAATAGCCTTCGCGGATCAGGCCGCGTTCGGGGATGCGAAACGTTGCGGCGGTCGTTGAGGTCGAGTTTCGCACCATGAACGGCAGGCTGATCAGTTTTCGTTTGTAGACGTATTCGCGAAGTTTTCGCGGGAACGTACCGTATTTACGCGGATGGCCGCTCGATCCGTCGGAACAGGTCGTAATGAAGCTTTGCTTCATGAATCGGTTGATATCTTGTTCCTTCATGTTGAACGAGGCAACGTCAAAAGTACCCATCTTGATCAGGTCGAGGGCCGTATCGATGGGTGACTTGCCTTCGTCTTTCGCGATCTCGGCAAGCCGTTTGCCGACATACTTCTTGTCGCGGGCTCCGGTGATCAGCAGGGAATCGGCTCCAGCGCGGCGTTTTAGGTTAACTTCCATTTCGGCGACCAAACGGGGCCTGATTTGTGGATTGTCGATCCGTTTTAACATTTCGGCACGGCCGCCGACTTCGGCCCAGCGTGGTATCAGCGCGGCCTGCAAACCCGTGCCCGAGGCCGTGTATGGATACTGGCACGCGCTTGCCTCAATTCCCTGGGCACGAGCCTTTTTGATCAGTTTGATCGCCTGTTTGCTCTGGTCCCAGACCTCGGGGCCGAGAGCCTTAATATGTGAAATATGGGCCGGAATTTTCGCCTCACGGCCGATGCGAATGGTTTCCTCGATCGATCCGAGCAACCCGATCGAATAAGAACTTTCATCACGCATGTGAGTGTCGTAGATACCGCCTTTGGCAGCCGCAACCTTTGCAAGCTCAATTACCTCTTTGGTTTTCGAATAGCTGCCAGGAGCATAATAAAGCCCGGTTGATAAACCGAATGCCCCCTCTTCCATTTCCTGCGCAACCATCGACCTCATTTCTTCGAGCTGTGCCGCAGTCGGTTGAGCATCCGTCGAGCCCATCACTTTGCCGCGGATGGTGCCCTGACCTGCCAGCAGGATCGCATTGGTCCCGATGCCTTGCTTATCCCACTTCGCCAGGGTTTCGCCGATATTCACGACGCTTCCGCCGTCGTTGCCCGTGACGACAGTCGTCACACCTTGCATCAAGTATTCTTCGTTCGTCTTACGCTTGTCATCAGATAGATCGCCCAGAGTATGCGTGTGCGGGTCGATAAATCCGGGTGCCACGACCATCCCTCCAGCGTCAATAGTCCGGGCCGCGGTCAGATGTGCTTTTTCGGCGTTACCAACAAAAGCTATCCGGTCGCCGCGAATGCCTACATCGGCGATCTGCGGCTTCTTGCCGGTGCCGTCTACGAGCTTGCCGTTGAGGATAAGTAGGTCGAGACTCTCGAAGGGGCCATATTGAGGTTCCGAATACGTACGCGAGACGGATTTCACCACGGCGTTATCCTGGTCGAACCATTGCAGGTTTGCGATTACAACAAGGGTCAGCAAAAGGATTATCAGCTTCATAAAGCTCGTAGTCTTCGGTATCGATATCAAAATTACATTCCCGTCAATTCCGTCTATGATTCGGTCTCGCAGGAACTAGCCAATATTCTGCATCGGGCTCTATTCCGACTTTGTCGTTCCGAGATCTTCGCACCATGTAGATTCTGATTCGTTGCCGTGGAATTGCGAAATCCTGTATCAAACTTCTCAACGTCATTTTCCGGCGTTCTCGATATTCGCGGATGCTTTTAACTCGCAAAACAACATTCGTTGCGGCACTAGGATTCGACAATAATACGTCATGAAGTAGCGCCAATTGGTTCACACTCCAACAGACATTTTCAGCGTATGATTCACCCCATGCGAAAACGAACGGCTTTGTGTTCAATGGCAGCTCATACGACCAATCTTCCTGAACGTTCGGCGGACGATCTGCTCCTGAGGGAACCACCCAAAACTGAGCAGCAATTTCTTCGCCCAGACCGGTTTTAACAACTCGCCATCGTTGGCTGGGAACTTGCTTAAATTTAAAGCCATTCTCGATCATGTCCTTAAAGAAAAGGTCATTTCTGAGATCCGCTCTTTTTCCTGTTATGAAAATTAAGGCAGTCGAGTTCGGATCGCGTACCAGTTCGTTAACTACCACATCCACTTCCAAGGACAGTACTTCGCAGTTGGGCTTCGTCATTTCGCCTACCTTTTGAGCCATCGGTTTTTCCTGAGAACAGAGCGAAGACACAAATGTCATTACGAAGATAGGTAGAAGCCACTTCATTGCTTCAACTCCGCAATGGTAGCTCCGTTGCCGCCCTGGCTCGACGGGGCGAAGCCGAACTTTTCGACGTGCGGATGGCCTTTGAGAAAATGGTGGACGTAGTTTTTCAACGCGCCGGTGCCGAAGCCGTGGATGATTCGGACGCGGGGGACCGACGACATATAGGCTTCGTCGAGAAAGCGGTCGATCTCGTACTCGGCGTCGGCTGTGGTTTTGCCGATCAGGTTTAGTTCGGCCGGGGCGTCGCCGCCGTCGATGTTGATATGAGGGACTTGGGTCTTTGGTTTTTGGTCTTTAGAATTGTCGGGAGCCGGATGAAGATCGACAATCTTTTCTCTTAGCCGCATGCCGCCCACCAGGACCTCGGCGACCTCTTTGTCCATTCGTTCGACCGTGCCGATATTGCCGAAGGATGTGATGACACGGGATCCAATGATGATGGCGGAGCTGTCGCTGAGGCTTTGAGCGTTCGAGTCTGTGGGAAAGCCCTTACTTACGTGCGGGCTACTGACACTCTGGTTGCCGACACGCGGGCTGCGGACACTGGCGACCTTTGTCAAGACTGCACGGTTGAGCTCGGCTTTGCGGGTCATTCGCTCTTTGTCGAGCTTATTTTTTAGGGCTTTATCCTCGATCGTCTGAATGAAGGCCTTGGACTGCCGGTCGAATTCGTCGATGGCGGTGGAAAGCTCGCTTTCGAATTCTTTTTGACGAGCCTTTTCTTTTTTGACGGCCTCGATCTCGAGGCCGGCGTATTTCATCGCGGTGGTTTCGCGTTCCTCTTCGAGGGCGATGCGGAGGTCGGTTGCGATCTTGGTTTCGGTTTGAAGTTTTTTGAGGTAATTTTCTGCTTCCTGGGCTGAGACGTCGAGATTTTCGCGAGCGACATCGATCACCTCCTGTAAGATGCCGAAACGGCGTGCGATCTCGATCCCGGATGATGCACCAGCGAGGCCGAGGAGCAATTTGTACGTAGGCTGGAGCGTTTTTTCGTCAAATTCGACCGAAGCGTTTACTACACTTTCATCGTTAGCGGCGTACATTTTCAGGCCGCGATAGTGTGTCGAAGCGATCAGCTGGGCACCTTTGCGGCGGAAATGGTCGACTATCGCAACGCCGAGAGCCGAGCCTTCCTCGGGGTCTGTTCCCGTGCCGGCCTCGTCGAGAAGGACGAGCGACGGCGGGACGCATTCGCGGATCATCGAGGCGATGTTCGACATGTGCGAAGAAAACGTCGAGAGATTGGCCGTGAGGGATTGGTGGTCGCCGATGTCGGCTAGGACAGATCGGTAGAACGGAACCTTAGCCTTTGCTGCCGGCACTGGCAATCCTGAGATCGCCATCAGGCTCAATAAACCAGCCGTTTTTAGCACTACCGTTTTACCGCCGGCGTTGGCCCCAGAGATGATCATGACAGAGTTGTGGCTGGTCAGCTTAAATGTTGAGGGGACGATCTCGCGATCCGCAATCAGGTCTGATAATGAGGCGTCCTTTTTCGAAGCAGCTGATAGCTGATAGCTACTAGATGACAGCTGTCTTAAATTCTCCTCAAGCAACGGGTGACGTGCATCCACCAGATCCAATGTTTCGTCGTCAGTGACCTCCGGGACGACGGCGTTGAATTTGCGGGCAAATTCGACCTTGGTTTTGACGAAATCCAGTTCGGCGACGGCGTTTACGGACATTTCAACCGCGGGTAGATGCTCGCGGAGCGATTCGGTCAAGGCAAACAGTATTCGGGCGATCTCGCGTTCCTCTTTGCCTTTAAGATTTTGGAGCTCGTTGTTGGCTTCGATCGCGTCGAGCGGTTCTACGAAAACAGTCGATCCGCTGGACGAGAATCCATGGGCAACACCGGCAACACGGCCGCGGAAGTCAGCTTTTACCGGAATCACGAAGCGGTCGTTGCGAACCGTGACGATCTCGTCCTGGATCGCGGTGCCTGCGGTACGCATCGCGGCTTCCAGCGACTTGGTCAGACGCCCTCGCTGCTGGTTGATCTCACGACGGATCTTCGCGAGCTCCGGCGATGCCGAGTCGTCTATTTCTCCGCCGGGCAGCAGCTTTTTATTGATTTGGCTGATCACCGTAAGCAGATCGGGCGAAATGTGTTCAACAACGCTCCAAAGAACCGGAGCGGTTTCCTTTTCGGGTTGGATCGATGAACGGGCAAATAGGGCCTGATTACATACGCGGGCGACGTCGAGAATTAAATTTGGTTCGAGCGAAGCGTTTTTGATTTGTAGTATCGCGACTGCGTCCGAAGGGTCTTCGAGGCCGCTGAACGACCACGAGATCTGCTTTTCCTCGCTGAGCGTGATGGTTTCGCTGATCGCGGCGAGAGCGTCGTCGAGTTCAAGGCGATTGGTGATCGGACGCAGATCGGCGAACCGCCCAACACCCATAGGCGTCTGGGCATTGCGGCTGACAAGCTCAAGGAGCTTGGCGTATTCCAATGTTTCTAACGAAAAACTCATCTAAGTTGAATATCCCTAACGGTGCCTTAACCGCAGATTACGCGGATAACGCTGATAAGAACAGATTGATATTTCATTTCCGATCTGCGTGATCTGCGTTATCCGCGGTTAGATATCGCTTAACCCATAAAGCGCTCCCGAACATCCGGCGTTGGAAGCATGCATGCGTCTTGTCTCCCAAACAGCCGGTATCGATTCCTCGCAAAAAGCTTGTAGCAAAAATCGCGAATAAACGCCGGCACTATGATAAAAACGTATCCGAGTGACCAGATGCCGCCCAGGCCTTTTGCGATCCGCAATCCAGCGGTCGAGTGGAGATACGCGGAGCCGTTCTCTACCAAAATTATCGAATCAATCTCATCACCGATGCCGAATTTCGTCCGCATTTCCTGACCGGTCTCGGATTGGAGCGGTGCAAACGAGAACCTTTTCTCGTCGTCGTGACGAATGATAAAGTTGACGGCGCCGTTGCAAAAATTGCAGACACCATCGAATAGTACGAGCGGCCCCATACCCAAAGTTTACAGCAAATTTGGACAAGCACTTAATCGACGGCAATTAAAAAATTACATGACGGATTTCGGATAGAATGGCGGTGAATAAGCGGATAAACTCTGAATCATGATGAACGACCGGATCACCAAACAGAAAGAAACGACAGACTGGCAGTGGCGGGCAGTCGAGGCCAAAAACAACGAATTCGACGGGGCGTTTTACTTCGGGGTCCGGACGACAGGCATTTTTTGCCGGCCGTCATGTTCGTCACGGCCTCCGAAACGGTATAACGTGACGTTTTTTATCACGACTGCCGAAGCCGAAGAGGCCGGGTTTCGAGCCTGTCTTCGCTGCAAACCGAAGAACGCGTACGAACCGAGTCCGGGTGCGAGTTTGATCCAGAAAGCCTTCAAATTATTGCGTTCCGGGCAGATCGAGGTGCCGACGATCGACGAGTTGGCTGCTCAGCTAGATGTCAGCACGGGACATTTACAAAAAACATTCAAGGCCATGCTGGGCCTTACACCAAAGGAGGTTATAGACATGACGCGAATGGAGAGTTTTAAGGAAAACGTTAGAGGAAACGATGTGACGACCTCGCTCTATGAAAGCGGGTTTGGATCGAGCAGGTCGCTGTATGAAAAGGCAGGCGAGGCGCTTGGAATGACACCGGCAACATATAAAAAAGGCGGTAAGAATATGAAGATCATGTACACGATCGTCGACTCACGATTGGGAAAAATGATGGTTGCGGCCACGGAAAAAGGTATCTGCTCGGTCAGTTTTGGCGACACGGCGGACGCACTGAAACAGGAGCTTGAAAAAGAGTTTTTCGCGGCGACGATCGAAACTAATGATGCAAAGCTGAAAGATGCCGTTACGGCGATCTTAAAGAGTCTTGACGGCGAAAAGGCGATTCTGAGCTTGCCGCTGGATCTTCACGCTAGTGCGTTTCAGATGCGTGTTTGGGCTGAACTTAGGAAGATCCCGAGAGGAGAAACCCGTTCGTACGGCCAGATCGCCGCGAGTCTTGGAATGCCCAAATCATTTCGTGCGGTCGCTAGTGCATGTGCGACAAATCCTGTTGCGCTCGTCAATCCGTGCCATCGCGTGATCGCGGCGGACGGCAAATTGAGCGGTTATAAGTGGGGCATCGAGCGCAAAAAACAGCTTTTAGAGGGTGAAAGGACGGATTAAAGAATATATGGAACGACCATTGACCGGTCGTAACAGAGAGGTATTTGTAACGATCGTGAAAACAGCAATAAAAAAGGACGAATCTCAGGACTTCAATTCCGTCGACTGGTTGCAGGTTGCGGGCGATATGGATCACCAAGGCTACTCGTTGGTCCCGAATATGCTTACTCATAAGATCTGCGAGCAATTTGTTGCGGATTATGACAAGTCAGGCATT
>JBBRSH010000020.1:0-44646 GCA_038245555.1 Pyrinomonadales bacterium | reverse complement strand
CGAGTGGCTCCGCGAAATTGGCGTCGAGGTCATTGATCTCGATAACGCCGAATGCAAGGAGTTGCTCGGACGCTTCATCGTCGAGTATCCGGCAGTTTGGAATGAGGATATCGGAAAGTAAAGGACAAGAAATAGATGTCGAAAATCACGACCGCAGAACAAGCAGTCCAGTGCATCAAATCCGGCGATCGTATATTCATTCACAGCGTTGCCGCGGCTCCACAAACCCTTATTAGAGCCATGACGGCGAGGGCTCCGGAGTTGCGGAATGTGGAGATCGTACATCTTCACACCGAAGGTGACGCTCCGTATGCCAAGGCGGAGTTGAAGGACAGCTTTCACGTCAACGCATTCTTTGTCGGTGCGAACGTACGGCAAGCGCTAAGTGAAGGGCATGCCGACTATATACCCGTGTTCCTCTCTGAGGTGCCAAATCTTTTTCGCAAGGGCGTGCTGCCGCTTGATGTCGCAATGCTGAACGTCTCGCCTCCGGACAGACACGGATTCTGCACGCTGGGCGTGGCGGTGGATGTTGCAAGGGCCGCATCCGAGACGGCGAAGATTGTCATTGCTCAGATCAACCCGCAAATGCCGCGGACGCAGGGCGACTCGCTAATTCACGTGGATGACATCGATGTCATGGTCGAGGTCGACGAACCGCTGCAAGAGATTCAGATGCCTGAGCTAACCGGGGTGGACCGAGCGATCGGCAAGCATATCGCCGCTATCATTGACGATGGTGCAACCATCCAAATGGGCATCGGTTCGATACCGAATGCCGTACTCGCCGCGCTTGGCGATCACAAAGATCTGGGCGTCCACACCGAGATGTTCTCGGATGGCGTCATTCCGCTTGTTGAGAGCGGCGTTATCAACGGACGCCTTAAGGTAAAGCATCCCGGTAGAATGGTTGCCGGCTTTGTGATGGGCACGAGAAGACTCTACGATTTCATCGACGATAATCCCCAAGTGTTGATGCTTGATATCGGTTATGTGAATGACACAGCGGTCATTCGTCGTAACCCGAAGGTCGCGGCCGTTAACTCCGCTATCGAGGTCGATCTCACCGGCCAGGTCTGTGCCGACTCGATCGGAATGCGGCAATATTCGGGTGTCGGCGGGCAGATGGACTTTATTCGCGGAGCTTCTTTGAGCGAGGGCGGCAAGCCAATAATCGCACTACCGTCGCAGACGACGCGTGGCGAGAGCAAGATCGTCCCATTCCTAAAGGAAGGTGCCAGCATCACCTCGACCCGTGCCCATGTTCATTACATTGTCACAGAATACGGCGTAGCAAATCTATACGGAAAAAATATGCGGCAGCGAGCCCATGAACTGATCAGGATTTCGCATCCGGATCACCGTGAAGCCCTTGAAAAAGCGGCATTCGAACGCTTTAAGACCGCGTGATCCGTTCCGGGCATTATCTTCCCGGAACTATCACCGGCAGCCCCTTGGCCGCGAACTGCTTGTTAAAATCAGCGATATCCTCAGCCTTGATCTTTGCCAGCAAGGCGAGCTGAGCGTCGATCTGCCCTTGAATATCAGCAAACACAACGTACGCAGACGCCGTAGGCCCGTCGTCTGAACTATCGACGAACGAACTTACTGCCGCAAGCTTGTTATTCAATCGGATCGGGAAGTTCAACGGATCCTGGCCGCTGCGGTTCTTTGTTTGATAAAGTGCTTCTTCAATATCCGTGAGCTTTTTGTTGATATCACGGGCTTTATCGATCAGGTCTTTATTGTCTGGGGCTTTTAGACGGCGGGACATATTTTCGAGCTGGGTCCGCGTGTCGCGAATATCGAGGATCGCGGCATGTGTCTCGTTGAGCTTGGCGTTGATCTTCTGCATCAGCGCGAATTGCTTCGCAAAATCGTCCGCCCTTGTAGTCAGACGCGGATCGGCCTTGACCGAAAACGGCTCCGTCGCGATCGGCTTTCCGGCAACGCTCAATCGGATCTGATAGTTGCCCGGTGGAATACGCGGGCCGGTGAGCGAACCGCCCCACAGGATGATACCCGGCAGGGTTGTCGCGTTGGGCAATCGATAATTCCACACAAACGTGTTCAGCCCTGCCTCAACGGGCACCGGAGCGTCGCCAGCCGCACCGCGGCCGCTGCCTTGTGCCGCGGGATCCGGCGCGGCTACTCCGCCTACAGGATCCGCACGTTTAGTAAACTTCCGTATGACCTTGCCTTCCACGTCGAGGAATTCGAGTGTAACTTCCTTGGTCGCCTTTTCCCTGAGGTAATAGTTGACCACAACCCCATTTGGCGGGTTTGAACCGACGGTCGCGGTCGGCGGTAATTGTCCGCCGCCTCCTCCGGATGTTCGATAGGCGTCTTCAGGTTTGAATAAAAATGCCTCGGCTTTCTGTGCGTCGGCGAGCGCATAGAGAATCGTCAGATTGTCCAGAACGTAAAATGAACGGCCGTGCGTCGCGACCACCAGGTCTTTTGACTGTTTTTGGATCGTCAGGTCATGGATGGGAACGACCGGCAGGTTTAGCTGCAAACTCTGCCAATGCTCGCCGGCGTCGGTCGTGTAAAACATTCCGCGTTCGGTTCCCGCATAGAGAAAACCACGCATGTTCGGATCTTCGATAACTACGCGCGTAAATTGATCGGCCGGTATGCCGGTCACGATCTTCTTCCACGACTTGCCGAAATCCGTCGTCTTGAACATATACGGTTTTTGATCGTCGTTCTTGTAGTTTACGGCCGCGAAATACGCTGTTCCAGCGTCAAACGGCGACGCCTTGATCTGGTTGATCTGCACCCACTCGGGCATGTCCTTTGGCGTCACGTTTGTCCAAGTCTGGCCGTTGTTCTGCGTCACCTGCACCAATCCATCGTCGCTGCCAGTCCAAATAACGCCCTGTTTTACCGGCGATTCGTCGACGCAGAAGATCGTGTCGTAATACTCGATGCTGGTGTTATCCTGCGAGATCGGGCCGCCTGACGACTTCTGTTTCGATTTGTCGTTGCGGGTCAGGTCGGGCGAGATCGGCTGCCATGATTGTCCCTCGTCGAGCGAGCGGAAAAGTATCTCGGCAGCAGCATAAAGTGCGTATTTCCCTTCTGTTTTATGCGGTGAAAAGAGGATCGGAAAATTCCACTGAAAGCGGTGCTTTGCATTTTCAGCACCCGAACCCATCGGATTGTCGGGATAGACATCGACATTTCGCTCCTGGCCGGTCCTGTGATTATATTTCGTCAACAGCCCGTCATAGCTCCCCGCGAAAACTATGTCCGAATTTTCGGGATGTGGTGCGATCCAGCCTGATTCGCCGCCGCCGACGGCAAACCAATCGCTCGCCGTTATGGCAAAACCATCGGAGCGCGACGCGATCCGCACGGTTGAATTATCCTGCTGTGCCCCGTAAATGTTGTATGGAAAATCGTTGTCGGTTGCGACGCGGTAAAACTGTGCCGTTGGTTGATCCTCGTCGGTCCACGTGCCGCCGCCGTCCGTCGTGACGGTGCCGCCGCCATCGTTACCGTTGACCATGAGCTTTGCGTTTTTCGGGTTTATCCATAGGTCGTGGTGGTCGCCGTGCGAGCCGCTGATCGTCGTGAAATTTCTACCGCCGTCAATCGATTTATTGAATTGCACATTGAGGACGTAAACCGTATCGACATTCTCCGTGTCGGCATAAACACGAGTGTAATACCAGGGTCGCTGACGTATGCTGGCGCTTTCGCTAACACGCTGCCAGGTGTCCCCCGCGTCGTCCGAACGAAAAAGTCCGCCATCCTTGTTTTCGATCATCGCCCAAACACGATTTGAATTTACCGGTGAGACCGAGACGCCGATCTTGCCGACGACTCCCGATGGCAGGCCACGGTTTCGTGTTATTTCAGTCCACGTATCACCGCCGTCCGTCGACTTAAACAATCCACTGCCGTCGCCTCCGCTGTCCATGCGGTACGGCTTGCGGCTGATCTGCCAGAACGCCGCGTACATTGTGCTGGGGTTTGCCGGGTCGAGAACGAGGTCGCTTGCACCGGTCTCGGCATTGCGATAGAGGATCTTTTCCCACGTCTTGCCGCCGTCTTTACTTCGGTAAATGCCGCGCTGCTCGTTCGGTGCCCACAGATGGCCGAGTGCGGCAACATAAACGAGATTAGGGTTCTTTGGATCGACGCGAACCCGCGAAATTTGCTGCGTATCGGTCAGGCCGACATTTTTCCAAGTCCGGCCGCCATCGGCGCTCTTGTAAACACCGTCGCCGCTCGAGACGTTGCCGCGCACGGTCTCTTCGCCCATCCCAACATAGATCACGCTTGAGTCAGAATCCGCAACATCGATCGCTCCGACCGAGCCCATTTTGAAATAACCGTCTGAAATATTGACCCAGTTCACGCCGCCGTCAGTGGTTTTCCAAACGCCTCCGCCGGTCGCCCCAAAATAATATACGTTTGGCTTGTCGGCGACCCCCTCGACGGCTCCGACACGGCCGCCGCGAAATGGGCCGACGAGACGGTATTTGAGATCTTTGAGCGGATCAGCTTTTGGCGGAGCCACAACCATCTGGGCAACCACAGAGACCGCGGAAGCCAGTATTGAAATAACCAGGATCAAAATAAGGCCCGCCTGTGAACGGACAGCCGCGAACGTAGATCTTTTGCGCATTTTCTTTTAACCGCCTTGTGAAAAATGGGTAGTTTAATCAGGGATTTGACTGAAAACTTATCTGAAATAGGCCGAAAAAACAACTGTTCGCGATCGATTTATACTATCGCGTGCCGTAGTTGATCAAATCAGCCATGATTTGAATGGCCATTTGATTCGTCATACTATTAGATTGGAAGAGTATTTCGATAATTTAATAAATAAATATGAAAAACGCAGTAATTATTAGTGCGGCCCGAACGCCGACAGGAAGATTTCAGGGGTTATTAAAAGGGTTTTCGGCTCCGGAACTTGGAGCGATCGCGATAAAAGAAGCAGTCAAACGTGCAGGGATCTCCGAGGAGAAGGTTGACGAGGTCATCATGGGCTGCGTCGTTCAGGCGGGTATCGGACAGGCTCCGGCGCGTCAGGCGGCATTAAAGGCAGGTCTTCCGCCCGAAGTTTCGGCCTTGACCATAAACATGGTATGTGGCTCGGGCCTTCGCGCAGTCGCTCTTGCGTCGCAAGCCGTTCAGCTCGGTGATGCCGAATATGTCGTCGCCGGCGGTATGGAGTCGATGTCCAATATTCCATATGCTTTGCAGACCGCCCGTGAAGGCTTTCGGATGGGCAACCAGGTCGCTACCGACCTGATGATCCACGACGGCCTGTGGTGCCCGTTCGAGAACTGGCACATGGGCAACACCGGCGAGATAGTTGCCGAAAAATACCAGATCACGCGTGAAGAGCAGGACAATTACGCTTTCAATTCCCACCGCAAAGCCCACGAAGCCCAGCAGGCCGGTCGTTTTGCAGATGAACTGGTTCCGATCGAAATACCGCAAAAGAAAGGCGACCCGATCATTCTCGACTATGACGAACCGGTTCGGTCCGAAACTACCGCCGCCAGCCTCGCAAAGCTGAGGCCGGCGTTCAAGAAAGACGGTGGCACTGTCACGGCCGGAAACGCTCCCGGCGTCAACGATGGTGCATCGGCCTTGGTTGTCACATCAGCCGATAATGCCGCAAGCCTCGGAATCGAGCCACTCGGACGCGTTGTTGCATGGGCAAGTTCCGGCATTGAGCCAAAGCTCATCATGATGGCTCCGGTGAAAGGTGTTCAGAATGTACTCGCAAAAGCAGGCTGGGACATGAAGGATGTCGATCTTTTTGAATTGAACGAGGCGTTTTCGGTTCAGGCTCTCGGCGTCATGAAAGAACTCGGCCTCGATATGGAAAAGGTGAACGTCAATGGCGGTGCGGTCGCCCTGGGTCACGCCATCGGAAATTCCGGCGGTCGCGTTTTGACCACGCTGCTCTATGAAATGAAGCGGCGAGGAGCAAAACGCGGAGTCGCGGCACTCTGCCTCGGCGGCGGCAATTCGGTCGCGCTGGCCGTTGAGCGTGACTAACGCGATTTTTGCAACAATGCAGTAGCAAATTCGTATTTTTTTATTGATGACGGAGGCTTAATATGAGTTCTGAAGAGAAATCCAAGTTGCTGGGACTGTTCTTTTGGCTATTTACCGCACTGAATGTGCTGCTGGTGCTTGTCATCGGGATCCTCTATGTAGGTCTCGCAGGCGCAATTTTTTCTCAGGCACCCCATAAAGCGGGCGATCCGCCGCCGGAACTGATCGTTGGCATCTTCGCTGCGATGTTTTTCTTTATCCTGATATTCACAGCGCTGTTTTCAATACCGAAAGTCGTTGCGGGTTACGGACTTAGAAATCACAAACCGTGGGCTCGCATCTGGTCGATCATAGCGTCCATTATGTGCTGTCTGTCGTTTCCGATAGGAACCGCGATCGGGGTTTTCGGTCTGGTTTTTCTATTCAGCGACGAAGGTAAAGCTTACTTTGAGAACCGGCCATTTGCGCAGGTAACAGGCGGAGCCAACATGCCCCCGCCGCCGCCAAACAGCTGGCAATAAAGTGGTTCAAAAATGGCACCGTGACGGGTTGTGAAACAGGCAAGTTTCGCAGCCCGTTTTGTTTGTATTGGTGCTCTGGTTTAATCTATTTAAGGTCGGTGTAGCCCTTTAATTTAGAAAACAAATAATAAAAATGAGTAAATCAATTGGAGTTATCGGAGCCGGAACAATGGGTAACGGGATCGCCCAAACCGCTGCCAGTGCGGGTTTTGATGTGATAATGTGCGATGTCAATGCAGAGTACGTCGAGCGTGGCATAGCAAATATCGCTAAGAGCCTTGATCGCTTCGTCAAAAAAGAGACGATCACCGAAGTTCAAAAGGGCAAGGTCCTCGGCCGTATCAGCTCGACGACCGACCTCAACGACCTCGCGGGATGTTCGCTGATCGTCGAGGCCGCCACGGAGAACTTTGAGATCAAAAAACAGATATTCCAAAAGTTGGACGAGATCTGCGATGCGGAAACGATACTGTCATCAAATACGTCGTCGATCTCAATTACAAAGATCGCGGCGGTCACAAAGCGGCCCGACAAGGTGATCGGCATGCATTTCTTCAATCCCGTCCCGCTTATGAAGCTGGTTGAGGTTATTCGCGGAATTGCAACATCCGATGAGACTTACGCTACGGTCAGGGACCTATCGGAACAGCTTGGCAAGGTCCCGGTCGAGTGCAACGACTCGCCCGGTTTTGTCTCAAACCGTGTGCTGATGCCGATGATCAACGAAGCGATCTTTGCACTTCATGAAGGCGTAGCGACAAAAGAATCGATCGACGAGATCATGAAACTCGGGATGAATCATCCAATGGGGCCTCTCGCTCTGGCAGATTTCATCGGCTTAGACGTTTGCTTGGCAATACTTAATGTATTACACGAGGGCTTAGGGGATCCCAAATATCGTCCTTGTCCGCTTCTCAAGAAATACGTTGACGCCGGCTGGCTCGGACGTAAGAAGGGTAAAGGGTTCTATGATTATCCGTAAACTTCCTTTACCAACGAGTCTCAAGAAAGGAACAACTCCTAAAACACGGTTTAATCTATGATACACTGAAGCGTTAAGGTCCTTTGGAGGTTTTGGTGCAATTTGATTCGAGATCTGGCAGACGACTGACCACAAACAATCGTAAACTTCTTTCAGGACGACACAATGGTTGGGACAGTGGGACACTTTGGACAGAATGAATAAATCTTGTATTTGCAACAGATACACTGTCCTAGGCCTGTCCCGCACTGTCCCAAGCCCGGGACAGCATCGTAATGCTGCGTATTTATGCGTATTTATGCGTACTTTTGGTAGAAGAATGGCCTATCGTTTTCAACCAGCTGCAGAGTCGGGGGCAAGGGCGGCTCTACGCTTTCACGAGCGGGAGATTGCAACCGAAGTTACAAGCCGTGTCGCATGATACTATTTCATTAAAACTTCTCTTTGAAACAATTATGGCAAAAAGATTACTCGGTATGCTCCTCGGGCTTTCAATGGCTGTCGCGGTTTGCGGCCAGATCAAGGTTGCCCCGCTAAATATTAAGGAACGGACACTCGCGAACGGCCTGAAGGTAGTCTCGTTACAGGACAATTCGAGCCCGACGGTCGCGATCCACGTTTGGTACAACGTCGGCGGCAAAAATGATCCGCAGGGAAAATCGGGGTTCGCACATATGTTCGAGCATATGATGTTCAAATCCACCAAAAACATGCCCAACGAGAAGATGGACCGGCTGACCGAAGATGTCGGCGGATTCAATAATGCTTCGACATGGGACGATTTCACCAATTATTACGAAGTTGTGCCTTCGAATTACCTCGAAACGCTGCTCTGGGCTGAGGCCGAGCGAATGGCCAACCTGAACGTAGACGACGCCAATTTTGCGTCTGAGCGTGACGTGGTCAAAGAGGAGTACCGCCAGAGCGTACTCGCTCAGCCATATGGCCAATTTAACGAATATATCGGTAGTTTGACCTACGCGGTACATCCGTACAAACGAGGCGTGATCGGCAATCTCGACCAGCTTAACGCCGCCAAATCAGCAGACGCGAGGGCGTTTCACGACCTTTATTATCGGCCCGATAATGCTTATTTGATCGTCGTTGGCGATTTTGATCAGAAGCAGTTTGAAGCATGGACGGATAAATATCTTGGTAAGGTTGCAAGGCCAACTTCATCAATCCCGCGGGTAACCGAGGTCGAACCGGCTAAGACAAAAGAGATGCGGTATGAAAAAACAGCTCCGAATGTGCCGTTTCCGGCAGTCGCGATCAGCTATCTAGGGCCGAGATCGGACAGCTCGGACATTCCGGCGTTGCGTGTTGCCGACAAGATCTTGTCAGGAGGCGAGAGCTCACGGTTATATCAGAGTCTCGTTTACAAACAGCAGATCGCTCAGGAAGCATCGTTCACTCTTAATAACAGGGTCGATAGCGGGTTGCTCTATTTCACCGCCATTGCCTCAGAAGGAAAACAGGCCGCCGAACTTGAAAAATCGCTGCTTGCCGAGCTCAAATTGATACAAGAAAATGGCGTGACCGATAACGAGCTTGTAAAGGCTAAGAATCAGCTCATCGCCGACGCCGTTCGCGGCCGCGAAGACAACGACCGCAAGGCCATCGCCATCGAACGTGCCGTTGCCTATCAACACGATCCAAAAGCAGTAAATACTGATATTCAGGCGCTACAGGCCGTTACGGCGGCAGACGTTTTACGGGTTATGAAAAAATACTTTAGCGACAACAATCGCACGGTGATCTACTACACAGCCGACGGAGGTGCAAAATAATGAATTTGAAAAGCGTATCTATTATTCTCTGCGTTCTCTGTGTCTCTGTGGTGAATCTGTTCGCGCAAACCGAACAGCCACCCACTCCATCGGCCCCGAAATCGGTCAAGATTCCGGCCGTAGCCGAAAAGAAGCTGTCGAACGGTCTGATCGTCGCAGTTGTCGAACGAAAGAACGTTCCGCTCGTGACGATCCAGTTAATCGTCAAAAGCGGGGCGTCGTCTGAGGACGAACGTAAAGCGGGACTTGCCGATCTAACAGCGTCGATGATTACAAAAGGCACAAAAACTCGTTCCGCGACCGAGGTTGCGGAAGCTATCGAGTTTCTCGGCGGTTCGATAAACAGTGGGGCAGGGTGGAACAGTTCATTCGTATCGGTGACTGTAACCTCCGACAAGGTCGAACAGGCTATGGCGATAATGTCCGACGTTGTGCTCAATCCGAAATTCGATCAAAAGGAGCTTGACCTTCTTAAATCACAGACGCTCGATGGATTGACATTCAGCCTCAAGCAGCCGTCGTCGCTGGCAAATTATGTCGCAAGCAAATATAGTTTTGGCGAGCACCCTACCGGCGGGACTCCCGACAGTATCGCAAACGTTTCGCAAACTGACATTCTTTCTTTTTATGAAAGAAAATTTGTACCTCCGAATGCAGTCATCGTATTTGCAGGAGATATTACTCAAAAAAATGCTGCCACGATTGCAGAAAAAGCATTTGGGAGCTGGAAACAGCCACAAAAGATATTTGTCGTGAGTGACGGTGCGACCTTGGCATCGCTCACAAAACCAGGCATTCTCGTGATCGATCTCCCCAAATCAGGCCAGGCTGCTGTGACGTACGCGAAATCCTTGACACGCGTTGGGCGTACCAGTGGATCGTATTACACGGCGCAGGTTCTGAACTCCGTTCTGGGCGGCGGCTATTCGTCCCGTTTGAATTACGAGATACGTATTAAACGCGGCCTGTCGTATGGTGCCGGGAGCAATTTTGCGTGGCGCGGTTCGAGATCGAATTTTGCTACGCGGATCCAAACCAAGACCATATCGGCCGCAGAGGTTCTGGACCTGGTTCTGGCCGAGATAAAAAAACTCTCAGACAATTCCGTGGTTAACGACGAACTGGTTCCGCGTAAAGCGGTTTTGACCGGTAATTTCGGTGTCAGTCTTGAAAGGACCAGCGGCCTCGCAGCGGCGATCAGCGATCTTTATGCTTTTGGTATACCGACCGGTGAATTGAATGCATATGTTAATAATGTCAATGGAGTCACGGATACCCAAATCAAGGATTTTGCGAAACAAAACATTATGGGCGGCGATATCATCATCGTCGGCGACTACTCGGACTTTAAGGAGGATCTCGCGAGGCGTTTTCCGAATATAAAGGTCGATGTCATCAAGGCGAGCGATCTCGACTTGAGCAAGAACAACTTTCGGAAGTAAGCCAGGGACACGAGCGGCAGGGAGTGTGTCGTTTTTAGGGCATAACTGCCGCAATATGATAAAGAACTGACCGTACACACTCGTTACCGTTCGCGTTTCAGCCTTCTGTTTTATGCATAGGAACTTGCGTTCATTTATCGACTTGCTTCGCGGTGAAAGCGAGATAGTCGAGGTCGCGGCCGAGGTCGACCCGTATCTTGAGATCGCCGAGGTTCATCGAAGGGTTATCCTAAGCCAAGGGAAGGCTCTTCTATTTACGAACGTTAAAGGCTCGGATTTTCCCGTCGTCACCAATCTTTTCGGAACCATCAAACGCATCGATCTCGCCTTTGGCAAAAAGCCGTTCGAGTTTGTCCGCCGTGCCGCCGAGGCGGCGGAAAATCTGCTCCCGCCAAAGCTCGGAAAGCTCTGGGAATATCGCGATTTGGGCTTAACGGCGGCAAAATTGGGTACCAAACTTACCGGCAATGCCCCGGTTCTCGAATCTAAACAAGCCTCAGTTGATCTCGAAAAACTTCCTTTTTTACAGCTATGGCACGAAGACGGTGGCCATTTTGTTACCCTGCCGCTTGTATATACCGAGAGTCTCTCCACGGGCAAGCACAACCTCGGGATGTATCGGATACAGCGTTATGATAAAACGTCAACCGGAATGCACTGGCAGATCGGTAAGGGCGGCGGATTTCACTATTTCGAGGCCGAACAGCAAGAAACGCCGCTTCCGGTGACCGTCTTTCTTGGCGGTGCCCCGGCGATGATCCTCGCGGCGATCGCACCGCTTCCCGAAGGCGTTCCGGAGCTAATGCTCGCGTCGCTGCTCGCGGGCGAAAAGATTAAAACGGCCGCGAACCCGCTGGGTACCGACCGCCACCGCCTGATCGCCGAGGCCGAGTTTGCTATCTGCGGCAGCGTTGCCCCGCACGAACGCCGCCCGGAAGGCCCGTTCGGCGACCATTATGGCTACTATTCACTGACACATAACTATCCGGTTTTCCGGGCAGACGCCGTGTTCCACCGTAAGGATGCCATTTATCCGGCAACTGTCGTAGGAAAGCCACGGCAGGAAGATTTCTTTATCGGCGACTATTTACAAGAGTTGCTATCGCCGCTGTTTCCGCTCGTAATGCCGGCCGTTCGAGACCTTTGGAGCTACGGCGAAACAGGATTTCACTCACTAACCGCGGCCGTCGTACGTGAGCGATATGCCCGCGAGGCCTTATCTGCGGGATTTCGAATACTCGGCGAAGGCCAACTTGCTTTGACCAAATTCCTGCTTCTGACCGACACACCGCAGGATCTTCGTGACTTCAAATTGTTGTTCGAGCACATTTTGGCTCGCGTTGATTGGCAGCGGGACCTCTTTATTTTCAGCCAGACCGCCTTTGACACGCTCGATTATGCCAGCGGCAAGATCAACCACGGCAGTAAAGCCATATTGATGGGTCTCGGCGAATCAAAGAGGGAACTCGTCCGCGAATTTAGCGGCGAACTGCCCGTCGGTGTAAGCCATGCGGAACCCTTTTGCGGCGGTTGTCTCGTTGTCGAAGGCGAACCGTACGAACAGGCGAAGGACCTGGGTCAGCGGGTTTCTCAATCTGGCAAATTCGACGATTGGCAGGTCGTCGTCATCCATGACGATATTGATTTCGCCCGAACTAGTGAGAAATTCCTCTGGGCGACGTGGACGCGGTTTAATCCGGCAACAGACATTTATGCAAAGCGGATTGAAACACGTAATAACCATATCGGCTACGCATCTCCTATAGTCATCGACGCCCGCATGAAGCCATGGTATCCGGCGGTCGTCGAACCGCGTGAGGACATTGTCAAACTTGTTGACCGCCGCTGGGGCGAATATTTCGAAAACTCTTGAGATCGTGATATTGAAGAATCTACCACCTCGCATCGTTTTCGGATTTGTCGTGCTTGCGGCCATTGGCCTTTGCTTGTTGGGCTACGCGTATTTCATCGAACCTGACCGGCTAGTTATCAACCGGACAGAGTTAAAGGTTAAGAATTGGAACCCCGCACTCAATGGCCTGAAAATAGTCACGCTCTCGGACGTTCACGGTGGGGCCCATTACATTACCCCGCAGAAACTACGACAAGTCGTTGCCGCGGCAAACGAACAGGATGCTGACCTTGTCGTCCTTTTGGGCGATTATGTATCGCAAAGGCGGAGCAGCAATCTCAGGATGACAATGGGCGAGATCGCCGATGGGCTTGCCGGTTTGCGGGCTAAGTACGGTGTTTACGCCGTTCTCGGCAATCATGACGTCGCATATGGAGAGGAGGAGGTCGCCGGCGAGTTGACTAGAGTAGGGATCAACGTGCTTCAGAATCAGGCTGTCAATATTGATCGGGACGATCAACGTTTTAGGCTGCTTGGCCTCAAAGACCATACCAAGATCGTAACGTGGGAAGGGTTTTCAAATGATGCCAAGTCCGCGCTCGCTCAAGCCGGCCAGGAGGGCGATGTAATAGCTCTTGAACACAGTCCGGATGTCCTTCCAGTAATCACCAGCGACCTGTCGATATCGCCGGATCTAAAGCTGATACTGGTCGGGCATACTCACGGAGGCCAGGTTTGGTTTCCGATTCTCGGAACACCCATCGTTCCATCGAGCTACGGGCAGAAGTACTCATACGGGCATATTCGAGATGGTGGCGTCGATATGTTCGTTGACTCCGGTATCGGCACGAGCATTCTTCCTCTTCGATTTATGATGCCGCCGCAAATATCGGTGCTGACGATAATTAGCGAATAGTTGGGTAATTGCAGAAACAGTTTTAACTATGCGGTCGGTTTATCACAAAACAATATCAATTCTTACTTCGGCTCTGATCGCGACATCACTCCTTCTTGGAATCTCGTGCGAAACAGGGCCGGATCTGGCAAACGTTAACAAAGAAGTTAATGCCAACACAAAAAACGGAGCCGTGGAAAAGGAGCTTTCCGGTGATTACAAGTTAACCGGAACCGATGAGTCTGGCAGCAACCCTTTCGAGGGGTCACTTACGATAACCAACCAGGGCGAGGCGTATAAGTTCCTTCGACAGATATACCGCTCGCGACTCACTGGAGTCGGGGTCCAAAACGGCGATGACGTTGGCGTGGCTTACGCGGAATCCGATCAGGGAAAGGGCTGCGGTGTTGCCCTCTACCGCATTGCGTCCGACGGCCAGATGGACGGCCGGGTTGCTAAGTGGGGCGAATACACGTTTGGAACCGAGAAAGCGGTGCGGACGTCAGGCAACACTTTTGCTGGAAATTACTCAGTAACTGGCAACACCCCTGACGGAAAGCCCTACGAAGGGACTATCAAGATCGAAAAGATGGGTGAGGGGTTTTTCGTTACCTGGACGACGTCGACGTCTACCACACTCGGTTTCGGTGTCTGGCGGGGTGACCGCGCCGCGATCGGTTTCGGGGGGAAACAATGTACTTTCGCGATCTACAGGGTCCTATCGGCAAAATCACTTGAAGGCCATTGGGGAAGCCAGCGGGTCCTGACATTCGGCACCGAAACGGCAAAAAAAGATTAGATTGTCAAAGAGCTGGTCGACGGTCGGACCGCATGTTTCTTCATCAAGTCTTTGGTGCAATGTAGCGGACAAACCGCTGACCGCTAAATTCTCGTTCCGGTCGAAGTTGGCTCGTTGGAAGCGTCATTTCATGCTCAACCCACGTCTCGTGGTCGGAGGGCATCGTTATTTCAATTACCTCTGAACCGGATTCGCACTCGAGCACACGATGTCGGATCTCGGGTGGTTGGATGACCCAATCGCCCGGTTCCAGCCAGAATGGTTCGCCCTGGTCCTCGTAAACGACTCTGATCCGGCCCTTTATGCACCGGATCATCTGAAAATCCACTTTGTGATAATGAACGTAATCGCTGACATCGCCGCCCTTCGTCAGACGTATATGCGAGGCGATGACCTGACCGCCCATTCTATCCGGGATCAGGTCACGGTAGTCCATTCCGGCTCGACCAGTGATCCACTCGGCGTCCAACACTGGGTTCAAACTCTCGGATCGGCTATCTGTGTCATGGGGAGAGTTTGGGCCTTGGACATCGGAGTTTGAATTGGCAATAAGCCGAAGACTCGCGCCATCTCGCGACATCAACGCCTCGCGAGGAGCATCAGCCGGAGCGATCATGTCCAACCGGTAGCCGTGCTGTTCGGAGTATTGTTTAATGGCTTCATCAAGATCACTGCAGGGGATGATGGTTTGCTCGTCCAAGTTCATTATTGTTCACCGGTTTCAAAGTCCCTATTTCCAACCTTTACTCCATTCGATCGCCGTATCCTCGTCGAGCAGAGCGTTTCGAAAAGGCCGATTGTTCATGATCTTATTGGCTATAGCCTCAAAATCCCGGTACGGATTGTCTTTTAGCCGCTCAAATCGGAGCATACCGTATTCCGTCTTCTCGCCGTTCCTAAAATAGATCTCACGCGGCTCTTCCTCGCCCGGTTTGACGACAAATGTGCGGACAACAAAATGCCACCGGCCGCCCAGACGGTCATATGTTTTGGTTCGATGATATGACCACTGGTCTTCAACCTTTTCCTTTTTCATTCCACGTAAACCTTTTCCGGCCACATTTCGGCTCCCGGCGAAGCAGACCTTCGCCTCAAATAGACAGGCATATCCTAAGAGTTCATAACGATGTCGGACTTGATCGAATTCGCGATATAGCAGACCTCATGTGCCTCATGGTGCATTGCAGCAAGCTCGTCGGTGGTCGGGGCCGTGCCGGACCAAACGATCTGCGGGTCAAGAGTGATCTTTGATATCCACTGCTTGCCCGTTTCGGTGGTTGCCATCTCGCCAACGGCGTTGTCTTCATAAGATTCGGGAACAAACCCGTTCTTGGACACGACCCACAAAAAGGAAAGCATATGACACGACGAGGCCGACGCCACCAAGGCTTCCTCAGGATCAACCGCCGCCTCGACCGAAAATGGCACCCGGACTGCATGCGGTGAAGAACTCGCCGGAACCATCACGCCACCGTCAAATCCCCAAGCATGGCCGCGACTGTACTGGTTCTTGGCAAACAACTCCGCCGAATCGCTTTTCCAGAATATTTTCGCGGTGTATATGGACATAGATTACTACCTAGATTTATAGCTTAGCCCATTGTTTCAACTCTTCGACAATCGGATTTGATGTCGACGAGGTTGCTTTGACATTTGGGTAAAAGGTGATCTTTCTTCCGAACGGTGACTGCTCCTTTAAGTAGATCAATGTGGGACGTACATCACCGAACCATAAGATCTTTTCAATATTCGACGGCGGAATTGCGATCTCCTTGATGAAATTGGAAGCGTAAAGTACATCACCGTCGAGGCTTAGCTTTTTTGACGCCTTGGTCATTAAAAAGAAAAGCAGCGACGTTCCTATCAGAAAGATAAACAAAAATAAGCATCCGACGAATCGGCCATTTCTACCATTCGAATATACCGAGGTTGGCAAAATCGCGGCGAAGATTTTCCTGTCGTCAAAATAAATAAGCGCCGGCACAACTGCGGAGCAAACAAGAAAAAAGACCGGCAAAATTATCTTGTAGAAAAATGTGTCGTTCGTAGAAATTACTCGTTTCATTGATTTCGGGAACTCATAGCAGTAAATCTAAGTGTCTATTTTCGCTAATTCTTTCAATTCCGCCACTATGGATCGCGACTTCGCGAGAAATGTGATCCTATCTCCAAACTCCGACACCTCTTTTAGATGGATCGTCACAGGATGTCCCCTAAGCCGGCGTTCGGTCACGTCTTTGATATTCGAGAATGGAACCGAGATCTCGGTAAGATAATTTGAAACGAGCAACTGATCGCCATCGAGAGTTACCGTCCGGTACCAATACGTTAATAAGGTAACGAATCCTGCACCCATACAACACAAAACAAAAACTGTTAGAGCTAACGACCCTGGATTGGGACTGACCGAGCGAAAATAGATCACAACCGGTGCAAATACGGCACCTAAAAGAAAGAAGCCGGGAAGTATTATCCGCAAATATGGCGTCAGCCATGACGATATTGTTCTTTTCTGTTGAAACTGCATTATTTCGGGTATCAGTCTAACTATTTCCCAAGATCGATCTGCCTTGTCAGGTCATGCCATGTTCGGCTGGAATTGCCGACATCGGCCCCTCCGGCTGGACCATGAGTTGTTCAAACGGAATACCCGACCTGTATCTTGCCAGGAGTTCATTCGGGTCATAATCGACGCCGATGGGATTGGCGACAAAGGCTTCCGATTGCATCATCGCGTTGGCCTCGTCGACCGAGCAGGTGTCAACTTGAAACTCCATCCGATTCCCATCAGGATCTTGGTAATACATCGACAGCGTCATGCCATGATGTACAGGCCAATAAGGTGTGACACCCGCCGCCTTTAGGCTCTCGTAGTTTTCCAGCAGCTCGCCAACATTTGAATATGTGAATGCGACGTGATTTACGCCGATGTCGCTATTACGCTCAGCGACATCAACATCGGGCTTAAGAACCGACATATTCGCAAATGCAAAACGATGATGTTCGTCGTCGTAAGTCAGGAACGCAAACGCCGGATTTTGATATACCACCGTCGCCTCAAAGACCTTTTGATACCATTCGATCATTTCGTCGAAGCGTCTTGTCATATACACGACGTGAGCCAGTTTCGCAGGTTTAGCCATTCTAATAATCCCTATTTGTTTTTCGGAGATATTACTCAACATCCCGAGAATTTCAAAATACCATAAGGTCTCGAACTATAAAGCATCCTCGGAAACGGAATTGTTTCGCGGACTTGTTCGAAGCCCTTTCGGAGCCATGCGTAAAAGCGACAGGTCACTGATCGACCTTTGCTAACCGTCTCAACTCCTCGATTACATGATTTGGTTCATATATTCCGACTGTGATATTAGGGGAACTTTGAGCTAGATCATCGTCGGACGCATCTCGCTGAACCTGATTATCTTTTCAATGTTACCGCGAAAGGCATAGCGCCCAGGAGAAACATCCCGGGGAGAACTAGCCTAATAAAGAGGGTTAAAAAGGAAGATATTTCTCGTTTCTTCTGAGTCTGATTATTCATTAACTTAACTCGCTTTATTTGCCAAAGCGTTTAATTCATCGACTATCGGGTGAGAACGCTGAAAGGGTGCGGCAAATAATTTTGTAACCGTCGGCATAAAGAATATCCGTTTGCCAAAAGCTGTATTCGCTTTGAAGTCGATCTGTACCCAGACTAAACCGATCGTTGTCAGACGAACGTTCTCGATATCGGCAAGCGGAATTACGCGCTCCTTTAACAAACGCGAAACATAAAGATTGTTTTCGTCCACGCTGACAAATTTTAGTCGGTAATTGATAAAAAGAAAAAATAGTGGCCAGATGAAAAACATTGAAATGACCAAACTTTTAATCGGTAAAGTGTCCTGCTCCAACTCTCGGTAAGCGGCGGGCAAAGCAACAAGCGGAAGAATTGCCACGACAAAATTAAAAATCTTAGTCGGCAGCGTCCTTTTTGAAGAAATATTTCGTTTCATAAACTTTAATAAATTTCCTTATGAAAAAAATCGCCACCTATTCAATCATTCCAACAAATCCATCACAGGCGGGGAAAGTCTAAAACCATCGCCGCATTTGTCCGGCGAGTTGCGGACGGCGTTTCGCAATTCGTCAATTTGCGTAAGCGAAACAGAATTTCGCGCCGTTGTTATCGCCGCCATCACTTTCGGAATTTTCCACATCACAAACTCGAAGTTGTGATTGCGGGTAACCACCTGCATCATTTTACCCAGAGTTAAAGGTCGGGAAACGTCTTTGGCCTCAACAATATTCGGCAGAAAAATGCTGAAAGTTCCCTTGAATCGATTGAAGCGATGCGACCCAAAAAACAGGCGCAAATTTGTCAGATACAGATGTCCGCCGATCGATTCGCTTTTTTCCGGCAATCCGGCCATAAGCATTTGTGCACCAAGTCCAAAGAGTCCGAATTGCGGCAATCCATGTTCATCTAAACCTAATACAAAATTCGCGCGTTTCTTTTCTATGATATTTTCATTCTGAAACAAATACTCGTCCATTTTTAAGCTCTCAAAAATTATCTTTCAAAATCGCCTGCGGCAGAGCATCGAAAAGGCTGTAAGTTTTGTCGTAATTTTTAATTCTTTGCGGAATTACCCAAACTGCCCCGCCGTTTGTAAAAATCAGTTCGGTAAGCCAATTATATTTGCGGCCGTAACGATTTCTACCGGTGAGCGGAATCGGGCCGAGAAAATCGCTCCATAGAACTTGCAGTCCGTCGCCACGCGTAACGCCTCCGCTAACGAGCCGGAGCAACAACATTAGTTCCAGTATTCTTGCCCGGATGAGCACTGTTCATATAAAAAAGTACACCTGACAAGAAGAATATATAAAAAACAATTGTTACTAGAACGGAAAAACCATTCAAAATTAAACCCGCAATTGCTAAACCCTTCCCGCCAAGCGTTCCGCCGGATTTATTAATTTTTGACAAAGCCAGAATGCCGGCAATAATACCCACTATAAATAATCCGATAAAGCCGAATCCGACAACGCTAAGAATCCCGCAAACGAGACATACGATCGCTGCTTTCGAGTTTTGCGACTCGACAGTCGACGACTGTTGTAAAAATTGGTCTTGAAATTCGTCCACTTTTCTCCTTATTTCCGTCCCGTCTATGGGGGGACGCATCTATAAACGTTCAGCTGTCGTCACAGAATATATTCTGCGCGATCATTTAGCATTTCATTTCGAATTGCGCGCAAACCGGATACTTTTCAAATTTTAACCTTTGATAAAATCAGTAACCGCTTTGTGTTGTTTTTCCGATGTTTTGACTCTATTCACAAAAGTTTCATTAACCATTGTACGGATTTTGTTGGCGGAGCTTAGTCTTGCCGCCCGATTGCTTCTAGAAAGTTCAATAACGGCATTTTTGATCTCTTGAACGGCGATAAATGAATTTGAAAAAGGAGGCGGACTGCGTTTCAGCATAGAAAAAGTCGCAATACGAATGTTATTTAATTGATCTACATCGTTTAGGAGCAAGAGTTTATTAATAACTGCTTGAAATTCACCGGAATTTCCTGTCGTGAGATCCGGATTGACTAATACTCTGCCTAGAAACTCGTAGTAATCTGTTTCGATTTTAGTGTTCTGACCGTTTGCCATTTTGCTCCTCACTTTTGCTTTGTTAAGCGTTCCTCACATTTAGCTTTTTGGGGTTTTTTCCGCTTTTGACTTTTTGCTTGTTAACTTTCAGAGCGGTAAAACCTCTTTGGAAAATGCCACAATGCATCCGGTTTCCCAGCCGCCGCGATGTCAATATTTAGCGGTCCAATATCGTCACGCAAAGGCGAGCGTCGATTTTTCCACTCCGTTTGGACCTGCGGTGACAAATATCTTAGGCATATCTTACGGCCTCAACCTGTAAAAGCATCCTCGGAAACGGAGTGGTCTCGCGAGCGAATCCGATCTAGGAACCGTCAAACTTTCACGCATTCGCAAACAACTCCGCCGCATTATTTTTGCAAATTACTTTTGCTGTGTAAGTCGACACAATGACCGTTCACGCTTGCAGCTTCGAAGTCTGACTGTCCGCATGGCGATGCACGATCTTCCAACGGCCACGTTCGCGCCGGAAGATCATGGTAACGCGGTAATCGCGGCCCGCGGCCATCCCGGTCGACCGCACGTTGAATTTGATATGCTCGACCTGGATCAAATAACCGATATTGCCCTCGGCGACGACCACGATCCGCTCAATGGAATTTGTGCCGTTTGCAAATTGGGTCGCGGCCCAATCAAGTCGTTTGCTGACAGCATCCCAACCTTTTTCTATCGTGCCGCCAAAGCCGCCCGAGATCGTAACATCGCCCTCGTCCGACCATAGCCGCTTATAACTGGCGGCATCTCCTTTCTGCAGTTGAACTTGAGCCTCGTCCATCTTCCTCAAGAAATTCAGAAGATCCGCCGGCGGTTTTTTGGCGGACTGCCCGACGGCGACCGCGGCCAATAAGCCGAAAGTAAAGATCAATTGAGCAAGATTTCGGGCAGTCATAACAATATTATCGACTCAGAGTATTCGATTTCGTCCAGCATTTAGCCAACGACATTCGTAATTCTACGGCCTCAACCTATACAACATCCGCGGAAATGGGATAGTTTCACGGACGTGTTCGATGCCGGCCATCCAGGCGGTGCAGCGTTCGATGCCCATGCCGAAGCCGGCGTGGGGGACGCTGCCGTAGCGGCGGAGGTCGAGGTACCATTCGAAGGTCGCCTGATCGAGGCCGTGGTGTTTTAGCTGCTCGATCAGGTAATCGAGGTTTGCGGCTCGTTCGCCGCCGCCGATGATCTCGCCATAGCCTTCAGGGGCGAGCAAGTCGATGCCGAGAGCACATTCAGGGCGTTCTTTGTCGACCTCGAAGTAAAATCCTTTGATCGCCGCAGGGAAGTGATGGACGAAGACCGGCTTGCCGTGCTGTGACGAGAGATAAGTCTCGTCGGGGGCACCAAAATCACCGCCCCATTCAAAATTGTTCTCTAAGTCGCCTTTGGCGTGTCCTTCCTGAAGCATCTTGACCGCATCGTCGTAATGAAGACGCGGAAAAGGGGAATTGATCGCCTCGAGAACGGTCGTGTCGCGTTCGAGTGTTTTTAGCTCTTCTTGACGGTCGGTCAACACGCGTTCAACGATCGAGAGGATCATCGCCTCGCCGAGGTCCATCATGTCTTCGTAACCGGCGTATGCGACCTCGGGCTCGACCATCCAGAATTCAGTCAGGTGACGTCGCGTTTTGGATTTCTCCGCACGAAACGTCGGGCCGAATGCATACGATTTGCCGAAAGCGGCAGCCGTCGCTTCATTATAAAGCTGGCCAGACTGCGTCAGGTATGCTTTGTCGTCGCCGAAATAATCGACCTCGAACAGCGTTGTCGTGCCCTCACACGCTGCCGGCGTGAATATCGGCGTGTCCGCTAGCGTAAATCCGTTGTCGTCAAAAAAGTCGCGGACCGCTTTAATTACCGTGTGCCTGATCTTCAGCACTGCGTGCTGTTTCTTCGACCGTATCCATAGATGACGGTTATCCATCAGGAACTCGGTGCCATGTTCCTTTGGCGTGATCGGATAATCGTGTACATTCTGCAGCACTTCGAGAGCGGTGACATCAACCTCGACGCCAAGCGACGAGCGCGTGTCTTCTTTTACCGTTCCGGTAACAATGATCGAACTTTCCTGGCCGACAGAGTCCGCCAGCTCATACAATGCCTCGTCGTTCGGCTTGAATACGACGCCCTGCACGATCCCCGTGCCGTCGCGGAGCTGCAAAAACACGAGTTTGCCGCTCGAACGTTTGTTATAAAGCCAGCCTTTTAGCGTGACCGATTCGCCGATATGATCCTTTAGTTGGTTAATGTAGGTTTGCTTCATGAATTGCTATGTACAGGCCCAAGAAAATTTAATGTAATACGAACTATTCTGGTTTCTAAATTCGCGGTATCCGAGATAGTCATTGTCCTTGTCTTTGGGAAACTTTGTCAGGTCGACATATTGTTTTAATAAGCCTGAAGCGTCCGACGGCACATAACGATACGTTCCCATAGGATCTATTTCAAGGTACAGTTGGCCCAGCTCAGTAGCTAAGTAGACCTTGGTGCCATCAGTGGAAATTGCCTCAGGAACGCTATCGATGGGCACGTCCCATTGTCGTATCGCTGTCCGGAGCGAGTGATCGACTAAAACCATCTCGTCCCGACCAAATTGGCGCGGTATGAGCGTCGAATAAAGCTTGCCCCTGCTAATAAAACCAAATGCCTTTCCTTTCACCCAGCTTACTGGGAACTCTTCCCGCGTTCCGCATGGATAGTCCTCGCGCTCAGGAGCAACGAATTCCCGCCTCGTTCCATCCGTTCCTCTAAGACGGTATCCCGACAGTTTTGCACCACCAATACGGACACTTCGCTCTTTAAAGGTGCCCGGATCAAACCCAAAACCGTAACCTTGGCGAGCGGCAAGCTTATTAGCCATCGCCGCGAATTTTTGCAATGAAATTGTCGGCTCAACCGCAAGTTTCGCCCGCAGGTTCTTCATCACAGTGGGCTCCGTCAGTCGAATTTGCGCTTGACCAAACGCCACGCATACCGATAAACACATTATCGCACCGCCGATAAAACAGAATCGCCTTTTCATCTCATCAAGAAAATCTTGAATTTCCTTTGCGGCTTCGAGAACCTGTTTCATTTCCTCATTTTTGCAAACAGTTGCTGCATCTCGATCATACCTGAGTAAGGTGTGGGCGGATGAGCTAACAGAGAAGAACGGGTTACATCACTTAGTGAAAGCAACGTATCGGCAAGGTTTGAATTTCGATGTTCCTCGACCCTGAGCTGTTCGAGAACAGGACCGGTGATCGCCCAATTTGCTACTAATTCTTTTGCCGACTTAATTCGAGCCATTAGACATGATTTTATCATAAGTAAAAATCACGTCATCTATCTCTCGGAATCAGATCCATATTAAACGGGTCACGTCTCGGCCGCCGCTGCTCGTCATACGACTGCTCGGACGGGATAAGCGTCTGGTCCAGTTGGGCCAGATGAAACCGCTGATCGAGCCTGATAAGTTCTCTGATGTATTCGCTGACCGATCCGTAGCCACAGGTGCGGACCTTGTAGTCGACAAATTTACCCACCAGATCGGGAACTGATATCGTCAATTTTCTAAGCATCATACTTTTCGTCTCCTTAAATACGTCGTCGATCTATAGCCAAAAATACGCAGAATTACGATGCTGTCCCGGGCCTGGGACACCTCGGGACAGGCGTGGGACAGCGTATCTGCTGCAAATAAGGGACTTATCATCCTGTGCCGGATCGTCCCATCTGTCCCAATCGTTTTTGCCGTTGTTGATGCCGTCGTGAAGCCATCTCGAGTCAAATTAAAAGGGACGATTTCACACCACATATCAATAAAAGTGTATCATAGTTAGTACAGCGTTTCACGGCTTTGGGAATGGTGAGTTGTTCGAGACCGCTTTGTAAATTTCTGTTTTGACAGTGTGATTTTGGGGGACTGGTTTCCTGAATACCATTTACACATTAAGGCGGGCACAAAGATCGCCGAGAAGATCAATCTGCCACTAAGGCTATCTCGCGGCCGATTGACTTATGATGCTTCAATAATCAGACTTGGGTTAAACGATATGGCAGACGAAAAGAAGAAGAAAAAGGTCGACTATTCAAGCGCCTGGGCTGAGGCACGAAAGATCATTTGGGGAGCACGTTGGCGGCTTTTGTTCGGCAGCGTTCTAATGCTCGTATCGCGTCTTTCCGGAATGGTCCTACCGGCGTCGATGAAGTATGTTGGCGACGAAGTTTTCACCAACCATAATTACTCAATGCTCAAGTGGATCGCGCTTGTGATCGGTGGTTCCACGCTGATTCAGGGCGTAAGCGGTTTCGCTCTGTCCCAGATACTCGGTGTCGCTGCCCAACGGGCGATCACCGAAATGAGAAAGAACGTTCAGACCCACATCGAACGTTTGCCGATCTCGTATTTCGACTCGACTCAGAGCGGGCAACTGATCTCGCGGATCATGAACGACGCGGAGGGTATCAGAAATCTCGTCGGCACCGGACTCGGACAAATATTAGGCAGTGTCGTTACCGCTACGATCGCGATCGTGGTGCTATTTTACGTAAACTGGCGGCTGACCAGCGCGACCCTGGTCGTACTGCTGACTTTTGGAGCTGCATTGTTTTATGCATTCAGGATACTTCGTCCGGTGTTTAGAGACCGAGGAATGATCACAGCAGAGGTGACAGGGCGGCTGGGCGAAAGCCTCGGAGGGATCCGGATAGTCAAGGCGTACACAGCCGAAAAGCGTGAGGAGCTTTCATTTGCCCGTGGAGCTCATCGATTGTTCCGCAACGTTGCAAAAACGGTCACCGGCGTGTCCGCCATATCGTCATTTTCGTCCGTGATCATTGGAGCGATCGCTGTCGTAATGATAGTTATCGGCGGCAATGCTGTTCAAGCCGGCTCGATGACGCTGGGCGATTTTCTGATGTATATTTCGTTCACATTCCTGCTTGCGATGCCGGTGATCGAGTTGACCTCGATCGGAACCCAGATCACGGAAGCACTGGCCGGGCTCGATCGCATTCGCGAGATCATGGCGATGACGACCGAGGACGAGACAGACGCGTTAAAAGAGGCATTGCCGACTGTAAGTGGCACGATCGATTTCGATGGTGTCGAATTCGAATATGACCCCGGCGTTCCCGTTCTAAAGGGGGTAAATTTTCACTCCGAAGCTGGGGCGACAACAGCCCTCGTTGGGTCGTCCGGCTCCGGCAAATCAACTATCCTGAGCCTGGTATTGAATTTCATTCAACCTACGTCGGGAACGATCAAGATCGACGGAAAGGACCTTCAGGCTGTCAAACTTCGCGATTACCGGCGGCACCTCGGGGTCGTACTGCAGGATAATTTCCTTTTTGACGGCACGATACTCGATAACATCAGATTTTCGAACCCGGAGGCTAACCTCGCGAAGATAAAGGAAGTTTGCGTCATCGCAAATGCCGACGAATTTATTGAAAAGTTTCCGAGCGGTTACGACACCATCGTGGGTGAACGCGGTGTAAAGCTCTCCGGCGGCCAGCGGCAGCGGATCGCGATCGCCAGAGCACTTTTGGCGGACCCTCGAATTTTGATCCTTGACGAGGCGACATCGAGTCTCGATAGCGAATCCGAAGCTCTAATACAGGAAGGTTTGCGTCGGCTCCGCGAAGGCAGGACGACCTTTGTGATCGCTCATCGCCTTTCGACCATTCGCAGTGCGGATCAGATCCTTGTCGTGGAGGCGGGTGAGATTTTGGAACGCGGCAGCCATGACGAACTGATGGCGATTGGTGGACGGTATAAACAGTTATATGATAAGCAGTATCGTTTCGAACAAAATTTATTTGTGAATCCGGGTGAAGATTTCACCGGCAGCCAGCCCGCCGCAATGGCACAAACCAAGCTCTAGAGGAGACTGAACTTATGGCCGATACGCAGAATTATTCAAACCACACACGTTGGTACCCGCTATTTCATTTCGTCGTGATGCCGCTGTTGGTACTCAATTTTCTCGAACATGTCGTGCGGATCTTTACAAACACCGGAACAGAGCGATGGGAGCAGGCATTCTGGGCGATCTTCAGCTTGGCCCTAATCCTTCTCGGGCTCGCTCTCCGTCTGACGATTTTGACTGTCCAAGACCGCGTCATCCGGCTCGAAGAACGGCTTCGTTATCGCGAGGTTTTGTCCTCCGACCTCGCCGCGAAGGCCGCAGACCTGCCTGTCGGTAAAATAATAGCCCTGCGTTTTGCCTCGGATGGGGAACTCGGTGAATTGGTTCAAAAGACACTGAATGGTGAATTTGCTAAAGCGAATGATATCAAACTCGCGATCAAGGACTGGCGTGGCGACCATCTGCGTGCCTGATCAATCCAGTTCACGGGCCAATATTTCGCGGATCGCCGGAAACCGACCCAAGCTTTCGGCTCCGCGGATGGAGATCCCAAACATTGGTTTGATGAACGGGATAAAGTAGGTCTTACCGCGATTGACTGACTGGAACGAAAAGGTTCCGGCGGCTTTCAAGCATCGCTGGATCGTCTGGAGGCGAAATTCGTATGCAAATTCCTCCTCATCGAGACGGACCAGCCCTAGCTTTTGCCTGACGTCAAGAAAATAGTGGCGCTTTTCGGCAAGCCATTCTCGCGACGGTAGATATGTGATCCGGTCCAGGAGCAGCGACACGAGGTCGTATGCGGGCGAACCGATCCTGGCATCCTGATGATCAATGATCCTCATCTTGTCGAAGGGATCAAGCATGAGGTTGGCAGCGTGAAAATCGCGATGGCAAAGCACAGTCGCGAACGAATCCAGTTCCGTCGCTAGTTCATCAAATTCGGCTGATAGTCGATCGTCATCATGCGACGAGAGGGGGTTTTTCAAATACGTCTCGAAATAGTGTTGTTTGAAAAAGTTGAGCTCCCATAACAGTTTTTCGCGGTCGAATTTTAGACGCGAAGCGATCGAATTCATATCGAACGCAAGCGGTGTGGCAGCCTGGACCTGAGCGATCAGCGTTATCGCTTCGTTCAGCAAACGGGCACGGGGAACCTTGTCGGAAGCGAGCATGACGTCACGAAGAATGCGATCACCAAAATCTTCCTGCAGAATCACTCCAAACTCGCCGTCAAAGTCCAGTACTTCCGCCACCGGCAACCCTCCCGCCTGAAACAGCCTCGTAACATCGAGGAAGGTCTGTTCGGCAGGATCAAAACCTTCCGGATAGACGCACGCTATAGCCGTGCGGCCGAGCCAATTGATCCTAAAATACTCACGTGTCGACGCATCAGCGGTGAGCGACACCACCTCTGAGGCGCATCCTCGCGAGTGTAAAAACGACTGCAGTCGGGCTATAGAGTCAGACATAGAAAAAAGAATAATTGGAAAAACGAAAAGTTGCGGATTAGCCACCGCAACGCCCCCTTAAGGCCGGTCACTCTAGTTCAATGGAACAACATAATTCTCGCCTTGGATATAGCCTTTTAGGGCTTTTTCAGGTATTTCGGAACAATTTCGAACCATATCCGCCTGTACGATCGCAGCATTTTCGAAATGTTCTCCCGATTCGATAGTCACGTCATCGGCGACGATCGTCCGATAAAGGCTGGCTCCGTCTTTGATCGTCACATCGTCCCAAATTACCGAATCCTTTACGCTGGCGGTTCCGGAGATCGTACAATTGCGTCCAAAATGCACATCATTGCCAGTCATCATCGCCAGCGAGATGTCGAGATACCTGGGAATTGTAGAGAGTTCAAACCAGTTGGCATCAGTCACGTGGGCTGCGATCACTTCACCCCGTGCAAGTGCCGGATTGTAAAACGTCGGCACAATGTCCGAATAAACCCCGCGCGGGATATAGTCGAAAACTCTCGGCTCAAGGATATGAATACCCGTGAACATCAGCGGCGTATAGATCTCAGCTGTTGTGTTTCGTATCTCGGTTTCCGAAAAAGGTTTTGCAAAATCGCCGAATCCCGTGACGAAGCCATTCTTTGTCTCGACTACGGTAAACTTCTCCCGCTTCACATTTGGCAAAAGGATCATCGTCGCCAGTGCTCCTGACGATTTGTGAGTTTCGAGTGCGGCGGCGATGTCGATGTCGGTGATTATCTTTCCGTTTACGATGACGAACGTATCGTCATCGAGGTAATGTCGGGCATTGTCGAGTGCACCTGCGGTACCGAGTATCGACGGCTGCTCGACCGTGTATTCGATCGAAACGCCAAACTCGCTACCATCGCCAAGGGCCTCGATCACCGATTGGGGCTGATGGTGAAGGTTAACGATCACGTCCTTGATCCCAAACTTGGCGATATACTCCGCTACATAACCGACCAGCGGTTTTCCGAGGAACGGGATCGCGGGCTTTGTGCGGTCGATCGTCAATGGAAACAGCCGTGTACCAAAGCCCGCGGCGAGGATCATTGCTTTCATAAAATGGAACGTATCGAGGTCAGTCGAAATATTGATGATAAGGGAATAGGCAGACTTTTGAAAACACCAGCATCACGTTAACTTCGGTTACGCAGTTAGACAATTTATGCACCTTCCTTTATTGTGAACGAGTAACCGCAAAGGACATTCGCATACGATATATGGACGCAGCCAAACCTGTTAAAAATGACCGGCGAGAGATCTTTGGATGGATCGCGTACGACTGGGCCGACCACGCGTTTTTTACGCTTTTTCTCGGCGTGCTCATCGGTGAATATTTAACGACCCTGGCTCAGAAAGTTGTCGGGGAGAACGGTGCCATTCTGACGATTGCCGGATACGAACTGGTCACCGCGAAATCGTTTTTTTCCTATTCGGTTGCTCTTTCAGTTTTCCTCCAGATCTTCTTTTTGCCGGTGCTGGGAGCGATAGCAGACTATACGCACCTCAAAAAGACGTTTCTCGCGTTCTTTTGCTATCTCGGAGTGATCTGTGTTGCCCTGATGTTTTTTGTGCAGGGAAATCTTTACCTGTTAGGAGCCTTATTCTTTATAATCGCGAACCTGAGTGCGGGTGCATCGATCGTTTTCTTCAACTCATACCTGCCTGATATTACGACCGAGGACAAACGCGACAAGATCTCAAGTTGGGCGTTTGCTGCCGGATATTTCGGCGGATTCATGACCCTGGTACTCGGCGGCATCCTCTTGTCATCTGCGGAGTCGTTAGGAATAACGGCACTGATGGCGGTTCGTATTTGCTTCCTTGGCTGCGGCCTGTGGTGGGGTGGATTCGCCGTCATCACACTTTTTTTGCTGAAACGGCGCCAGCCGATCCGATCCGCGCCCGAAGGTAAACATTACATTGCGGCGGGATTTAGCGAACTAAAAGACACGTTCGTGGAGCTTTTCAAACTCAAAAGTACATTGAGCTTCCTCATCGCTTATCTGCTATACAACGATGGGATCCAGACAGTGATCGCGATGTCCTCGATTTTTCTTTCGCAAGAACTCTTTGTTGCGAAAGGATTGGAAACAGACCGGTGGTTTCTTCTTACAGCATTTGGAATAGCTCAGATCGTCGCATTTATCGGGGCACTTATATTCGAGCGAATCGCTCATTTTACAAGCACTAAAACAGCTATTCTCGTTTCGTTGATTATCTGGTGCGGAATTGTAATTTACGGTTATGCAGTTCTCAACTCGGTTACGGAAGCGTATGTAATGAGCGGGGCGATCGGATTTGTTCTCGGAGGCTCTCAGGCACTGTCGCGATCTTTGTTTTCGCAAATGATCCCGGCCGGCCGCGAATCGGCGTTTTTTGGAATATACGCGATTTCGGAACGCGGAACTTCCTGGCTCGGCCCGCTCGTTTTCGGACTTGTTGCCCAACTAACCAATTCTTATCGTCCAGCGATCCTTGCGTTGATCTTTTTCTTTGTCGTCGGCAGCATTATCCTCTTTTTCACAAACACTAATAAGGCAATAAAGGATGCGGGCAACACGCCGCCCGACGAGGTTGTGGCGGCCTGATCCCGCGACCGACGCTGCTTCAAAAATGGATACATGAGATCCGACGATGACAATAAAAGCGACAATCTCCCGGCCAGTTAATTCGAATTAGTTCTGTCTTGTCAGTGCGTATTAAAGTTTGCCGTCGGGTAATCACAGTTTATCGGCGGCCCAGCCAAGCACTGACCCCAATGAAACTGTTTGAACCCTGTCTGTGAGCCTAAAATATAGAAATTGTTGGCAGATTGATCGGTTGTAGACGGTCGCCAGACCGCTACATCTGTGATCCCGTCTCCGTCGTAATCGCCTTGGACCGGATAGTCCGAAGAGGCGATCCCGAAAGTTGCAAAAAGTGGGTCAAGTGCGGGGTTCGTACTCCTTCTAACGTACCAGTTGATCGACCCTCCGAAACCGCGAACAAGTCCGATATCGGTTTTGCCGTCGCCATCGTAATCGCCGGGAACGATAAGGTCCCCGGTTGTGCTGATATCACCCGAAAGGCCAAACGGAACCGAACTTACGTTATTTGTCCCGTTCGTCCTGAGCCAGAAAATGGCGTGTCCGGTGCCGTCGTTGCGCTCCACCATAAAATCCGCCTTACCGTCTCCGTCATAGTCGCCCGGGGCCGGATAATCGCCCAGCAATGTTCCCCCGTTGTTTATCCCCCATGGTTCAGCCACTACCTGCCCAACCAGTGGTCCGCTGCTGGCTCGGTAGTAAAAAAAGCTTTGAGCGCCCTGAGTCGCACCGAGCCGATAAACAGCGGGATCAGCCTTTCCGTCGCCCGTGTAATCAGCAACTACCGTCGGATCGTCATTAGTAGTACCAAACGGGTCGAAATAATACGTCGAGTCCGAGCTTTTCAATACATAAAACCCGGCTATACCCGGAGCACCCTTTCGCCAGACAGCGATATCGGACTTAGAGTCTCCGTCGTAATCAGCCGGGACAAAATAATCATCGGCTATTCCGAAGGCCGCAAATTGATAGCAATCAGGTTCGGAAACGCCGCTGTAGCAGTTGTACCAAGTTGACTGAGCTGTCGGGCTGACGCTCGCCTGTCGGATCACGGAGAAGTCGGTCTTGCCGTCGCCATTGAAGTCGAGGACATGTTGGGGGGCTGCTGGGGGCGTGATTTCCAGCGACCAGCCGCCGGCGATATTGCCAGCCGCCACGGCATCAAAATCGACAATATACAAATTCCAGACGCCGTTAGGATTGGTTCCGCCGAAGGTCGAGCTAAATGTCGCGGTCCCAGATCCGGCTGGACCTGGGTTTGAATACGTAGTGCCTGGGCCCGGGGCCGGAAAGTCATCAACCGTATAGTAAGTGGTCGGTTTGTACGTTCCAGCCGTCCATGCGGTTGAGTTTGGTAATTGGGACGAGCCGGCATCGCTAAAGGAATAGGTTACGTTAACCAGATCGGGGTCCGCACCAGCCCCGTCCTGCAAGAGAAGAGCCGCCCCAGTCGGGCCCACAAGCACAATACCGACGTCATCCGGAAATGTGTGGCTAAATCCGTTTAGCGTTACCTTTACGCTGCCGGCGGTAACGGGTATATTCCCCGAAACGCCGGAAACCGTGATCTGTGATGGATATAGGCTCGCTGTTGCCGCATCATTTATTGTGATCGGCGCAGTATTCGAAAACGTCGTTGACGGGCGTTCGCCCGTTTCTATTTCCGACTGTGCAGACGCTTTCTTGATGTAAGTGCTCGAAAGGAATAAAAGCCCAACGATCACCAATGCAAAAGCGATCACACCTTTACTTCTCATTCTCATCACATTGTTCCTCCACAGATCTTAACCTCGACGTCAGAACGACGGACAGCAGATCGTATTCCAAAACGGATAAACGGTTCAAATAGGCAACTTAGTATATCAGACGTTTTGCAGCAACCGGAAGATGATTTTTTCCGGCAGTCACTTGAGCACATCCAAATATAAGACTCCCGATCATTCATAATTCGATATTTCGCATTCATCATTCATTCCGTTTCATCATTCGATATTCTGAATTCATCATTTCCTGCCCCCCTGACGTTCGAGCCGTTCGCGGAACGTTCCGTGCTGTCGCCGAACGCTGTAACTATTGTCACCAATACGTTTATGGCCGTATTTTGGCACCGTTTTCCGAGGTTGGCGCAAAAAATAAATAAATGTGCTACAAGTGTGTCACAGATCTTGTAAGTGCACTAAATACAGGGTGTTAACAGATCACGCCACTTCGCCAAACAGCTAACTTTGCTCGAACAACAAGACCGGTTTGTCCGGCTCAAGACCTAAGACTCAAGACTCCAGACTGATTTCTTCCATTCATCATTCGCCTCCGCTTGTTTCACCCTTGATCGGGCCTGTATCACGCCCTGGTGATACAAGTTACATGCTGTCAACACAGTATGTTACAGCCACACAAATGCTCTGTATCACTCATTTCGCGCAAAAAACAATATTTGCGCCACACGTGTGTTACAACATTTTGTAAGTGCCATAAACACAAGGGTTAACAGATAGCCTCTTCATTCATCATTCGATATTCTGAATTCATCATTCGGCTACGACTTCAGACTGATTATTTCAAAGATCCTCCTCGTCGTGGAAAAGTACAATCAACCACGAACGACGAACTAACTTCCATTTTACCACGCATGTCAAGAACAACTGTTAGTTGCAGTAATGCAACGACCGATCGCGTTAAGTCCGGTCTTCCGATCAAGATCGCGGGCTCTCCAAGACACCGAAGCTGATCATTTCACGGCACGCCGCAGGCCATGGGGTCACTAACCGGTTTCGAGCTCCGCCGGCAGAACAGTCGGAGGCGTGGTAGGGTGATCCGCTCGACCGGGTTTACGCGACCTTTCGTTTATAGAGATGTTTCTGAAAGTCTATGAATGTTGAGCGGATATTGGTGACGTCGCCGAGGATTTCGGTGGCGTCTTCGAGGGCGTGGTATTTGAGAGTGAGCAGTTGCGGCAGTTTCGATTCGTCGAGTTCCTCGACTCCGGTCTCCACGTATTTGGAAAGGACAAAATCCAGAAACTCTCTTTGCTGATGATTTAAGAACGCAAAGATATTAGATTTGGCGTCATCGACGCGTTCCTGTCGCGTGATCGGAGCGATGGCAAATGAGACGTATTCGAGCACGTCATAGACATCGCTCTTTTCAGCATCGATCAGGCGCTGCATCTCGCCAAGCTGTTCTTTACCAAAACCAACGTCGGCTAATTTCTCAAGCAGCTGCCGCCGGGTGTTTGGCAGTGACCAGATCTTGCGCAGTTCTTCTTCGTCCTTGAAAAACTCCGGCAGGACACCGAACAGCCGTTCGAGAAATTGCTCAGCCGTTATCGGAACGCCAGATGCGTCCCAAAACGAAGTCGATGCCATTGATTCGATTTGACGCTCTTTGCCATCCGCAAGCTTTATCTTGACCTTCTTCTTGCACTTGCATGGGCGTTCGCCACATTTTTCGCATGGTTCGGGCGGGCCTATTTCGCAAACGCAAGGAGTGTCGCCACAAACCGAGCACGGTTTTGGCGCGGGCCTTTCACATTCGCACGGCGACATTCCGCATTTTTCGCAGGTTTCGGCTATTGGTTCGCCATCCCATTCGGGATCAAGGAAATTAATATATGCACCCACGAAATCATAGATCGTGAAATATTCTTTTCCGTCAAAGAGTCTCGTTCCGCGTCCGATGATCTGTTTAAATTCGATCATCGAATTGACCGGACGCATCAACACAATGTTTCTGACGTTTCGAGCGTCAACTCCGGTTGATAGTTTTTGCGACGTTGTCAGAATTGTCGGGATCGATTTTTCATTGTCCTGAAACTCTCGCAGATACATTTCGCCCTGTCCGCCGTCGTTCGCGGTGACACGGACGCAATACATCGGATCGTTGCTGTCGGCGTTTTGATTTATCAGATCGCGAAGCAATGCCGCGTGAGCCTGTGTTGCTCCGAAGACAAGCGATTTCTCGCTCTGATTTGCCTCGGCCAGAAATCGCTTTACGCGAAATTCCTCACGCTGAACGATCTCAATACTTCGGTTGAAATCTGCCTCTTTATAGACCTTTCCAGCCTCGATTTCGCCTTCGACGATCTTGTCGTCCGAGACATAGGTATATTCATCCAGCGTTGTTTGAATTCGCCGAACCTTAAACGGCGTCAGGAAACCATCGTTGATTCCTTCCTTGAGCGAGTAAATGTAAACAGGCTCACCGAAATATGCGTAGGTATCGACATTGTCTTTTCGCTTTGGAGTCGCCGTTAAACCAAGCTGAACGGCCGGCGAAAAATAATCGAGAATTCCGCGCCAGTTGCTTTCGTCGTTTGCACCGCCGCGATGACATTCATCGATGATGATGAAGTCGAAGAAGTCTTTTGGATAATCTCCAAAATACGGTGACGGATTGCCGTCCGGATCGGGCGGGCCGCTCATGAATGTTTGAAAGATCGTAAAGAAGATACTTCCGTTGGTTGGAACACGATCATTTCGTCTGATTTCCTCTGGTCGAATACGAACCAATGCATCTTCGGAAAATGCAGAAAAAGCATTGAAAGCCTGATTCGCTAGAATATTTCTATCCGCAAGGAAAAGAATTCGCGGGCGGCGTGAACCGTCGCGTTTCAGATTCCAGCGACTTTGAAAAAGCTTCCACGCGATCTGAAATGCGATAAAGGTCTTTCCTGTTCCGGTGGCGAGGGTAAGCAAAACGCGCTGCTTATTTTCAGCTATCGCCTTCATCACATTATTGACGGCGATCTCCTGATAGTATCGGGCCTGCTTGGTGCCGCCGACATCCTCGAACGGTACTGCGTCGAACGCTGCCTGCCATTCGTTCTGCTCAGCAAACGTGTTGTTCCAAAGCTCTTCCGGAGACGGAAAAGCGGAAACCGTTCCTTCGGTTCCCGCTTTCATCGAAATGCCGTAGATCTCTTTGCCGTTGGCCGCGTAGGTAAAATCGAGTTCCATCTTCGCGGCATACTGCTTCGCCTGCATCACGCCTTCGCTGACATCTGTCTCATCCGACTTCGCCTCGACCGTTGCGAGCTTGCGATTCCTGTATTCAAGAACGTAATCCGCAATCAACGGCTTACCCCCCAAGGTCCCTGAGCCCGACGAAGGGGTCGAAGGGCCGGCCTGTATCCTTCCTTTTGTAATGTGATATTCCCGCAAAACACGAGAGCCGTCCACGATGCCCCAGCCGCTTGCCTTTAGCTGTGGTTCGATCAGTTCTGCTCTTGTATCTGCTTCGTTCATGCCTTTCGCAAGCTGTAACGGCCGGTCTTTTTACCGCCGGTCTTTTCGACCATTCCCGCTTGGATCAATGGATTCAGCATATCCATTGCGCCTTGCCTCGACACATTAAGTGCGGCCCATATCTCCGCGGGCGACATACTGCCATGATCGGCAAGCAGACGCAGCAATTGTTCCTGTCGGGGCCGCAGAACAAGTTTTTTGCCGGCCTCGGGCAACGCCACCTGGACACGGACCCAAACTCGTTCGAGCGTTTTGACCAAGCCCGTTGCCGAATATTCCAGCCAACCGGTCAGGTCGTCGCCTGCTCGACGGACCGAGTCCAGTGCAGCGTAATATGCGGGCCTGTCTTCCCAGTAAAATTCATCGACCGAAAAAATATGGTGCGTATCAAACCCACGTCGATAAAGCTCCCAAAGGGCGAGGGCTCGTCCCGTCCTCCCGTTGCCGTCGGCAAACGGATGGATCGACTCAAACCGATGATGCAGAATTGCGGAGCTTATTACGGGCGACATTTCGCCCGATCTCTTATTCCACCAATCCAGCAGTTCCATCATCAGGCCAGAAACGTCATCCGGCGGCGGCGGAACATAGGTACCGACGCGAACATAGATGCTGCGGTACCGTCCCGCTTCGCCCTGGTCCATCACGTCGCCGGCGAGGATGCGATGCAGTGTGAACAGATGCTCGTGGTGGATCCGCTTTTTCCCGGCGTTCTTCTCCACATAACGAAGCCCGGCGAAATAATTTAGAACCTCACGCTCTGACCGGTCGGTCGATGCCGCTAATTTGCGGCCCTCTTCCAACGCCATGACCTGTTCGAGCGTCAGCGGATTTCCCTCGATAGCCGTCGACGCATGCACGTTGCGGGAACGCGTGTCTTTTTGAAGGGCCGGTATCCAGGACAGCTCAACTGCCGCCGTCTGGATGCGTTCGCGCAGTACCGCAACCTCCTCGCTCAGGCCGAGAAGTCGTCCGGTAATTGTGAATTGCGGCAAATAGACCATTCCATAAGTCAAGCATAAGTCAAGTTATCAGTCAAGTGTTTTCCCAGCCGCTTGCCTTTAGCTGTGGTTCGATCAATTCTGCTCTTGTATCTGCTTCGTTCATAGGCTTAGGAAACCGATCTATTCCAGATGACTTCACAAATGCTCTGTAGAAGTGCCTGCCTTTCGTCAATGTCCAATTTCGTAAATGATTCGTAGGGTTTGAAATCGACGCCCAAAGACGAAGCAATTCCTACAAAATTCGGGTTGTTTTCATATGTTTTTGGGTGCAACGACTGCGCCCAAAGGTTCTCTCTCAGGTAGTGTCCAACCTTGTCGGCATAAGGCTTTGCCCCAAATGATTGGTTTGTTCCTTGCGGCAACAGCAGGAGATCACCGACGCGGTTTCGGAATTCGTCAAAATCATGTTGCTGTTCAAATTCGTCCCGATGTTCGTCAAACTTGTCCGCCCAAATATGTTCGACCTCATACGGCTTTGTCCCGGGTCGTTTAATAAAATATGTCGAGAAGCTAGTTTTGAGGCCGGCCTCCTGCTCAATAAATGCCGTTACGCGAGATAAAAGATAATGGATAAACCACTTGTTCATTCCGTGCAGCCTAAATTGAGCGAAGGCGTCCCAGGACTCGTCCATTTTATCGAGCTTTTCTTGGAGCATTGACCTTAGATCATCGAGGTCCTTGCCTCGTATTTCCTTCACTAGCGAGTACATTGTGTACCGAAGAGAACTGGCGCTGTACGTCCGATAATTTATCGAACGGCGAATAACAAAGATCTCAAGATATCGGGCTACGGTGTTGATCTTATCGCATACAACTTCGGCGGAATCTGTTGACTTTAGTGGAGCAAGCATCAGCGGAAACGCTAGTGATGGAGCGATGCCGCACCAATAATTATAGAACACCTGTTCCCATCCGGGCGTCTCCTGTTTTCGAGCTTTCACAATATCGAGGTAAGCTCGAAGATAGAATTTCATCTCGTCGTGTACGAGGGTACGAAAACCATCTGGGGCGTCCGCTTTGAGACCCATTTTCGACAGCTCTTCGCGAAACCAACTGTGGAACCGTGTTCCAATCTTCTCGAAGTCCTCATTCGACGACCCGGCTTTACTTTGGCGGATCGTGTCAGCAAATTGGCTCCTCAGCCAAGCCTGAAAAAACTGTTGGTCCTCCTCTTTGCTTTCCTGGTGGAGTTTCTGTATCGAATCCCTCCAGAACGCATTTGCCTTTGCCCGATCTTCGGGATCTTTGAACCGTGAGAGGATATAGCCCTTTAGCATTTCCGTGGATGTTAGGTTTAATCCACGGTCATTCATCGACTCGAAGATTGTATAGGCGTTGTCGTCGGAGTAAGCTGTGATTTCTACGAGAATTACATTGTATTTCAACCAATCGAGGAAATACGGGAATGCTTCACCTTTTATCTCCTCTGGAAAGGCATCTATGATATTTGCATATCGTTCCGCCATGTTGACTGTTGACTCATCATCGTCGGGTTGAACTTCGTAACGCCCTTCCAAAAAGAGCTTCTCTAGACATGCCTTTCGTTCCTCCACTTGAATGTTGAATGACTTTTCGCCGCGCACTTCAGAGAAGATCAACGGCGCAATTGTTTCATTTCCGCCGAGTTCCTTTTGCAGGTTATTTAGAAAAATCAGAAACAGGGTCAGTGAGGTTAGTCTTTGCTGGCCATCAATTATGCTCTTCTTACCGCCTTTGCCGCTTACTACAAATGGGCCGAGGTAATAGTTATTGTAATTTTCGCCAGCGGTTCTAGGGGCGCCCTCAGTATAAGCGTTTAGAAACGTCGAGGATAAATCCGTGACAAGTTGGTCGATATGTTTTTGCTCCCAGCTGTATTCCCGCTGGAAGTAATCAACCGAATACTTCCGTTCATTCAAGATATCAAATACAGTCCTGTCGTCCGCGTCAATTTTGTGGTCGTCTTTGCTCATACGTTCATTATTTAAGTTCGCCGTTGAAGGCTTTTTGGAGTATCGATTTTTTCAATGATTGGAGTGAACTCACCTTATCACTATAAATTACTTCGAGATTTTCAATTTCGAACGAAAGATTGTCTAGCTTCCCAACGATTGACCTCTGTTCTCCCAATGAGGTTGGTACATGCACAACGTGCTTCTTCATGTCGCCTATCAAAAGATTCTTAACGGCCGCGCCAGAAGAAACCCTAACAAGTCTTTTCAAATCTGCTCTGAGAAGATAGCTACAGTAGCTATTATCCAGTGACGATGCAATTGGTTTTATGACCGCAACGCTTTTCTGAAACGTGGTGCGTTCGGTTCTGGGATCGTTTGGGGCTAATGCGAGGCGTCCAATTGTTGCGCCGGTATTAACCATACAAATATCTCCCGGTTTTAGAGCAGTTCTTCGATGTGTCTCTTCAAAATCGGCTTTTGTTATCTGCCGAGCTCCTTCGTAGTTCAACGTACCGCTTCTTACGTCCTTTGCACTCAAGAAATAATAGCCTGAGCCCGGTTCATTGATACAATCCCCGTGTTTACCATCCGTAATTAAGGAACAAAGATCTCCCAAAAGTGTGGTTGACGAGTCTTCTTTATTATTACTAAAAACCTTTTGCAGGTAGGATTCGAAAAGCTCGCGGGCGTTTTGGAGGTTTTTTTCGGCGTTTTGTTTTGCCTTGTCGATCGCGGCAAAAGCCTCATCCAAAATCGCAACGATCCGCTTCTGCTCGTCAATCGGCGGAATTGGGAAATCAATCGAAAGGATCTGTTTTGACGAAAGATGTTTGACAGTTGTAAAGCCAGTAACCTCTTCAATTTCTTTCAAGTGGCTGTTTACGCCAAAGAATAAAAACCGCGGCTCGATGCTTCCGCTAAATCCTTGTAGCCTGCATACTCGCTGGTTTAATAAGGCGTCGGGCCCCTTCCATTCATAACACCCGAATTCACCGTCCATTCCAATAAGTAGGTCACCAGACTGAACAACATATCTTTCGTCGTATTCTCCTGTATATCGCGTCTGGGTTTCCGTTCCCTTTTTTAGATCGCGAATTCGTATAAGCGGCAGAGCTCCTTCCGGCGAAAATGCCTTAGAATCGAACGCGTAACCGTTCTGCACTTGAATCAAATCCCCAAGCCTTGAATTCCGCCAACTACTTTTCATATTAACGCCGCTATAGAATTCAGTATCTCGGCACTTTCAGCATCAAGAGCCTTAATCTCTTCCAGTATTTCATTCGGCTCACGAATTACGGTTTCGTCGTTTCGATTTGGATTTTTCACCGACAGATCGAATGTCGCTTTATCAATATCCGCAATATCAACCGACCACGAGTTCTCCGAATCTGCCTTTGTCTTTTGCAGTTCGACAAACTCGGCAAGGTCGTTTTCATTGAGCGGATTTGTCTTGCCGAGATTGCGGTCGAGATTTAGCTGGTAGTACCAAACGCTTCGCGTTGGTGCTCCTTTTTCGAAGAAGAGGACGACCGTTTTGACGCCTGCTCCGGTAAATGTGCCGCCGGGAAGATCGAGGACAGTGTGCAGATTGCAGCTTTCGAGCAGCGATTTGCGAAGAGCAACCGAGGCATTGTCGCTGTTTGAGAGAAACGTGTTTTTGATAACAACGCCGCCGCGACCGCCGGCCTTTAGGATCTTGATGAAATGCTGGAGAAAAAGAAATGCCGTCTCGCCGGTCTTGATCGGGAAATTTTGCTGGACCTCAGGCCGTTCGCTCCCACCGAACGGCGGATTTGCCAGGACGACATCGTAACGGTCACGTTCCTGAATATCCGCAAGGTTTTCGGCCAGCGTATTTGTATGAACAATATTCGGAGCCTCGATCCCGTGCAGGATCATATTCATAATGCCGATGATATAGGCGAGCGATTTCTTCTCTTTGCCGTAAAAAGTTTTCTTTTGCAGGGTTTCGACATCTTTGGTTGTGAGGTCTTTGCCCGATCTGAGATATTCAAACGCTTCGCACAAAAATCCTGCACTTCCGACCGCTCCGTCATAAACACGGTCACCGATCTTTGGAGCGACGACTTTTACAATTGTCTTAATAAGCGGACGCGGCGTGTAATATTCACCGCCGTTGCGTCCGGCATTGCCCATGTTCTTGATCTTGTCCTCATAAAGCGAAGACATCTCGTGCTTTTCGTCACTCGAACGAAAACGCAACTCGTCAATATGGTCAATGATCTCGCGAAGGTTGTAACCGCTCTGAATACGATTCTTTAACTCCGAGAATATCTCGCCGATCTTGTACTCGATCGTGTCGGCACTCTCCGCCGAGGTTTTGAACTTCTTGAGATACGGAAAGAGTTTGTGCTCGACAAAATCGATCAGGTCATCGCCCGTCAATGCATTATTGTGGTCGAGTTTGCCGACTGCAGTTTTCGGCGCGGCCCATACAGTCCAGCGGTACTCGGCCGCAATGATGGGCTCGTACACCTTGCCGGCCAATTCCGCCGCCGTCTTCTTTTCTCGCTCAAAGTCGTCGAGGTATTTTAGAAACAGTATCCATGACGTTTGCTCAATATAATCAAGCTCCGTCGCACATCCCGCCTCTTTTCGAAGCGTGTTGTCTATATTCTTAAAGGCTTGCTCAAACAAATCGGTAACCTCGGGACTTGGTGGAGTGAATTGGGGTCACGTCGACGTGCAATGATAGCAGAATCCAGCCGCGGAATTCATCTTAATGCTGGAGAGCAAGGTGTTTGGGCCGATGGCCGGATTTCGCGGTGCTGACCGGGCGGGTTAAAGGACGGGCGGCAGCCCGTCTCTAAACGGTGATATTCCTTTTATCTGTGGTAAAATCTCTTCAACCCTGCTAACGAGCACGGCCGCGTGATAACGGGATTTTTACGCTGTCTCTAAAGGCCCGTCTCAATTTGTCTTAAAAAAGCCTTCGGATATAATAGCTATTCTTCGATTCGATTAACACAAAATATCCGGGAGAAAAGCATGGCCGAGGGTTCGGACGAAAAGATCATAACAATTTTTGGCGGTTCGAAGTGTAATGAGAGCTCGCAAGAGTATCAGGACGCTTTGGATCTTGGCGGGCGTTTGGCGTCGGCGGGATTTACTATCTGTACGGGCGGGTATCTGGGCATTATGGAGGCGGCCTCGAAAGGGGCGAGGGAACGCGGTGGACGTGTGCTTGGGATCGTGATGAACCAGTTCAAATCGGAGCCCAACCGGTATCTGACCGACAAAGTTGCGACCGATCATTTTTACGACCGGCTGCAGAATCTGATCGTTCGGTCGGTCGGTTTCGTAGCGTTTCGCGGTGGTATGGGTACGGTAACCGAGGTTTCGCTTGTGTGGAATAAGCTGCAGACACACGTTATCGGCAGCCGTCCCCTGGTGTTGCTTGGCGACTGCTGGAAACCGGTAGTCGAGGCCTGGCAGCAAAATCTTGCTGTCAGCGACTCTGACGTGTCGATCCTCGATTTCGCTGAGAATGCACAGGAAGCTTTCGATATCATCAGTCGTAAGACCACCGGAGTAACAATATGAATTGCCCAAAATGCACTACGAGCCTGATCGACGGAGCTAAATTTTGTGGATCTTGCGGATTTACGATCGTTGAGGCACCGCAACCGCAAGCGTCGGTCCCGCCGCCGCCTGCCGCTCGTCAACCATCGCCGCAGGGTGCTTTTAAGTTTGATGACGACGGACGTGGACTCGGGCGTGGTTATTCGTGGGCGATCGAACATGCCGGTGCATTCGCTTTGGCGGTCGTCCAACTGCAGGCCGAACAGGCCGTCTGTGCAGAGGCCGGTGCGATGGTTTCGATGTCGGCAAATGTCGAGCTTTATGCAGAGATGAAAGGCGGCGTTTTCGGCGCTTTGAAACGAGCGGTCGGGGGCGAATCGGCCTTTGTTTCGACATTTACAGCCAAAGGCGGCCCCGGCGAGGTCACTTTTGCTCCCGGAGCACCTGGCGATGTCGCCGGTATCGAGATGCAGAACCAGGCATTTTGCGTCCAATCGAGTTCCTATCTCGCGGGCGACACCTCACTGGTTGTTGACACAAAATTTGGCGGAGCAAAGTCGTTCTTTGGTGGCGAAGGACTGTTTGTCCTGCACGTATCAGGAACCGGCCTGCTGCTTGTTTCGTCGTTTGGAGCGATCCATCGCAAGCTGCTCGCTCCGGGCGAACGATATGTGGTCGACACCGGTCATTTGGTCGCGTGGGAGGCCCAAATGCAGTACAACCTTCGAAAGGCGGCAAGTGGATATTTTAGAAGCTTTCTTAGCGGTGAAGGCATGGTGGCCGAATTTAGCGGTCCCGGCGAAATACTGATCCAAACAAGGAACCTGGCCGCTTTTGCCGGATTACTGAAGCCATTTTTCCCGTCTCAGGGCAGTAGTGGCGGCGGTGGATTCAACTTCAATTTGGGTAGCTGATCTATCGCGAGTCACAGAGGGCGGCTGAGTGTACACGGAGCTTGCATAAAATAAAAAATCCTTCTGATCGACAGTCCGGACGGGGAGAATTTCTCCTTGAGGGTACGGCTGTTTCTCGTGGTGTCGCGGTGGGAGCTGCTATTCGTCTATTCGGAGACAAGCGGCAATACGTCCGTAAGACCATCTCCCAGCCCGATGTAGCGGCTGAACTCTCGCGGTTCACTACTTCCGTCGCAACCGCAAGATATCAGCTCTTAAAACTCTTACGGTCACAGAAAGAACTACCAGCGAGTGCACACGGCATCCTTGAGGTTCATCTCCTGATGATCGAACAGTCACCCTTAATAAAGGATGTTGAAGGCACCATCGAAGACGAAAGAGTCAATGCAGAGTGGGCCCTTTCGACGGTAACCGGGCGGTACATCGAACGACAGAACGCGGTGCAGGACGAAAACCTACGCGAGCGGGCGGGCGACATTGATGACGTCTCTGAGCGAATATTAAATGCACTTGGAGAGGGAAGCGAGCTTCCTTTGGAACTCCTTGACGGTTCGGTGATCTTCGCGTCGACGATCCGGCCTTCGACTTTGGTGGAGCTGAGCCGCCGCCGGCCGATCGCTATCGTCACCGAACACGGCGGCTGGACATCACACGCATTCATCATGGCGCGCGAAATGCGGATTCCGGCCGTTACCGGCATTAAGGATGTTCTTCACCAGGTCGACGACGGGGCAGAAACTGCTGTCGACGGTTACAACGGGCAAGTTATCATTAGACCGTCCGGTGAGACGGTGAAACGGGTTTCCGGCATCGGCTCGTCAGTTGTAAATCCGGAGGCGAGAACGATCGTCACATCCTCTGTCATTCGAACTCTGGACCGGCGCGAGATCATTATCCGTGCAAATGCGGACAGTGAACAGTCGGTCGAATGCCTACATTCGAGCGGAGCCCTCGGCGTTGGTTTACTGCGTTCGGAATATCTTTTTGCACACGCCAACGGAACGATCGCCCCCGAAGAAGAGCAGATCTCTGCATACGAGAAAATAATTGCCGCAGCCGCGCCAAATGGCGTGCGGATCAGAACGTTTGACCTCAATGCTGAACATCTTAGCCCAAAGACCGGAGATCAAGAGAGTAATCCGTCTCTCGGATTGCGTGCGATCAGGCTTAGTCTTGCTTACGAAACTCATTTTCGTTCCCAAATTCGGGCGATCCTTCGTTCGGCGCACAACGGAAATGTCGAGATCCTCCTGCCGATGGTTTGCGGCGTCGACGAGATCCAACGTTCCAGGGAACTTATTGACAGGGAAAAGGCCGCTCTTCGGCGAGACGGATTGCCGTGCGGCGATCCGGGAATTGGAGCCATGATCGAAGTGCCGTCCGCCGTGGTGATGATCGATGAGATCTTACAGAACGTCGATTTCGTCTGCCTCGGCACCAACGACCTGGTGCAATACCTGCTGGCTGTTGACCGCGACAACGAATCGGTCGCCGAGTTTTATCAGACTTTGCATCCAGCCGTAACAAGGTCGATCCGCATCGTTCTAGCTGCCGCCGAGCGTGAAAACATTCCCGCAGCCATCTGCGGAGAAATGGCCGGGTCACCTTTTTATGCTCCATTGCTTATCGGTTATGGTGCCAGAGAATTTAGCATGAGTGTGGATTCCATTCCACGTATCCGCACCGTTATCGAAGGCATTTCGTTCGATGAGGCCCGATCACTCGCACGTGAGATCGACACCGCCGCAAATGCAAAAGAAGCTGAAAATCTTATAAGGGTGTGCTACAATCATAAATGGCCGCACCTTTTTCCAGATGATTTCCTCGATCTCGCAGCCGAAAAAAGTTTCCAGCTTTCCTCAAAAAACTAGAATCTAACCCTTTTTAGCAATCTATTTACATTCATGGGCGTGTTTTAAGCCCGATTGTCAGCAAAAGTTTCGGGATCAACCCGTCCAGCGTAGGTTATTCAACGCTAGAACTGATGTACATACAGATTTCCATTGATTCGAAAAGGCTGTTCAAGATCTTGATCTTGGCAGCATTTATGTTGCCTGCCTGTGTAAGTATCCAGGCCCAGATGCCTGACGTTCTGAATGGAAGCGGTTCAATTTCTCAAATTG
>JBBRSH010000019.1:0-47589 GCA_038245555.1 Pyrinomonadales bacterium | reverse complement strand
TTGTCCCATTTTTCGTCTTTTACATTCTGATAGATTTTCAAAAATGGCGAGATTCCATTGAAGAACTCATACCCGAACGATTTCGCGAACCGTTTCGTCGTTTGTTCGACGAGTCGGGACGAATATTGGAATCTTTTGTCCGGGGACAGCTTCTGATCGGAATGATAATGGCGATCGGATTCGCGCTGGGGCTTTGGCTGCTTGGCGTTCCGGCATGGGCTGGAATCGGCATAATGGCCGGGTTATTAAATGTAGTTCCATACTTCGGAACATTTCTCGGGTTTATTTTAGCTGCCAGTTTGGCTGTTGCCGGAGGCGGCGGCATTTGGGACGTGGCCGCCATTCTCGGTGTATTCGTAGCGATCCAGTCTCTGGAAGGGTACGTTTTAACACCACGCATACTTGGCGGCAGACTAAATCTTCACCCAATGTCTGTCTTTCTCGGGCTATTTATCGCTGGAAAACTATTCGGCATTTTCGGTATTATTTTGGCAATTCCATCGATCGCCATTGGCAAGGTTTTCTTCAAGTTTCTTCGCGAACTTTATCAGGCATCATATTTTTACCACGGCGGCGATCACCAGTCGTCAGAACCACCTAGCGGGGAAATCGAAGATAGGATTGCTGACGCTGCGGATACAGTTCTCGCGGAGCCGACCTCCTCGAATGGAGAAAGTAGCGAACAAGGCCGCGATGACGACGTTGATGGGGCAAGCTCACCTAGTAGAAGTATTCGAAAGAACATGGATAAAATCAAAGAATCGAAGGCACCTCGTCGTCGAAAGAATACGTCTATCAGTGGAGTCGTGCGCGACGGATCACCTTGAGCGGGCTGACGCTGGCAGAGGTTTACACTGTCGAAGTCCGAGCCCTCGGAGGATAAACCGGCGACTCCCCCTGAAGCGGCCCCACTTCACACATGTCCCTTTAACCCCTCCTTTTCAAATCAACAAAAAACCGGACGGTCCTCCCAAGCGAGTGCCGGCCACTTTTTGCTTGAAAGTTGTTTCAGATTCATTATATTATTTTGTCTATTCAGCGACGGGAGCTGCGAGGATACGATCGTGATAGAAAGCTATGTTAGAAGACAAACGTGATGGTGCCGATAGCGAAAACTTTCGGGTGGGACCTGATACTTGTATGTACGACGATATCGCGCCTACTTCAAAATGGTCGGATATGGATAGCGGCGAACACGCCGTTCAGTTTTATGGAGTGGACGAGCACCTCGTCCTGTCCGTTGCCCGGTATGTCGTCGCGGGACTCGAAGCAAACGAGACCTGTATCGTGGCAGCTACCCGCGATCATCTCTATCTGATCGAGACAATGATCGAGGCCTATGGAGCTGATCTGCGTCAAGCACGTTTTTCCGGTCATTACATTCCGCTTGAAGCGATAGAAACTCTCTCAAACGTAATGGTCGATGGCATGCCTGAGACGGAGGCTTTTTCAACGTATATCGGCGGGATCATTGGAAAGGCTTTGGACGGCGGCGGCAAGGTGCGGGTCTTTGGCGAACTGGTAGCTGAGCTGATCGCCCAGGGGAACGGCCATGGCTGTTTGCGCCTCGAACAGCTCTGGAACGAGCTTCAACATCAGTATTCGTTTTCCTTACTCTGCGCGTATCCGACCAACGGATTTTCAAAGGCCCGACTGTCCGGCGCCGTTGCTAACGTTTGTCATGAGCATGCGAGGGTTATACCGGACGAGTCCTATACCACGATCCCATCCCCAGCCGAACGGCTTAAAGAGATCGCCCTTCTTCAGCAGAGAAACGCAGAACTAAAAGCCGAGCTTGAGCGACTCAATCGAGAGATCCCTATCGCGGCGTAACGCAACGTTCGTCCCAAAAATAAAGTCCGGCCATATCTTCAATTGTTTTCCCCTAATGTAATCTGGATTACATTTACTTGTCGGAATCGGAATATGTTGGATATATGCCCTTTTCCGTAATCAAGAAATCCAAGACTGTCGAGGATGAAATGGAGATCGCCGGCGAATTTGGGAGCGAAGCCGACGCTCAGAAATTTGTGGAAGAGTCGCTTCTACACGACTCAGCCGACGAACACGAATATATGGTCGAGCCTCCGCCCTCGGTGATCGACTAGGGCCGCCGACGTTTCGTTCTGTCGTGGCTCTCTTAAGCAGCCACATCCGCTAACTAATATTCCAATCCGAGGAAGTCCGCGTTTGGTGAAACGCAAAAGGCCCCTGCGCCCACTGATGAGGTAATTTAGCGTCGTTGCAATAATTTGTAACTGCGTCGTACTGTCGTTCGTCATCAGTATCAGAGACATGGTTGGAGCCAATTTGCGGGCTGATCGCTGCTGGAAAGTGGCGGGCCTGATGGGTACAAGTGTGTCTCGACGAAACATTCAAAACAGGAGATCAAGATCAATGAAGTTATTATTCGGAACCATAATTCTTGGTGCAGCGGCATCGGTTTTTGGGCAAGAAGCCCCGGCGACACCGGCCGCACCGGCGAAGCCGGCTCGCGTGGCAATTATGCCGTTGGCGGGCACGGACATTATTATCGCCGGCGTGACAAAGAACGCGCCCTTTACGGCGGACGAGAGCGGTGAGACAGTGCGTGTAATGGCCGATGGCAATCGCATCGTCGAGAGCTGGACGGGCAAGACGGCACGGAGCGGCGAGGGCCGTGTTCGCCGCGAAATCACGAGCGGAAATCTTGGCGGCGGTGCCGCCCGTCCTTTTATCTTTGACAGCACTAACGCCCCTAGTCGTGCGGTTTTCACGGTCGGCGGCGCCGGCGATGCGAGGAGCGTATTGCTGGCAAAGACGGAGGCTGAAGCAGCCGCAGGTGCACGAACGATCGTCGCCAGCCCGCAAAATGGAGAAGGATTCTCCGTCGTGACTTCGGGCAACGGGGACGAAACTAAACGCGTATTGATGACAAAGATCGAAGGGGCAGCCGTTAAAGACGGGACCTGGGTGGCGTCGGGCGGCTTCGGAGGTTCATTAGCGGTTTTATCGGCCACTGGTCCAATGCGTGGCGAAGGGGATAAGTCCCAGACGCGTAAGGAAGACCTCGGATCGCGCGATTTTGGCGGCGTTCAGGCCGAGGGACACCGGATCATCACAACCTATGCCGCGGGGTCCGTCGGCAACGAACGTGAGATCGAGGTCACATCGGAGGTCTGGTTCGCAAAAGACCTGGGAGTGATTGTCTATTCCAAACGCAGCGATCCGCGAACAGGAGAAACGACGTACCAAATGACCAACATCGTTCGTGCCGAACCCGACGCGAGCCTCTTTCAGGTCAGGTAAACTGGCTCTACGTAAACCAAAAGCCCCGACCTTCTCCTATCAGGAGAAAGCCGGGACTTTTTAGTTGTGAGCGTGCTGCCGGGCATCGATATTACGGCTTGCCCAGATTTGTCCCCTTAAAGTAATCGGGATACGCGGGCCGCTTGTATTCTTTGGGCGGGTTTTTCTTTAGTTCCGCCAGCAGCCATTCGACCGATCGTTCGAGCTGCGGATCGCGGCCGCTTCGCCAAGCCGCCGGATCGAATTCGACCTCAACGTCGGGTGCAACGCCGACGTTCTCGACTTCCCACTCACCGCCAAGGCCGTAAACCGCGCCGTTTGGAGCTCGGACCGTTCCGCCATCCATCAATGTCGGGATCGCTGCCGAAGCGATCAGGCCGCCCCAAGTACGTTTGCCGACGAGGGCCCCGACCTTGAGCTTTTTGAAAAACCATGGCATCGCATCACCGCCCGAACCAGCTAACTCGTTGATCAGCATGGCCTTGGGACCGTATATCGCGCCGGCGGGAACGTTCCAATCTTTGCCGTCGCGAAATGCGATCCTGCCAAGCTGTTCGCGTTTGAGGTACTCGACGACGTAATCCGCCAGAGCTCCACCGCTGTTAAAGCGTTCGTCGATAACGGCTCCCTGCTTATCTGTCTGTGCAAAGAAATATCGGTTAAAGCTGACATAGCCGCCCCCGCCTGTATTCGGTATGTAAACGTATCCGAGTTTGCCTCCGCTCAATTTATCGACGGCACGTCGGTTGTCCTCGATCCACGCGAGGTTTCTCAGGCCGTTTTCGTTACCGGTTGGAACAACATCAACCTCGCGTGAGCCACTACCGTCGGGGTTCGGGCCAACCTTAATAATGACCTGTTTACCGGCTGTGCTCTCAAAGAATTGATACACGTTAGTGGCGGCCGTAATATTCCGACCGTTAACTGCCAGAAGATAGTCGCCGGCCTTTACGTTAACGCCCGGAGCGGTGAGAGGGGCACGAAGCTGTGGATTCCAGTTTTCGCCATTGTAGACGCGGGCGAACCGGTATCGGCCGTTCTCGATCTTATAGTCGACCCCAAGCAAGCCGCCGGAAACCGCGTTCGGACGAGGCTGGTCGCCGCCGCCAATGAACATATGCCCGATGGTGATCTGGTTGAGCATCTCGCGGAACAGATAGTTCAGATCGTCACGATGAGCGATGACGGCAAGGTATGGTTCGTACAATCGCTTAGCTTTCTCGATGTCAAGTCCATGCGTGCCCGGGTCGTAGAGGAAATCACGCTCGCCGCGCCATATCTCGTTGAACATCTGACGCCACTCCGCACGAGGATCGACCAAAACCTCCATATCGCTGGTTTTGACAATGCCTTCGCCCGGCCGTGCAGGTGCGGTCGTTGAGATCATGTTCCACGAGGGGCCTTGCTGGTAAAGCATCTTTTCGCCGTTTTCCGAAACGCGGAAGTTGTTGACGCCGGCCTTGACCTCTTCAAATTTTCGTTTTTCAACATCGTATTTGTGGATCGTTACGCCCGGACCGGTCGCGGCTTGCGGGATCTCGGAAATGTAGAGCATTCCTGCCTTGCCCGCTAAGAGTGCGTTGAAATTACGGGTCGGGATCTGCGGGATCGAGACGACGCGTTGGTCGATGCCTTCGAGATCGATGCGGGTCGGTTCGGGGCCTTTTTTTGCGGGCGGCTTGCCGGACGCCCCGTCAGCCGGTTTGTCGGCCGGCGGCCCGGCCGGAGCTGCGTCATCCTTCTTTTCGGCAGCGATTTTTTCTTCGTCGCTTTCGGGTGCGAGCGGCGACGCGATGTCATTTCGCAGAACGATCGCGTAAACACTTCGCGAGGTTTGGTGGTCGATGCCTGAAAGGTCGGCAAAGCTTATCGTAGGCCCGATATTCGTGCTTGCCGTAAAGAAGATATATTTTCCGCTCTTATCAAAAACGATGTAGCGGGCATCGCCGAGACCGTCGGTAACGCGGCTTGCCTGGCCCTTTTCGACCGAATAAAGGTAAACAGCGCGAAGCCGGTTATCAAGCTGCCTGACATAGGTGATCCATTTGCTGTCGGGCGACCAGGATGGCTCAAGAACGTCGTCCAAAGTTCCGTACGGATTGGTGTCGACCTTGGTATTCGTCGACTTTTCCACGTCGAGGTACCAGAGGTTCATGTGATTGTCGTTATAAGCGATCTTTTTGCTGTCGGGCGACCAAACCGGATTGGAATAAAACCCGGGAGATCCGCCAAGAAGCATCTTTTTCACTTCGCCCATGCCGGTCTGATCGCGAAGATGAAGCATGTATTCGCCAGACTCGTCCGAGAAATACGCGATCCATTTCCCATCGGGCGACCAGGCCGGATCGCGTTCCATGACGTTGGTCGTGTTTGTCAGATTGCGGGCATCGCCCTTGTCCGCCGGGGCAGAGATGATCTCGCCGCGGGCCTCGAAAACAGCTCGGGCGCCGGTCGGAGAGATGGCAACATTCGCGATCCTACTACCGACTTTCTCATATCGGGAACGAACGCCCGGAAAGTCGCCCGAGACACGGCTGTCGACGTTTTTCGGCGTTTTTGATCCCACGTCTATCGTAAAGATTGCGCCAAATTGCTCATACACGATCGCTCCGCCGCCGGACGAAGCATATTTGAGATCGAGCCCTTTGTTTTCGATGACCTGATCGACCTTTTTGGTTTTTGTGTCATACGAAAAAAGCGAAACCGCCGCGCTCGGGCTGTTGCGGTCGGAGAGGAAATAGACCTTGTCACCCACCCACATTGGGCATTTGTCGTTCGAATTTTGACGCGGGACCTTTTCGATCGACGAATCCGAGAGTTTCGCTATCCAGATCGGCTGCGTCTGTCCGCCTTTGTAATGCTTCCAGTCGCCCTGCCATTGAGTGAGCGGTTCGTATGCGATCGATTGGCCGTCCGGCGACAGCCAGCCGCGGTTGGCCATCGGCAGAGGAACTTCGGTCGGCAGATCGCCGCCTTCGACCGGCATTGTAAACAGCCGTGTGTAATTTGAGCTGCTATTGCGATTCGACGAAAACAGAACGCTCTTGCCGTCGGGCGTCCAACCCGAAACGAGGTCTGGAGCCGGATGATACGTCAGGCGTTTTGGCACGCCGCCCGAGACCGGCACCACATAGACATCGGTGTTGCCGTCGTACTCACCCGTAAACGCTATCCAGTTGCCGTCCGGCGAGAAATATGGATTTGTTTCAACGCCGATCCCAGTCGTCAATCGCCGAGCATCTCCGCCGTTTCGGGTCACGACCCAGAGATCGCCCGCGTAAGAGAACGCAATGTTCGTGCTGCTGATCGCAGGCTGCCGATATAGCGTCGGCTGGTCCGATTGGGCGACGATCGTTATGGAAAGAGCCAAAAGGGCGATGAACGTAAAAATATACGTTCGGGATAAGATCTGCATTTATTTTCTCCCGGATTGATTTTGAAGTAACGTAGGTAAATATAAAGGATAAAGGCAAAAGGATAAAGTAGATAGAAGGAGAAAAGGCGAAAGGCTCGGGATCCTTTATCCCTTAGCCTTTCGTTTTTACACTTTCTTCCGTTGCCGCGACGAGGGCGGGCATGTCTTTGTCGGCGTCTTTCCAGAGGTCGAGGAATTTATCGTATTCGGCCTTGTCTTTGGTGGCGCGGGCTTTGCCGAGTTGGGCAAGCGGGTAGATGGATGAGAGCGGGGATTCGCCGCGGTGGTTGAGGATCTTGTCGAATTCGCGGACGGCGTCTTTTGTTTTGTTTAGCTTGAGATATGCCAATCCGCGCAGATATTGCGGGTAGAATTCTGCGGCTTTTTCATATCGTTCGGCGATTTCGAGTTCTTCGATTGCTTCTTTCGCTTTGCCTTGCTGAAAAAGTGAGGCGGCGCGGATCATCGGTAGCCATAATTGATTGAGTAAGGTGGCTTTCGGATATTCAGCTTGAAGCTCATCCACAAGAGAGTTAGCTTCCGCTGTTTGTCCAGCGACGGCTAGAGCCAGAGCCGCTTTCGTCATTACATCTTTTCCGCGTTCGAGATTCAAAGCCTTGTTCGTCTGAGCTTTGAGAACGGTCTTTAACTGGCTTTCATCGCCTTTCGGTAATCCTGTCCCATTGCTCCAAAAGACGATTCGCAGGGCTTGTTCAGCGGCAAAGCGGGCGGCGACTTCGGGAGCGCTGGTGCGGGCGGCAAGGTCAATCGCACGACGGGAGAAATCCTGCGCCGTCCGCCATTTCCCTGTGAATGCCGCCGCTCCCGCCTGCAAATCAAGTGCGAGATATTCGTCCGTGCGACCAGAGAACCATTTCAGGTTTTCTGCCATCAACGCCGCGTCTTGTTCGATAAATCCAATCTGAAAAAGTGAAGTGTGAAAAATATAAAAATCAAAGTTTTTGGTAAAGGCTTCCCGACAAGTTTCCTTGACTTCCTCAAAGCGTCCGAGCATTAGAAGCGATTCTGCCAGATTGGCGTATAAGGTGGCTGACAGTGCGACATTCGCTGAACTCAAACCTTCGCGGCAAACAGAAACCGCCCGCTCGAACTGTCCGAGCCGCATATGACAGTCGGCGAGATTAACATAGGGGCCAACAGTCGAAGTGTAAGTCTTGCGCCACAATTCGAGCGTCGAGATTACTTTGTCCATCTCGCCTGTTACCAAAAGGTAATAAAAATAGCTGATGCGAAGTTTCTCGTGTTCGCCGACCGAATCTTTCAATTCAAAGGCCTTGGTGGCATTTTCTTTCGCCAGTTTCCATTGACTCGTATTGGCATAAATCATCGCTAAACCTGAATAGGCAGCAGCAAATTCGGAATCGAATTCCAGGGCTTTTTGATAAAACGGGATCGCTTCCAAGTATTTGCCGCTATTTGCTTGCTCCCGACCAAAAGTATAAAACTTCAAGGCTTCAAACGATGAAGTAGTTGCATAAAGCGGCGTGTCATATAGTTGAATCGAACTCAAACTTTCGCCGAGCTTTTCCCTGATTCCAGAAGCCGCACGGCTTAAAGCCGACAGAATTTCCTCTTTATTGTTCGCCTGCTCGTATTCGCGACCGAGACTTTCGCCGGAGCGGGCATTGACCGCTTCGAGAGTGAGAAAATACATTGAGCCTAAGTTCGAGATGCTGCCCGCAAGATAAGCTTTCAGACTCAGCCGCAAACACAGTTCCTCAGCCAATTCACGGGTTACGCGCTCGTTTGCCTGACGCTTCATCAGCTTGAGGCTCTGCGCGATTTTCGCATCGGGCGCGATGTCAAGAAACGGCGACTGACCGAGCGAGAAGGCGAGCGCGGTTTTTAACGTGTGGTCGAAAATCGCCTCGCCCGTCGTGTTTTCGAAATCAGTCAGCAGCAGCGAGTCTTTGAGTCCGCCGCCCGAACTCGTCGAAAGCGGCGCACCGGTCTTGCTGCCTACAGGCCGTGTCGGAACCGCTGTTTGTTCGAGCTTTGCCTCGAGCAGCATCTCGTCACGAAAATCCTTGAGGTCGGTCAGCAGGTCGCGCGTCGTCTGGTAACGCTGATCGCGTTTTTTCTTTAAGGTCTTGTTGACGATCCGATGCAGTTCTTTTGGCAGATGCGGTGCCGAGTTTGCCAACGGCTGAGGGTCGGAATTGAGTATTGCCGAAATGACATCGGCCATCGATTCGCCGGTAAACGGAACCGATCCCGTCAGCATTTCATACAGGACAATGCCGAAACTAAAAATATCCGAGCGGGCGTCGATGTTTTTGCCGCGTGCCTGTTCAGGCGACATATAGGCCATCGTTCCCATGACGACACCCGGATTTGTGTTAACCAGCTTTTTGGTTTCACCCTCGGCGTCGGCACCGGTCGATTCCGTTAGCTTTGCCAATCCGAAATCGAGCACCTTAACATAGCCGTCGGGGCGGACCATTATGTTTTCGGGCTTGATGTCGCGGTGAACGATACCGGCCAGATGAGCCGCCGACAGTGCCTCAGCCGTTTGGACCGTGATAGACAGGATCTCGTCAAAGGTCAGCCGCTCGTGCATCCTCTCACGCAGCGTCCGGCCGTCGATGAACTCGGTCGCAATGTAATTGGTGCCGTCGTGCTCGCCGATCTCGTGGATGGTGATGATATTCGGGTGATTGAGCGCCGACGCGGCTTGGGCTTCCTGGACAAAACGCCGCAGCTTGTCAGCGTCGCGGCTGAATTCGTCGTTGAGGAACTTGATCGCAACCTTACGACCGAGCTTACTGTCGTCCGCCAGATACACCTCGCCCATCCCGCCCGCACCGAGCTTTTTCGCGATCCGGTAATGACCGAGGGTAGTGCCTTTTTTGAGATCGTCAGACATGTCTGTAAAGAATAAAGGAGAAAGGCTAAAGGATAAAGTGAAGCGAAGCCATTGGCCCTTATCCTCTATCCCTTAGCCTTTCCCCTTTCAATCTGGCGGCTTCAGACCTGATCGCAACACAGGTTGTGATCGCTACGGTTGCTCGATTCCTCGCCTAGCCGGGTTCACAACACAAACCTTGTGCGGGGCCTGAAGCCAGTTAAAGGATAAAGGATGAAGGATAAAGGATAAAGTTGGGAAAGCAGATTATGATTTGCGGGCTTTTACTTTTTTGGAGATGGTGACGAAAAGTGCGGTTAGTTCTTTGGTTTCTTGTTGGATAGCTGAGCTTCTCGGTATTGTGCACCAACTGACGTCCCGGATCTCAAAAATTGCTTTCCAATGACTTGTGCTTCCGTAGTTTTGGGCAAAGCCGCAAAAAGCCGAATGATCCTGACTGCGAAGTCCTTGGTGCGAATTTTCAGATCTTCATTCATCCTTAGAAAAAAGGAAAGGCTCCAAGATAACGGATTCACTTTATCCCTTATCCTTTCGCCTTTATCCTTCAAAACGTGGCGGAAAGGGTGGGATTCGAACCCACGGAACCCTTTTGAGGTTCACTACATTTCCAATGTAGCCAGTTCAACCGCTCCTGCACCCTTCCGAAAATCAATTACGAATTTCAAATTACGGATTACGAATTCGAGAAAGTTCCGTAATTTGTAATTGCGAATTCGTAATTCGCTCGATGGCGGAGAGGGTGGGATTCGAACCCACGGTACCCGTTAAGGTACGGCAGTTTTCGAGACTGCTCGATTCAACCACTCTCGCACCTCTCCGCAAACCATTAATTCTACTGGTTTGGCCCGGCATTTTTCAAGTTGATTTTGTAATGAATTCGCCCGTCGGAGGTATTTGACTAGTCGGATGTCATCGACCGTCCGCGTCGATCGCGAAAAAACGTCTGCATGAGAGTGCGGCAATCGTCCGCCAAAAGACCGGATTCGATCTCTATTCGATGATTTAGTTCGGTGCCTTTGCCGATGCCGAAATGGGTCTCGACTCCGCCGAACCGTTCGTCGTGTGCGCCGAACACGAGTCTCGCAACACGGGCATTGACCAAGGCCCCGGCGCACATCGCACAAGGTTCGATCGTCGTGTAAACGGTGGTTCCGGTCAGACGGTAGTTACCAATTTTCGCTGCCGCCGCTCGCAGGGCGACAATCTCGGCGTGGGCGGTCGGGTCGCTGTTTGTGATCGTGAGATTGTGACCGGTGCCAAGCAAAACGCCGTCTTTGCCAATGACGACCGCTCCGATTGGGATCTCGTCGATGGCAAGTGCCCGCCGGGCGACCTCGATCGCGAGCAGCATCCATTTTTCGTCGACGTCGGCCATTTGGTTGTAATCTTAGCTTAACTGCGCTGCTGGCAAAAATGTCGATGGCCGCTCACATTGGTTCAAATGCCCTGGCCGATGCCCGAATTTCTTGCATCGGAGGCCGATAAATGTTAAACAATTAGGTGCACGGAAAGGACTTCTCGCCTTCTTTTCCTCCAATTCGCCCTATGAATGACGAGGTGCGGCTCGGACCACCAACCGGAGACGACGATATACATTCGACCAAGTTTCCCGAATCTTTTCGGGCATTTGCGGACGAAGTGCGCCGCAGAAACGTAACGCCGAAATCGACGGCGATAACCATTGCTCAAAAGCTCCAGCCCGCCGAATTTAACACGGCGATGGTGCATTTTTACCGCGGCGAGGTCCAACGGTCAAACGTTTGGCGCGGTCGTCTGGATGCTACGACTAACTGGGCGGTGATCACCGATGGTGCGACGCTGTCGTTCGTATTCAGCTCACCTACCAATCCACATTTTGCGATCCCGATCAACACGATACTGGTGTCGATCTTTTTGTTCATGGAGGCTCGCCGATACCGATATTACGAGGTTTGGGCGAATCGGGTACGCGTGATCGAGACGGGGTATTTTGCCCCAATGCTGTCGTCTCGCACTGTGCCCCCCGATAAGGAATGGGCGGAACACATTTCGGCGGACCTCATTTCACCACACTTTACGATCAGCGAATGGGAGGCGGTCGGCCGGCGTCTTCGTGCGAATTACCTATGGATATTTATTCTGCTGGCGTTATCATGGCTGTTGAAGCTTTACGTCCAGTCGGGGCCGCCGCAGAGTCTCGTCGAGTATATCAGCCGGGCCGAAGTCGGTATCATTCCGGGTTGGGTGATCCTTGCGTCGCAGATGGTTTTTAACGGACTGATCCTCTTTGTGGCGTTTAGTACACTGAAGTTACGTGACTCATCCAGCGAGGTGCTGCCGCTGCAGGATTTTGAATGGCACCCGTTGAAACAAGTTTCCGACTGGGCCGAGAGCAGCCTAAAACGTCGAAATCCGATCAGGCGCTCGAAAAAAGCAAGACAGCGAATGCGTTCGGTGCACAAGACAGACGCGTGAACAGTGAACAGTTAATAGTGAAAGGCGGGCAATATTATGAAAGCACAGATGGCGGAGGAGAAAGCTCCGGCGATGAGATGTCCGAAGTGTGAGGGGACGCTTGTCGAAACTGATTTTCAGAACATCAAGATCGATGTCTGCAACAAATGCTCGGGCGTCTGGCTCGATGCCGGCGAATTTATTCACATTACGCATGAGGAAGCCGACGGCGGTTGGTTCGGAAAGGTATTCGGGTAAGAACTGAAAATCATTATGAGAAGAATCAGGTTGATCTTTTTGTTAGTTCTAGTCGCCGTTGGATCGTTAATCGCGGGCGTTGGATTCACAGGTACACCGTTCAATAGTGCCGCCTCGGGGCTTGCCGTCGGTGGCGAAATGATCCCGATCGCGGAGACTAAAGAACTCAGTCTTGATAGCCAGATGATGGGCCGCAAAATGCCTTATAGGGTGATCTTGCCAACGGACTACGGCGATGCGAAGAGTAAGGCGTTGAAATATCCCGTGATCTATCTTCTACACGGGTTGACCGGGCATTATTCGAACTGGACGGACAAGACAAAGCTCGCGGAGTATGCCGCCAAGCATCAGTTCATCATCGTTACGCCCGAAGGCGAGAATGGCTGGTACTCGGACAGCGTTTCGTCACCAAAGGAAAAGTTTGAGAGTTACATAGTCAAAGAACTCATTCCTCAGATAGATAAAGATTTTCGGACGATTGCTGATCGGGAACACCGCGTGATAGCCGGCCTCTCGATGGGTGGGTATGGCTCCATGAAGTTTGGGCTGAAGTTTCCGGAAATGTTTACCCTGATCGGGTCGTTCAGCGGAGCACTTGGAGCCACATCATTTACGGAAAAGAGCGCCGGTGCGATCGGAAAGGCGACCGATCTCATTTACGGCTCGGAAGGGAGCGAATCGCGATTGGCGAACGATATTTTCAAATTAGCCCGCGAATTGACACCAGAGAAGGTTAAGGCTCTTCCGTACGTTTACCAATCCTGCGGCACCGAAGATTTCCTCATCCAGAACAACCGCGATTTCCTCGCCATCCTCAACGAAAGAAAGGTCCCGCACGAATACCGCGAACATCCCGGCATCCACGACTGGGTTTTCTGGGACGATCAGGTGCGGGAATTCCTCGACGTCGCCGAGCGCCGACTTAAGAAATAGTTTGCCCGCGAAACACACAAAAAACACAAAAAAGAAATTTTCTTGTCTATTTTCGTATATTTCCTGGGCACAATGATTTTATGCTCAATTTTGCTATTGAAACTGCTCGCGATGCTGGTCAACTGCTGCTCGAAAAATTTGGGCGAAAGATCAACATCATGAAAAAAGGCGACATTAACCTCGTTACTGAGGCCGATCTCGCTAGCGAACACCTGATCATCGAACGAATAAAATCTTACTATCCGAAACATTCGATACTTGCCGAAGAGTCCGGCGAGGCCGTTATGGGCGGCGAAAACACCTGGAAATGGATCATCGATCCGCTTGACGGAACGACCAATTTCGCCCATGGCTACCCCTGTTTTTGCGTGACGCTCGCCCTCGAACACGATGGCGAGATCGTTATCGGCGTCACTTTCGATCCGACAAGAAATGAGCTTTTTGCGGCTGAACGCGGCAAAGGGGCGAGCCTAAATAACAAACCGATCCGCGTTTCCGAAGCAGAAGATCTCGGCAACGCTCTCCTTGTCACGGGCTTCCCTTATGATTTCAGAGAACGGCCGGATTTTTCCCGCCACTTCAGCGAATTTTTGCTTCGCTCGCGCGGTGTCCGTCGAGACGGTTCCGCCGCAATCGACCTTGCCTATGTCGCTTGCGGAAGATTTGACGGGTTTTGGGAAGATGGCCTAAATCCGTGGGACGTCGCCGCTGGCGTTCTACTGATCGAAGAAGCGGGCGGGCAGGTCACCTACTACGACGGATCGCCGTACAGTATCTATGAACCGCCGATCTGTGCGAGCAACGGGCTGCTGCATTCGCAAATGCTAGACGTTTTGAAATAGAAAAAATGAGATTGGAGACAATCTTCTTCGCGGCCTTTGGGTAAATCTCTTTGTTCTCTGCGTTTAGTCGGATTTTCAACGCAGAGGTAACTGAGTTTGTCGCAGCGTTCGCGGAAGGGAACGGTAAGGAATCAATTCAACCCTCCGTTTTCGAAAGACGGGAAACATTGGCTCACTCGAAGCCCTGTGATAGTCTTTATTTTTTGATGGGAAAGTGCCAACGTCGCCGGGATTCTCCGACCGGCCACCGACCACTGACCACCGACCACAGAATTTATGGCATGGTTTCGGCGGGATAGGCCAAAGATCGACGAGCAGGAATCCGACGAGGAGCGTACCGTCAAAACGGAGGGCATTTTTGTTAAATGTCCGGAGTGCGACAACGCCCTTTATAAACGTGAACTGACCGAGTCACACGAGGTTTGCACACATTGTAGCTATCATTTTCGGTATACGGCGTTGGGGCGTCTGAATGACCTGTTTGACGACGGTAAATACAAAAAACTCGACGAAGACATCACATCGGGCGATCCGCTCGGTTTCTCTGATACAAAGCCGTATACCGACCGCATCGACCAAGCCATGGAATCATCGGGTCTTCCGGAAGCGATAATCTGCGGGAAGGGAATGGTCGGCGGCCACCTCGTTTTCGGCGGGGCGATGGACATGGCGTTTATCGGGGGTTCGATGGGCTCGGCCGTCGGCGAAAAGATCACTCGCCTGATCGAATACGCCCAGGAGAGCCGCGGCGCGGTCATTATTTTTTCAGCCTCCGGCGGCGCCCGTATGCAGGAGGGCACCTTGAGCCTGATGCAGATGGGTAAGATCTCTGCCGCTCTCGCTCGGCTTCACGAGGCACGGCTGCCATTTATTTCGGTTCTGACCGATCCGACGACGGGCGGCGTAACCGCGAGTTTTGCGATGCTGGGCGATGTAATTCTCGCTGAGCCGAAAGCGTTGATAGGTTTTGCCGGCCCGCGTGTAATAGAACAAACGATCAGACAAAAACTGCCTAAGGGTTTTCAACGCAGCGAATTTCTACTCGAACACGGCATGGTCGACATGGTCGTCGACCGCCGTGAAATGAAGAGCACCATCATCCGGATGCTCGAATTTATGATGAACAAAAGCATCGCTGACTGAACCTTAAATTATATGTTGACCGAGATCCTGACCCAACTATACGAACGCGACCTGACAAAGCTAAAGGCCGAGATCGAAGCCTACCCAAACGAAGCCGATCTTTGGAAAAAGCCCGGCGATGTGCCGAATTCGGCCGGAAATCTGTGCCTCCACCTAAACGGGAATCTCCAGCATTTTTTTGGCGCCGTGCTTGGCGGCACCGGCTTCGTTCGCGACCGCGACGCCGAGTTTTCTTCAACCGGAATTGCACGTGAAACGATGCTTGCCGATGTCGATAAGACTCTCGAAGTCGTACATGCAACGCTGGCAAAACTTACTGATGATGACTACGCAAAAATCTATCCGATCGAGGTTTTTGGAGGTCCGATAACCACCGGATTTTTCGCCACGCACCTCGCCGTTCACCTCGATTGGCACCTCGGGCAGATCAATTATCATCGACGGCTCGTCGGTGCCTAAATATCTTCACATTTGGTGTCGTGTTATATTATTGTTGAAGTATGAAGACACTAACTGTCACGCTACCGGACAACGTCGACTTTGATTCGTCAGAGGTCACGAAGATGATCGCAGCAAAACTCTACGAGCGCGGAGATCTTACACTGGGTCAGGCAGCCAAAATGTCCGGTATGGCAAAATGGGATTTTGCTGAGGTATTAAGTGAGTATGGTGTTTCGATCATCAATTATCCCGCGTCAGAGATCGTCAATGACGTAAAAAATGCCTGACACGATCATCTCCGATTCAAGTTGCTTCGTCATTCTTGCAAAGATAGATGCCTTGAACCTTTTACAGAAAGTTTATGGCACGGTTATAACTACCCCCGAAATCGTTAAAGAAGTAGGATTCGATTTTCCTGACTGGGTACTGGTAAAGTCGCCTAAATCAATCGCAACTCAAAAGAAACTCGAGTTAGAGGTCGATCCTGGCGAGGCTAGTGCCATCGCACTAGCCCTCGAGCTAACGGGATCTACGATCATTCTTGACGACCTAAAGGCGCGACGCGTGGCTCTTCGGTTAGGATTGGACCTGACGGGCACGGTCGGAGTTATTCTACGTGCAAAGATCGATAATAGGATCTCAACGGTTGCGCCCTTTCTCAGCGCTATACGTGCGACCAATTTTCGTTTATCTCCGAAGATCGAGGCCGAAGTGCTCGACTTGGCTGGCGAGGTTCTGGAGTGAACTTTCACGAGAGCGAATCGTACTTATTCTCGCTCGGCAACGAAGTCTCAGCGATGAAGCTGGGGCTTGAAAATATTCGCAAGCTTCTTACCGCTCTTGGAACGCCGCAAAGCAATTTCTTGAAGGTCCAAGTCGCCGGAACAAACGGAAAGGGATCGGTCTGCGCGTTTCTCGATGCGATATGCTCTGCCGCCGATATCATAGCCGGTGTTTTCACGTCGCCGCACTTAATTTCGATTACTGAGAGAATAAGGATCAATAGCATCGATATTAGCGAAGGGGATTTCGCTAAATACGCATCAGCCATTCGCGAAACAGCGGAACGACTCCATACTGAGGGCGTCCTGGAATACATTCCAACATTTTTCGAACAGGTGACCGCAATCGCCTTGGTTGCGTTTGCCGAAGCGAAGGTCGAGCTTGCTATCCTCGAAACAGGCCTTGGCGGACGCCTCGACGCCACGACCGCCGCGAATGCAGAGATCGCCGCAATAACTCGGATCGACTACGATCATCAGGAATATCTTGGCGAAACAATCATCGAGATCGCCGCAGAAAAGGCCGCGATCATTCATACAGAATCGGCCGTCGTGATTGGAGAACAAATCCCTGAGGCAATGCACGTAATAGTTGACCGGTTGAAGTCGCTCGACATCGATCCATCGTCGGCGGATCAAGTCAGAACCACCTACGGTAGCGGGTGGTTGAAGTTCACGACCAAGGACACTGACTATCAAATCGACAAGCTTGGTATCGAGGGCATCCACCAGGTCGAAAACGCAAAGGTAGCGATCCTGCTCGCAGAAAAACTGCAAGATCATTTTCCGATCAAAAGTCAGAACATCATCAATGGGCTTGAAAACGCCCGTCATGCAGGACGCCTTGAGTTTAGCGACCAATACTTACTCGACGGAGCTCACAACGTCGGCGGAGCCAAGGCGTTGCGTTCGTATCTCGATGAATTCGTCAAACAGCCGATCACGCTTGTATTCGGTGCGATGAAGGAAAAAAACGTGACCGAGATCGCTACGATATTGTTTCCGGCTGCCGACAAGATCGTTTTTACGCGGCCCGAGAATTCGAGAGCTCTGACCGCAGAGCAATTAGCGGGTTTGGTTCCAGAAGGGTTTGATCTCGATCGGGTATTTTTGACCTCATCTGTTCGCGAGGCTATCGAGACCGCCGAATTAAACACGTCGAAAGGTAGCGTCATCCTTGTAACCGGTTCGCTTTATCTAGTTGGTGAGGCAAAGCAAATTCTGCGATCTCAAATTTGAGATTTGAGATTTCAAAATTAATATACATATATGCACAAACTAGTTTTAATTCGCCACGGCGAGAGCCAGTGGAATAAGGAGAACAGGTTTACCGGATGGAAGGACGTCGACCTTTCCGAAAAAGGCGTCGAAGAAGCTCACGCGGCTGGTAAGTTGTTGAGAGCGGAAGGCTTCGAGTTTGATGAGGCCTATACTTCACTCCTAAAACGTGCGATCCGAACGCTTTGGATCGTGCTTGACGAGATGGACGCGATGTGGCTGTCTGAGACAAAAACCTGGCGGCTGAACGAGCGCCATTATGGTCGTTTGCAGGGGCTGAACAAGTCCGAAACTGCGGTGAAATACGGTGACGAACAGGTCCTCGTATGGCGCCGGAGTTATGACGTGCCGCCGCCCGAGTTGAGCGAGTCAGACGAGCGTTATCTCGGAAACGACCCGCAGTATCGAACGATCCCCAAAGCGGAATTTCCAAAAACCGAGTGCCTAAAGGACACGGTGGCCCGGGTGATCCCGTATTGGGAATCCGAGATGGCACCAAAGATCAAAGAGGGAAAACGGCTGATAGTTGCGGCGCACGGCAACAGTATTAGGGCGGTGGTAAAGTACCTAGACGGTATCGCCGATGACGCGATCGTAAACGTCAACATCCCCACCGGCATTCCGCTCATCTATGAACTTGACGATAATCTGAGCCCGATCAGAAACTACTATCTCGGCGACCAGGAAGCGATCAAGTCAGCCCAAGAAGCGGTTGCCAATCAGGGAAGGGCGAAATGATCGAAACTGCAGTAAAGGAGTCTTAAATGTCAAAACATAAATATTCATTTCTCATGACGTCCGCTTTTATCTTCTTGCTTGCGGGACTTACATCCGCACAGCGAGCATCGGACGCTGAAATAAATGGCGGTCTCAAAGAAGCATTGTCAAAGGGGGTTTCGACCGCCATCAAGTCGCTTGGAAAAGAGAACGGATTTCTCGAAAATTTGCGGGTCAAGATACCACTGCCGACATCGATCCAGAAGTTGGAAAAAGGGCTGCGATTGGCGGGCCAAGGCAAATCGGTAGACGAATTTGTCGCGTCGATGAATCACGCCGCTGAAAAGGCAGTACCGGTAGCATTCGACGTCTTTGTTGATGCGATCAAGAAGATGACCTTTGACGACGCCCGAAAAATTCTCTTTTCCAAAGAGGAGGATTCGGCAACACAGTTCTTCCGCAAATCCAGCGAGGAGACGCTTAGAAGCAAGTTTCGGCCGATCGTCGAGGAATTCACGGCGAAAACCGGCGTCACTCAAAATTATAAAACGATGATCGGCAAGGCTGGATTTGCGGCCCAGTTTCTTGGCAAGGATGCGACCGACCTCGACGGTTATGTCACGCAGAAGGCCCTCGATGGCCTGTTCCTGCTCGTCACCGACGAAGAAAAGAAAATTCGCAAAGACCCGATCGGCCGGACAACTGATCTTCTCCGCAAAGTTTTTGGCGGCATCAAATAAGCCGCGTATAGCAGGTTCCTACTTTTATGACCTGGCAAAAAGCCGTCTTCATAATTCTGATCCTTTTTTGCTTGACGCCGTTAGGGTCGCCGCCGATTGCCTTGGCTCTTGGCATCGTGCTTGCGTTTACCATCGGGTCACCGTTTCCACAGCTCAACGGCAAACCGACCAAATATCTCCTGCAAACGTCTGTCGTCCTGCTCGGGTTCGGGATGAATCTCGGTGCGGTTTACAAGGCGGGCAAAGATGGTGTGTTATTTACGATCGTAACCATCTTTGGGACGCTGATACTCGGGTTTTTTGTTGGGAAGTTGCTTTCTGTTGAACGTAAGACATCTACGCTTATATCGTCCGGAACAGCGATTTGCGGAGGCAGTGCGATCGCCGCGGTCGCACCGGCGATCGAGGCTGAAAGCGAGCAGATCTCGGTTTCACTCGGGACCGTTTTTGTTTTGAACTCGATCGGGCTGTTCATTTTTCCGCTGATCGGCCACGCTATTAACCTCAGCCAAAATCAGTTCGGCATCTGGGCTGCGATCGCAATTCACGATACCAGTTCAGTTGTCGGCGCGGCTGGAACTTACGGAGCTGAGGCACTTGCGATAGCCACGATTGTTAAGCTAGCACGGGCGTTGTGGATCGCACCAATTGCATTGCTATCTGCATACATTTATCGCGATAAAAGCGGCTCGGTCAAAACCAAGATCGCGATCCCGTGGTTCATTGTCCTTTTCCTCGCCGCTACGGTCGTTCGTTCATACGCTCCCGGTGAAGTATTGCCGAGCATCTTTGACGCTCTTGTGAACCTTGCGAAAGCCGGGATGACCATCACTTTATTCCTGATAGGCGCCAGCCTGTCGCGTGAAACTCTGAAAAAAGTCGGCGTGAGGCCGCTAGTGCAGGGCGTTATCCTGTGGGTCGTCATTTCCGTTGTCTCGTTGTTCGCGGTGCTTCGCATTTTATAGCTGATATTTGCTAAAATACTCGTTTCGGCTAAGGGCAGGATTTACATCCGTAATGAGCATCAGGCAGATAACGGTCCGCGGAGCGCGGCAGCATAACCTCAAAAATATCGATGTCGATATACCCCGCGACAAGTTTGTCGTGATAACCGGCCTGTCCGGCTCGGGCAAATCGTCGCTCGCCTTCGATACGATCTACGCCGAGGGCCAGCGACGTTATGTCGAGTCGCTCTCCGCCTACGCCCGCCAATTCCTCGATCAGCTCGAAAAACCCGATGTCGATTCGGTTGAGGGCCTGAGTCCGGCGATCTCGATCGAGCAAAAGACCGTATCTCGTTCGCCCCGATCAACGGTCGGGACAGTCACCGAGATCTACGATTTTCTTAGGCTGTTGTTCTCATCGATCGGCCAACCCCATTGTCATCAATGCGGGGCTCCCATCACGCGCCAATCGGTCGATCAGATCAGTAACGGTATAGCCGACCTGCCGGATGGCGAGCGGGTCATGATCCTTGCTCCGATCGTTCGCGGCCGAAAGGGCGAATTCAAAAAAGAATTGGAGAAGCTTCACAAGGACGGCTTTCTTCGGGCACGCGTCGACGGCGAACTGCGGCAGCTCGACGAAGAGATCATCCTGGACAAGCGAAAGAACCACACGATCGAAGTGGTCGTCGATCGACTTCTGATGAAAGATGGCGTTCGTGAACGCCTCAACGAATCGGTGAAAACGGCGCTCAAACTAACGGGAGGAGCTGTTCTCGTGTCGGTGATCGATGGCGACGAAAAGCTTTATTCCGAGAAGATGGCCTGCGTTAACTGCGGCATAAATATCTCGCCCCTTGAGCCGCGTTCGTTTTCATTCAACTCAGCCTTTGGAGCGTGCCGCCGATGTCAGGGAATCGGGACAGTACTTGAGATCGACGCCAAGAAGATCGTGCCGGACGGCGATGTGCCGGCGGGAAAGGTCGATTTCCTGAACGGCGTCGATAAGGCCGGAGGCACCTTCTTACGGTCGGCACTGGTTGCGATCATCGAAAGATTTACGGTCGGCGATTCGCTTGAGCCGCCGACCGCTAATCAGAAGCCGCGGAAAATTCTGAAGAAGGTCAAGGACGTCCTTTTCAAAGGCGGCAACGATGGGGCCCTCGATATTAATTTTAACGACCTGCCGCAGGAGATCCGCGATGCGTTCTTCAACGGAACTAAGAAGCGGATGACGTTCCGGCACGGTGACTATAAGTTCGAACGCGACTGGCTCGGGGCGGTGCGTGCGATGCGCGATCGAATCGAAAACCCGCCATCCGAGAAGATCAAGGCAGCGCTGGAGGAGTTGATAGCTCCGATCCCATGCCCGGTGTGTGAAGGGCGGCGGCTGCAGGCCGACAGCCTCTCGGTCAAGGTCAACGGACTCGGTATTGCTGACTATACCGAAATGCCGATCGCCGAATCGTCAAAAAGGTTTCGGGCCATCACCCTCGGTAAACGCGATGAAAAGATCGCCGGCCTTGTTCTAAAGGAGATAAGGAACCGGACCGATTTTCTCGACGCGGTCGGCCTCGGGTACCTGACGCTCGGGCGTTCGTCGGCGTCACTTTCGGGCGGCGAGGGCCAGCGGATACGGCTCGCTACACAGATCGGGTCACAGCTTCGCGGAGTACTCTATGTTCTCGACGAGCCCAGTATCGGGCTTCATCCGCGTGACAATAAACGGCTGCTCGATACCTTACATGAGCTGCGCGATCTTGGTAATACGGTACTGGTCGTTGAGCACGACCAGGAAACGATCGAAAACGCGGACTACGTCGTTGACCTCGGCCCGCTCGCTGGGACCCACGGCGGAGAAGTCATCGCGACCGGGTCCCCCGCTGAGATCTTGGCAAACAAGGACTCGCTCACCGGCCGCTATATGAGCGGCGAACTGAAGATCGACGTGCCTGATGTGCGCCGACTGGCAAACGGAAGCCGCATCCAGGTCAAAGGTGCTCGCGCCTATAATCTCAAAAATATCGATGTAGAATTTCCGCTCGGCCTTCTTACGGTCGTGACCGGCGTTTCCGGCTCGGGTAAATCGACATTGGTCGAAGATATCCTTTATCCGGCCCTCTACAAACACGTTTACAGATCGACGGTTTCAGCCGAACCGCTCGAGCACGACTCGATCGAAGGACTTGAACTCGTTGATAAGATCATCGAGATCGACCAAAAACCGATCGGTCGCACCCCGCGTTCAAACCCGGCGACCTTTACCGGACTATTCACGCCGATACGCGAGCTTTACGCGATGCTGCCCGAATCTCGTACACGCGGCTACAAGGCCGGACGCTTTTCCTTCAACGTCAAAGGCGGCCGCTGCGAAGCCTGCGAGGGCGACGGAATGAAGCGGATCGAGATGAACTTCCTCCCCGATGTTTACGTCACGTGCGACGTCTGTCGCGGGCATCGATACAACCGCGAGACGCTGGCAGTTAAATTCAAAGGCCTCTCGATCGCCGACCTTCTCGACACGACCATCGAAGATGCGTTGCCGCTACTTGAAAATATCCCGGCGATCAGGCAAAAGCTCGAAACTTTAGCCGATGTAGGTCTTGGCTATATCAAGATCGGCCAGTCGTCGACAACCCTTTCCGGAGGCGAAGCCCAACGAATCAAGCTTGCCAAAGAGCTCAGCAAGCGTGCGACCGGCAAGACCATCTACATCCTCGACGAACCGACCACCGGACTCCACTTTGCGGATGTCCACAAGCTGCTCGACGTGCTGCAAAAACTAGTCGACACCGGCAACACCGTCATCGTCATCGAACATAACCTCGACGTTATCAAATCCGCCGACCACATCATCGACCTTGGCCCCGAAGGCGGCACCGGAGGCGGCAAAGTCGTCGCAACCGGCACGCCGGAAGAGGTCGCGAAGGTGAAAAAATCGTTTACGGGGCAAGCCTTAAAAAGCGTGCTTCGGTGAGCTGCGATCGTGATAAGATCTTCGCGATATGCAATCCCCCTTTGCGCAGGCCGGGCACAAGTCATCTGGCTCTTCGCAACCGCACGTGTCGGCCAACAACAGCTATATGTAATGAACCTCTTGAGCGAGGAAAGTTGCAACTCCCGATACAGCCATAACCGCCTTTGATTTTTATCAGGCTCGAGCGTTCGGGGATTTTGACAGTGATTAGGACTTTTACCTACGCAGGCAGGGCCGCTATACGTAAAGTAGGCCAAAGCTGGAGTTATTCATGTTTCCTCGGCTTTGATCGCGGCCCTGCTCCTAAGTAATCAAACCTTTCGATCACAATCCGCTTTCTGCAAGCTGTAGTTTCAGACCGATGCGTATCTCCCGGCGTGACAGGCCGTCGATCAGCTTGTTCGTCCGGTCAAAATCTGCCTTGGAGAGGACACGCAGCGTACCCGCGTCGAATTGGAAGCCGTATGAAGTGCCGATCCCGATGACGAATTCGCCCGACCGCACGCTGTAACCATTTTGAAAGGCCTGGACGACCGCGTTTGCGTCGGCTAGTTCATTGAGCTGTGACAACAGAGGTTCAAGACAGCCAAACGCCTCTTCCGCGTCGATCGTAGAATATGCGGATGCAAGCTGCATGAAAAGGACAAGCTCACCATTCTCGGCCGGCCGGTCAGGCAGGGCCGATCTCACCTTTCGAAGGACCCCGACAGCGAACGATCTGTTTTCGGCAGGATCTTTTTTGTAAGCGCTGGTGGCAATGTTCAACAGAAGCGATCGTCGATAGTTCTCCGGTAGATCGTCGACAACTTTTTCAGCTTCGGCAAACTTGGACTGTCCGATCAGGAACATCGCATAATTGCTGTTCAGCGTATTCATGGCGTTTTCGAGAGCGACGCCGGAAAAGTTTGCATTAATGAACGCAGAAGCTCCGCCGAAATCACCCGTCTGGGCCATCTTGTTGGCCGCGGCCTGCAGGACGGGGGCCCTTTGATCAGGCGGCAATGTTTTCGAGTCGGCGATCATTTGTGCCGCCGTAGCCTTGCTGTCGATGATCTTCCGAACGTCCGGATTCATTGAGGACATTCCAGAAGCCTTTTGAAGTTTTTGGAGCGCGGGGACCATAGCAGGAGCGAGTTTCTGGGCGATCGACATTACCGACTGCAGCCTCTGCATCGCCATTCGCGGGTCCTGCGTCAGAGTGAAATTTATCAGCTTGTTCGCGAGCGAACGGATTCCCGAATCGTTGAACTTTAGCTCCTTTGCGTCCGGCTTCTTGACGCGAATAAAATCTGCCAGGATCATGCTCGACAGCGACAAATTGTCGGAATCCGCGGGATTGTTTGAAAACTCACTTGCGTTGAGCTTGTCGAGTACGTCCGACGCTATGCTGTTGGCCGACTCCGGATCTTTCTCGAATAGCTTTTTTAACAGCGAAAGCGACTCAGGCGACAATCCCTTTTTCAGAGTTTCAAGCAGCATCTTTACGGCCGTTTCAGGATTTTGCTCGGCGGCGAGCCGCATGATCCGTTGCTCGAGGGTCATTTCACTGCGTGCCAGCATCAATGCCGAACTGTTAAGGTCCGCGATCTTGACGGTCGGTTCGGCGGCCTGGGCGATCGCCCGTTGGATCGCGGCCGTTCGGGTTCGGTAGAGGCTTTCGAGTGCAAAGTTTGCGTCGGAGGCGGCGATCTGGAGCAAAACGGCCGGACGGATGGACTGGCTGACACGATTTTCGTAAGAGCTGCGATTGAGGCGGGTTCGGGCCTCGGTCTCGACTTGCGATTGTGCATTGACTAGCTCGTCCACGGCCTTTTGGAACAACGACGCCGCGGTTTTCGCATCGCGTTTCCAGAGCATGCTTCCGAGTTTTGAGTTGACATAAGCACGATTTTCGCCGAGTCCCAAACCCGACGCATCCGTCGTTATTTGGTCAATGAGCGAATCTTGTTTCTGGATCTTTTCCGCCGCAAGTTTCGGGTCAACGGGCTTAGCGGCGGGAAGTTGGGCTGAAGTAGGGATGATTGACGGAAACAAAAAGACGAGAATGATCAGCCATCGTTTCATAAAAGCTCCTCAACAAGATCGCGGACGTAATATAGTCTAGCCAAGTATCAATTTGCATCAATAATACTACAGAAATAGTGCAATAGTTTATTTATAAAGGCGGTCCGGACTTGGCTCTACAAGGCCGGCAGCCGAGTTCGAAACAGGAAGATGCTGTGTTTTTTGCTATAATTTACCATTGAAAGAAAGGAATTTGGGTGAGATATGGGAGAACATCTTGCAGATGGCTCCTGCCGCAAGGCATTTTGGAGGCGTTCGGTACCGGAAATCGCAAAATAAATGAGCAAATTAACAGAAGCAGCAGTTTTGGAATCGCTATCGCAGATCATTGATCCCGATCTGCGAAAGGACATCGTTACACTCGGTTTTATCCGGGACCTTGAGATCGCCGGCGGGGAAGTTTCGTTCCGGATCGTCCTGACGACGCCGGCTTGTCCGGTCAAGGAAGAGATGGAAGCGCAGGCGAATGAGATCGTCAGCCGCCTCGAAGGTGTGACCGCCGTCAAGGTTACGATGGATGCCGAGGTGCCGCAGGGCCGCGGGATAGCCAATAATATCGCGATCCCGGGCGTCAAGAATATCATCGCCGTATCATCCGGCAAAGGCGGCGTTGGCAAATCTACGGTCGCCGTAAATCTCGCCGTCGCTCTCGCGGCCGACGGGGCGAAGGTCGGCATAATGGACGCCGACGTCTATGGCCCGAACGTCCCGATGATGCTCGGTACGGGTTACGGCCAGCCCGTCGTTGAGAACGGCAAACTTCAGCCGATCGAAGCCCACGGGATCAAGATGATATCGATGGCCGTGCTCGTTCCGCCCGATAAGCCGATGATCCTGCGCGGTCCAATGCTTCACGGCGTCGTCAGGCAGTTTCTCTCTGACGTTGATTGGGGCGAACTCGATTACCTGATCGTCGATATGCCGCCGGGCACCGGCGATGTCCAACTCTCGCTTGCACAGCTTGTGCCCGTACAGGGAGCGGTGCTTGTAACGACGCCGCAGGAAGTGTCTTTGGCCGATGTGCGGCGGGCCGTCAAAATGTTCGAGACCGTCAACGTACCCGTCCTCGGCGTGATCGAAAATATGTCGTATTTCATCGCTCCCGACACGGGCAATAAATACGAGATATTCGGCTCCGGCGGCGGCCAGAAACTTTGTGACGAATACGGCCTCAATTTCCTCGCCCAGGTCCCGCTCGGAATGGAAGTCCGCGAGGGAGGCGATAAGGGCGTTCCGGTCGTGGTTTCATTTCCCGATTCGCCGCAGTCGGCCGCATTCCGACACGCCGCCGAAGAGGTCGCCCGCCAGGTATCGATCGAGGCGATGAAACCGGAATTGGTCATTATGTCGAGAGCTTAGTGAACCGCAACGTCATGACGTGTCAGTAGCCCAAGTGTAAACGAGGGCGTCCAAGCTGGGCCCGCTGCTAGCTCTCAGATCATGTAGAACGCCCTCCATCACTGTCGGGCTACAGACACGCTCCGCCAGAACCACGCATAATCAACACGTGTCCGTAGCCCAAGTGTAAACGCGGGCGTCCCAGCCGGGCCTGATGCTGGCTCAGGGATCATCTAGAACGCCCTCCATAACCGTCGGGCTACAGACACGCTCCGCCAGAAACGCGCATCACCGGCACGTGTCCGTAGCCCAAGTGGAACGCGGGCGTCCAAGCCGCGCCTGGTGCCAGCTCAGGATCACGTAGAACGCCCTCCATCACTGTCGGGCTACAGACACACTCCGCCAGCACCGCAGTCGTACCGCTGGCGTAAGGTCATCGCCTTGGATTTCAACTCAACCATTTGCTTGAAGAATTGTAAAAACTCGGTCTAAGCGCTACCGTTAGATGTTTCTGATCCAACACTAATAAAATACATTTGGGGAGCACTATGTTGTTTTCAAGCATTACTTTTTCGCGTGGAAAGGCGTCCGGCACTTTAAGGAAAGCGCTTTTTGGGGTCGCTATTCTTAGCCTTCTGGTCTCGCCGCTTCTTGGGCAGGCAGCAGCTAAACGTTCCCTCACATACCAGGATTTCGACTCGTGGCGAGGGATTCAGGGTTCGCAGATCTCGCGGGATGGCAAGTTCATCGCGTACGTAATGCAGCCGCAGGACGGTGACGGTGAGCTTTTTGTTCGAAGCACGACGGCCGATACCGAATGGCGTGCTCCGCGCGGTTATCATCCGCCGACTCCGCCGCCGGACGCATCGGACCCGGTCGCCGCCATGGCTTTTCAGGCACTTGGCCGATTGCTAAGGCCTATTTTCTCCGCCGACAGCAAGTACCTTTTTTTTACTATCGAGCCGAATAAAGCCGACATTTTGAAGGCCCGTAAAGACAAAAAAAAGCCGGAGGATGCCCCCAAAAATGCCATAGGTATCATGGACCTCTCGACTGGCAAGATCACTCGAGTCGAGGATGTAAAGTCGATCCAGGTCCCGGAAGACGGAAGCGGCTATGTCGCCATCCTGAAGGAAGCCGTAAAAGAGGAGAGGAAGACGGACCCGCTGCCGACGACCAATACGGCCGCGAGCGCGAATGCCAACGCGACCCCAACCCCGGCCAACACCAACGTGGCTCAGCCAACACCATCCCCTCGACCGGGCGAGAAAAAGAAGGAATACGGTACAACGTTGATCCTTCGCAGCCTTTCGGATGGAAAAAGCCGTACCTTTGCCGACGTACTTGATTACACATTCAGCAAAGACGCAAAATCGCTGGTCTTTGCGGTTTCATCCAAAAAAGAGGAAAACAACGGCGCGTTTGTGGTTACGCCGGGAGTTGACCGCCCTCCTGTCGCGTTGGCGTCCGGTTCCGGCAAATACACCAAGTTTACATGGGACGAAAAGCAGACGCAGCTTGGATTTATCAGTGACAAAGATGACGCGGCGGCCAAGCAGCCGAGGTTCAAGGTCTATAGATGGCCTCGCGGCGACACGGCAGCTACCGAGGTTGTCTCGACAAAAACCGCCGGCTTTCGGCCCGAGTTTGTCGTGAGCGATAAGGGTTCGCTTGCGTTTTCGTATGACGGCAGCCGACTGTTCGTGAGCAATGCTCCGCCGCCTTCTCCCGAACCAGATCCCAACAATGCCGTCCCGGATGAAGAAAAAGTAAATGTTGATCTCTGGCACTGGAAGGATGATTACCTCCAGCCCGTTCAGAAGATCAGGGCGATCCCGGATCGTGACCGGTCGTACCGAGGCGTTTATCACATCCAGGATCAGAAGTTTGTTCAACTGGCTGACAGCACAATGGAAAACGTCATTCCGAGCTCTAATGGCCTTTATGCCATCGGTACCGACGATCATCCGTATCGGATCCAGAGCACATGGGACCCGGGTTTTACGGACTACTATCTGGTAAATACATTGGATGGGTCTCGCAAGCCTCTTCAGAAGGGACAGCAGTTTGGTCTAAGTTGGTCTCCGAGTTCAAAGTTTGTCGTCTATTTCGACGGAAAGGATTGGAATTCGATCTCGATACCCGATCTAAAAGTTACGAATCTGACCGACAAACTTAAAACGAAATTTGCCCGCGAAGACCATGATTCACCCAGTCCTGCTCCATCATATGGTTTGGCCGGATGGATCAAAGACGACAAAGACGTCCTTATCTATGACAGGTTTGACATCTGGCAGGTCTCGCCCGATGGCAGCGGTGCAAAAAATCTCACGGGCGGTATTGGCCGTCGTGAGAAAACAGTGTTGCGATATGTTCGACTCGACCCGGACGAGCGCTCAATAGATCCCGACAAGACGATGCTCCTAAGTGCCGACAACGAAGAGACGCGGGACTCAGGATTTTACCAGGTTAAGATCGGCGGGGCCGCGGAAAAGCTAATGATGGAAGCCAAGAATTTCGGCAATCCATCAAAGGCCAAGGATAGCGATACCGTCATGTTTTCCGCGTCGCGGTTCGATGTCTTTCCTGATCTATGGGTGTCGGGTATGGATTTTAAGGCGCCTAAAAAGTTAAGCGACGGCGATGCTCAGCGGGCACCGTTCAAATGGGGAACTTCTGAATTGATCCGCTATAAGAGCAAAGACGGAGTACCGCTTCAGGGTGTGCTGATCAAACCCGATAATTTCGATCCCAATAAGAAGTATCCAATGCTCGTAAATTTTTACGAGAAACTCTCGGACACAGTCCATAACTTTCGCGATCCGGGCCCGGGAACGTCGATCAATCTCAGTTTTTACGCCAGCAACGACTACGTCGTCTTTTTACCGGATATCGTCTATAAAACCGGTTATCCCGGAAAGAGTGCGATGAACTGCGTCATGCCGGGAGTCGATGCCGTCGTCGAGAAAGGGTTTGTCGATAAGAATGCCATCGGGCTGCAGGGCCATAGCTGGGGCGGATATCAGATCGCGTACATGCTGACCCAAACCAACAGATTTAAGGCCGCGGCTCCGGGGGCAGTGGTTGTTGACATGTTCAGCGCCTACAACGGCATTCGATGGGGCTCGGGCGTCGCTCGTCAGTTCCAATATGAGCATACGCAAAGCCGCATCGGCGGCACCATCTGGGACTCGACTCAGAAATTCATGGAAAATTCGCCGCTGTTCTACATCCAAAATGTGCAGACGCCGGTCATGACGATCGCCAACGACGCGGACGACGCTGTGCCGTGGTATCAGGGTATCGAGTTTTATTTGTCGATGAGGCGTTTGGGTAAGGAGATCTATTTTTTCAGCTATAACGGAGAGGTCCACAACCTCCGCAAACGGCAAAATCAAAAAGATTATACACGGCGGACGAAGGAGTTTTTTGACCATTTTCTGAAGGGAGACCCCGCACCCGACTGGATGAAGAACGGCATCCCGTACCTGCAGCGTGACAAGGAAAAGGAGCAATATCGGCAGTCGGTGGGGGATGAACCGAAAATGCGGTAAGGGTTTTTCGCAGAAAAATGCACGAATAGAGAATGTCGGGTGATCGTGTATCGTGGCAAATTTAAATAAACCCTTGAAATTTTTGTCGATTTGGTCTAATATCTACTTTAATGTAAGGATTCGCTCGGAAGGTCCAATTTTTATAAACAGGAGTTATTAAACTTTATGTCAGCAGTTGCAGCACCATCAGTTGAATTAGGTGTTACCGAAGCGGCGGCCGTGGAGATCAAGAAATTTCTGGCGACCGAAGATGATTTGCCGGAAACGGCAGGGCTTCGCGTACGAGTCGTCCCCGGCGGCTGTTCGGGTTTTCAGTACAGCCTCAATATCGAGGAAGAGTCACGTCAGGGTGATTTCATTCTCGATAAATTTGGCATCAAGCTTTTTGTTGATATGTTTTCGGCCCAGTATCTCAACGGCGTCGTGGTTGACCATACGTCGAATATGATGGGTTCGGGCTTTACGTTCGAGAACCCGAATGCGACGGGCGGCTGCGGCTGCGGAACGTCCTTTTCGGCTTAGTTCTAAACGGTATCTGTTTAACAATTTCGATGGCCGGAATTATTTTTCCGGGCATTGTTGTTTTTAGTGGAAGCGTAATCCGATTGGGAGTGTTTTCAGGTATCCAAAAGGACAACTGAGGATAACTAGTGGAAGAAGAGAGTAAAGGGCGTCGCGGGAATATACCTGCGACGCCCTTTCTTATTTTCTACCCATATGGCCCGCGGAACACTACCTGTTTTTTTTTGTCCGCACCCGCGATTTGCATTAATGTAAGCCATCTGGCACACTCCATACATCCACACAGTTTAGGAAAAAATTGCTAACAAGCGGCATTTGTGCCTCAGCTCGTCGTGGGTCTTGATTTTTGGGAAAACCGGTTAAACTGTGTTATTTTAATAACAAGCGAATCCTTTCGCTTTTCCCGATCCTCATTTCGTAAATCTAAAATTGGAGTTTTTGTAGATGAATCTTAAGAAGATGTTTTTTGTTTTGGCATGCGCTGTGTTCGCTGTCCAGGGTTTTGATATTTCAGCAGTCGCTCAACAGAGAGAACGGGTCGTAAAACCCAACTCGAGCAGACCTATCAACCTTCCTCCGGAAATCCCGGTTCAGCCCGAACTCAAAACCAAAACGACATCTTCTTCCCGTCCTGTATTAACCTCTCCGATCAATGTGGTTCCGAGTTCAGACATCGAAAAGCCGTTGGTCAAAAAGACCGGCTCGTCGATGGCGGTGTATGCAGGTTCGGCCATTGCTGCCGGCAAAACAGCATATGGAGCAGGCGCAAGCGGCAAGATCATGGCTGGTATCCAGGCAAGGTACGGCATACCTTATCGGTATGGAACAACTGGCCCGAACACATATGATTGTTCTGGATTCGTCTGGAGTGTCTTTACCGAGGCCGGTGTTAACATCCCGCGTGAAAGCGTACGAAGCCTTTGGGCGGGTGCGGAAGAGGTTTACGGTGACGACAGATTTAAGTTTGGCACGCTGGTATTTCTAAATGGGCTTGGCCACGTCGGCATCGTTGCCGACGAGAACGGTTTTTATCATGCCTCATCAAGCAAAGGCATTATGTATTCCCCTTTTAAAGGATATTGGTCGAGCCGTATTGTCGGATTCAAACGGTGGAAGCCGGCGCCCGCCCCGGCAGCTAAGCCGACGGTTAAAGCAGCAAAATAACCGTTGTTAAAGGTAAAGTTATGAAACCCGGCGTCGCTTGCGACACCGGGTTTTATACTTTGCTTGTGTTGTTTATCAACCTATGAAGCCGGGCCGCGACTGAGCATCCTTACACTCATAAACCACGGCGATCTTGTCGATCGATACATAGGCGACCTCGCCCTCTTCGTCGCGAAGGTACAGAACCCCCAACTTTACATCCATAACGTCCCCGCGAAATGCTGCACCGGTTCCGCAGGTAACATCGATCTTTTTGCCCAGAAGTTGTTTAAGTAGCTCTTCCATAATATGTGTTTTGATTATTTTCCTGCTATCGGTCCCGCATGGCCGCGGCCCGGCCCGCGATTGCCCATTGACTCGCCCTGACCTCTTGGGACTCCGGAGAGGCTATCGCGGACGACAGCTTATTAGCATAGCTCATTGCCGCCGCAATTACTGCGATATCCGTAGCGGTTTGCGAGATCTCCTTCTCCTTCCGCCGTTCATTAAATCGCGGAATAAATCCAGTATCGAGATTGCCCGCGATAAATTCCGGATCGTCCATTAGTTCTCGAAAGAACGGCAGTGTCGTTTTTATTCCGGCGACATCATATTCCATCAAGGCTCGACGCATACGTGCAACGGCTTCGGCCCGATCCCGGCCATGAACCGCGAGCTTTGAGATCATCGGGTCATAATAGATCGACACCTCCGAACCCTCGTAGACACCACCGTCATCGCGGACTCCAGGGCCTTGCGGCAGGCGCAGGCGAGTTATGAGGCCGGGTGACGGCATAAAATTTGTTTCCGGATCTTCGGCATAGACTCGGCATTCAATAGCGTGGCCGGTGATGGTCACGTCGTCCTGCGTAAATGAAAGTCGCTCGCCCCACGCAACCCGTATCTGCTCGCGGACCAGGTCGTAACCGGTGATCAACTCGGTCACGGGATGCTCGACCTGCAGACGCGTGTTCATCTCTAGAAAATAGAACGAGCGGTCGAGGTCGGACACAAGAAATTCGACGGTTCCGGCACCGACGTAGTTGACGGCTTTTGCAACCTTAACGGCACATTCGCCCATGCGGGCACGCAATTCGGCCGAGTTGATCGGCGACGGAGCCTCTTCGACAACTTTCTGATGGCGACGCTGGATGGAGCATTCGCGTTCGGCGAGGTAAACGTGGTTTCCGTGTGTGTCCGAAAAAATCTGTATCTCGATATGCCGCGGCCGGACGACAGCCTTTTCGACATAGACGGCATCATCGCCAAAGCTCGCGAGAGCCTCGGCTTGGGCGGTTTCGAGGCCCGATTTGAGCTCCGATTCGTCCATTACGAGCCGCATGCCTTTTCCGCCGCCGCCGGCCGATGCTTTTAGCATTACGGGATAACCGATGTCCAACGAGGTCGCCTTTGCGTCGTCAAAAGAACGCAGCGGCTCAGTTGTGCCTGGAACAATGGGAACACCGGCCTCAACGGCGATCTTGCGAGCGGACATTTTTCCGCCCAGACCCTCCATTGCCTCTGGGGGCGGCCCGATAAACGTTAGTCCGGCGGCCGCCACTTGTCGAACAAAATCCGCATTCTCCGAAAGAAATCCGTAGCCCGGATGGATCGCCTCTGCTCCGGAACGTTTGGCGACATCGATGATCTTGTCGCCGCGCAGATAGCTCTCTTTCGAGGCGGCCGGCCCGATGTGGAACGCCTCGTCCGCCATTCGGACGTGCAGAGCGTCACGGTCAACGTCGGAATACACAGCGACCGTGCTGATCTTCATCTCGCGGCATGTTCGGATCACCCGGCACGCGATCTCACCGCGATTGGCAATTAGGATCTTTTTGAACATTTATGGAATCCTGGCCATGAGGTAGTTTTACTCAATTATCGAATTTCCCTGATTCTTTGGATCGTAGCGGATACCGACTCTTGCACCCGGTGCATAGCGGATCCGCTCCATGCGTTGTTCGTCGGTGAGCAGCTCGGATGATTCGAAATCCACACCGTTCAAGGTATAAAGGAAATACGCGACCTCGTTGCCGTTCCCGTCGACGCTCGTGTCGATAATGACGCCGTCGGTGATCCGCCCCGTGGCGAGCAGGTGCCTGCGACGTTCGCTGGGATCAACAGCCTTTTTTCCTCGTATCCTGTCCAATAAACCCATTCTCTAATCCATTACCAGCGGCGGCCTTTCATAGCGGGCTCGCAATCTATTGATCGATCTCAACACGGCATCACGTTTAATGATCTTTGCTTCGAGAGGCCGTTTTCCCGGAATGTCGATCATAATGATGCCCAGCAATATTGTCAGGATACCTTGTCCCGGCACGCCCGGCAGCGACAAAATGATTCCCAGCAGAATCAGGATAACCCCCAAAACATTCTTCGCGACCAACGCTCCCCAGCGAACGATCCAGGGGCTGCCAGGGAGAAAATCACGTTGATAGTGGCTACTGAAATAGTTCTCAGGTATTTTGACCATCACTATCGCAATAGACGCGAAACTGACGATCAATGAGACCAGAAATAACGCGAGGCCAAGGAGTAGGCCGCCCCAACTCAACGACGCCCAGGCTTCCGTGATCCAGTTAATCATTCCGACGGCGTCGACTGTTCCAGTTTTCTAAATTCCTTCCAAATGAACCACATTCGGTGAACAAGGGTCCAAACCGAACCGACGGCGAGGACCCAGAGGACCTGCGGCATGCGATTCGCCCAGGGACTAGTCGAATTCCAGTTCCACGTGGACAATGCCCCAATAATAAAGAGCACAACCCGCTCGGGCCGCTGCATAAACCCGACATTCGCCTTAACGCCAAGCCCTTCCGAACGGGCGGTCGTATAACTGACCATTACCGAGGCGATCATTCCTACGCCGCCGAGAAATACGTTTACGAGCGAATGCTGAGGCGAATTTCCAGCATAAAACATCATTACGCCGAGAAAGCATCCCATATCCGAGATGCGGTCGAGCGACGAGTCTAGAAAACCGCCGAAACGCGTGACCCTTCCGGTCAAGCGGGCGACGTTACCGTCCAGCATGTCAAAAAGGTTTGCGATGATGAGGACGATACCGGCCCAGAAGAACTCGCCGACTCCAAACAGCACACCGCATCCGATATTTATCGTTACGCCGACGGTCGTCAGCAAGTTCGGAGAGATTCCCGCAGACGCCAGTAAACGTACCATCGAATTGATGATACGCATTGCTCCCCGTCCGATCTCAGCTCCTAGCATTCAGCAATCTGCTATCAGCATTCAGCGTCGGCAGCCGGACTTGCTGACCGCCGGTCGTCGACTGCTGAAACGCTTACTCCTTGTCGTGGATCGTCGTTAATCGACTTACCTCAAAATTTCTCCAGCCATTCGGTGTCTTTACCTTTACTTCGTCGCCCTCTTCCTTCCCCAGCAGAGCCTGGCCGATCGGGGATGCGGTCGAGATCAAGCCTTTGTCGGGGTCGCTTTCTTCGACAGTGACCAGCTTGTACGTGACCTTTTCTTCCTTTTCGAGGTCGTATAGAACAACGGTCGATCCATACGCTATGCTGTCCGTCGGAAGCTTGGAAATATCGATCGATTCGACCTCCCGCAGCCGATTGAGCACCTGAAAGATCCGGGCCTGAACTATAGATTGACGCTCCATGGCCGCTTTGTACTCAGCGTTTTCACGGAGATCGCCAAATTCGCGAGCCTTTTGGATCTCTTTGGGCAATTTGAAATGCAACTCCTCTTCGAGAGTTGCGAGTTCGGCCTGGAGTTTTTTCTTTACCGCTTGCATTTAGAATTACCAATTTTTGTCTAACGAAATTATGTACGAGAACTATATGTCAGATTCTCTCGGGGCCGCAAACGAAATTCCGATATCCCGGGCCGACCGTACCAGCTGGCCGTCGACCGGCACGGTCTTGATGGCCGTGCAGGCATCGGAAATGGGCACCGTTACGACGGTCCCGGCCTGGAGTGCGACCATCTTGCCGGCCTCGCCGCTGGCCAAAGCTCTGACAGCACAGGCCCCGAAATTTGTGGCTAACATGCGGTCAAATGCGTTCGGGCTGCCGCCGCGTTGAAGATGTCCGAGGACGACGCAACGCGATTCCTTGCCCGTTAATTCCTCGACGCGTCGCCGAACGTATTCGCCGACGCCGCCGAGCCGAAGTTCCTGCGTATCCGAGTATATTTCCGACTTTCCAACCTCCATGGCACCTTCGGCGACCACGATGTTAGTAAATCGCGAGCCGCTCTTTTCCCGCTCCACTACCTTTCTTACGACCGAATCGAACGAGAACGGAATTTCGGGGATCAGGATAATATCCGCACTTCCGGCGAGTCCGGCGTGAAGGGCGATCCAACCGGTGTTACGGCCCATCACCTCGAGTATCATCACCCGATCGTGCGAGGCGGCGGTCGTATGAAGGCGGTCGAGGGCCTCAGTGGCAATATCGAGCGCGGTCATAAACCCGAACGTCAATTCAGTTGCGGCAAGATCATTATCGATCGTTTTCGGGACGCCGATGACGGGAAATCCGCGCTTCTGAAATTGTTCAGCGATCGCGAGAGTACCTTCACCGCCGAGAACGATCAGAGCCTCGATCTCGAGAATGTCCAAATTCGCGAGGGCTTCGCCGATCGGCATTTCCGGGTAGAATGGTTTTCCGTCGACCATTTTGACAAAGCTGCCGCGATTTCGCGTACCCAAAATGGTGCCGCCACGGGGCAGGATGCCACTCACGCTTTTTGTCGTTAGGTTGACGGTTTTCGGTTTGCCAAGAATGCCTTCAAAGCTGTCCTCAATGCCGATGACCTTCATTCCAAAATGGCCGATCGCTGTTCGAACGACTGCCCGGATAACGGCGTTCAGTCCCGGAGCGTCGCCGCCACCGCTCAATATCCCAATCTGCTTATACATAAAAAAACTGGCAAAGCAAAACGCAATTTAATTCATGAACCTGCAATTTCTAAGCCCCGTCGACGCGAAGCATGCGTCGACGGGGCCACGGTCCTGATCAAACATCAATTCCCAGCAATATGCCGCGAAGGCGTGCTCATGAAGGCCGTTTCGACCAGTTTCCCGGCCTGCGGCATCGATTCGATCGCTTTTAAGATCTGGGGGTCGGTTTCCAGGAAAACCTGTATGCCCGCCTCATTTGAATAGTTTGCCGTCGCAAGTTCCTGCCGAATGCGGGCTTTGGCAAAATCTGCCTGGCTGCTAACGTTCTCCGCCGTCAACCCGTAAACCTTGTCGGCCGCCGCAAAAGTCCGAAACGCTTCGAACAGTTTGTCTCCGACAGTAAAGTCACTCGGAGCGACCGCCTGCTTATAACTTTGTTTTTCGGCACGATAGGACTCGAGCCCCGCGATACGTCCAGCAGCAAGCTGTCTGACAAAAAAGAAACCACATTCATTGATACGCTGCTTGAGCGCGTTCACTTCCCGCGTCGGAGCCTGAATATCTGGTTCGATGCCGCGGCCGCCGTACAGCGTTCGGCCGTCTGGTGTCGTTACCGGACTGCCTGCCGGTTTCGGCGTCGCGTCTTTTAACGGGCCGTCGGGCGAATCGGCGAGATGCGTGTAATAATCGTAGATCGACCCGCTCGAATAATCCCGTTGGAGCGAGCGTCCAAAGGGTGTGTAATAGCGTCCGGTAGTCAGCGTGATACCGGTCCCAAACGGCAGCCGGAATATTCGCTGGACCAACCCCTTACCAAAACTGTCGGTCCCAACGATGAGCCCTCGCCCATAGTCCTGTATAGCCCCGGCGACGATCTCGGAGGCGGAGGCTGAACCGCTATTTATCATTACGACGAGAGGGGCCGTCTCGACATTGCCGCCGACGGCAGGCAATACACGCTGGCTGTCGAAACGCGAGGCCTTGACGGAAACGACCGTCTGTCCGGCGGGTACGAATTCACTGACAACCTGTATCGCTTGATCGAGCAAACCGCCTGGATTGCCGCGAAGGTCAAGAATCAGGCTCTTCATCCCCTGCTTCTTCAACTCGGCGACGGACTTTCTCAACTCATCACCGGTCGTCTTTTGAAAGCCTCCGGTCAGGCCCACATATCCGACACCGTTCGGCAGCATGAAGTAGTTACGTATCGAAGGCAGCGGAACACCGCCCCGAACGATCTCGTAATCTATCGGATCAGCCGAACCCAGACGACCGACCTGTATTTTTACCGGCGTGCCTTCCTCGCCGCGAACATTCTTGGAAACCTCGGAACTCGTCCAGTCTTTCGCTTCCTTGCCGTTAACACTGACGAATTTATCGCCAAATCGCAGGCCTGCCTTGTCGGCCGGCGTATTCGGCACTACCGATTCGATATAGACGCCGTCATGATGCTGAAAGATCGAAACTCCGATTCCGTAAAACTCCGACGACTGCTCCTCGTCAAGCTTCTTCAGGTCTTCGCGGCTAAAAAACGACGAATGAGGGTCCAGTGTCCAGAGCATCCGCTGCATCGCGCTGTCGGATATCTTTTCGAGGTCAACGGTGCCGACATAATTGGCACTAACGGCATCGATGGCCTCTTTGTAATCGGAAACGACACGCTCTTTTGTTACGCCCGGCTCAGCCGAGGTCCGTGTCGGCATCCGTCCAAAAAGCCCGCCGACCACAGCCCCGACAGCCACCAAAACACTCGCTATTAATAAGAATCTTCTGTTCATTTCAGTCAATCAAAACAATGGTCATTATAACATACGGATCGTGCAACGATTGATCGTTTATTACGTAGTACCTGTCGATTTACTTTTAGGACGTGAAACTCTACCATTAGCTATTTATACGATGAAGCCAACGATATCGATTGTTGTCCCTGCATTTGACGAGCAGGTGCGTTTGGGGCCTTCGGTCACCAGAATACTCGAATTTGCCGCCAAAGCCTCCGAACCGATCGAACTGATCGTGGTCGACGACGGTTCGTCCGACGAAACCGCTGGTGTCGCACGCGACGCAGCCGCCGGATTTCCCCAGATCAAGACCAAGGTCATACGCTACGAGCAAAACCGCGGCAAAGGGTTCGCTGTCAAAACTGGACTACAGGCCGCGGAAGGTGACGTCACCGTTTTCAGCGATGCCGACCTTTCGACTCCGATCGAGGAGATGTCTAAACTGGTCGATCCGATCGTCGCCGGCGATTTTGATGTGACGTTTGGTTCCAGGGCCCTTGACCGGAGCTTGATCGGCACCCATCAGCCATGGCGTCGCGAACAAGGCGGCCGTGTAATAAACCTGATAATTAAGAAAATGTCCCGCTTGAATTATCTCGATACGCAATGCGGATTCAAGGCTTTCAAGATGTCGAAATTTCGGCCGCTTCTTGAGTTGATGACTATCGACCGGTTCGGATTTGACGTAGAATTTTTATTTGTGGCGAAATATCACGGATTAAAGCTCGAGGAAATACCGGTTCGTTGGAACGACGTCGCGGGTTCAAAGGTCAGCGCGATCCGCGACACGCGACGAATGATCAGCGAGCTAAATCAGATACGAAGGAATGCCAAGGGCGGTGTATACGACCTCAAATGAGTGCTAAATTAAACGTAAATATCGATCACGTCGCGACCATCCGCGAGGCCCGCAAAACTATCGAACCTAGTGTCCTGGCTGCCGCACTGATATGTGAACAGGCTGGAGCGGACGGGATCACGGTCCACCTTCGCGGCGACCGGCGGCACATACAAGATCGTGATATTGAACTGCTTCGCGACGTCGTAACGACCTACTTGAATGTCGAAATGACGACGGCCGATGAAATGGTCGGAATCGCCGTCAAGGTCAAACCCGATGCGGTTTCTCTTGTTCCTGAGAACCCGGATGAGGTGACAACCGAGGGCGGCCTCGATGTTGTCGCTCATTATGGCATGGTGCAAGCCGCCGTCAGCCGGCTGAAACAAGCTGGCGTTTTCGTAAGTATCTTCATCGATCCGGTCGCCGAACAGATCGAGGCAGCCGCTCGTGCCGGTGCACAGCAAGTTGAATTGTGTACAGCGGAATATGCGGAGTTGACTCTAGGGCCGAGGGCCGCCCATGGCGAAGGCGAAAAGCGCGCGGCCGCCGAGATCGAACGGATTGCTGGTATAGCTAGGCTCGCAATAGAACTAGGAATGATAGTTGCGGCCGGGCATGGCCTGACCTATCGAAATGTGGGAGCCCTTGCCGGTATTCCTGAGATCAGCGAATTCAACATCGGGCACAATATTGTTTCCCGTGCGGTTTTTGTCGGTCTCGGGCCGGCGGTCACTGAGATGATCGATGCGATCCGCGTTGCTTCGTAAATATGGAACCAAAACTCGCTAACGATTACCAGATGGTCCGAACCGGCCGCTCGGGATTTTTCGAACAGCGGCGCGGATTTATCGCTGTCTGGGGAAAAGAGGCCATCCAGTTCCTGGATGGGTTGATCACGAACGACATGAAAACCCTCGCCGATGGCGGGCAGATGTTGGCTGCCTTTCCGAACGCACAGGGACGACTCATGGCTGTGGTTCGCGTCCTTCGGCATGGTGACCGATTTCTCGTTGAAACCGAGGAAGCGACGCGCGAAACGCTCTATACCAATCTCTTTCGGTTTACATTCGCGGGTGATTTTTTCGTCGAGGATCTTTCTGAGCAATATTTGTATTTCGAGATCTTTGGACCGAAAAAAGACCTTTATCATTCAAACGTAGTTGAGCGAATTGAGGGTGCGTATGCCTTCGAACTTCCGTACGGAGCCGGATATTTTGTTCCGAATGAAGATGCGTCCGGCTTCCGGCAGTTCCTAACCGATGAAAATAGTTGTATTCCCGTTTCACCAGAACTCCGCGAAACGCTCCGGATCGAAAATGGCGTCCCTCGATACGGCGTCGATATGGACGACACGACGATCGTTCCGGAACTCGGCCTCAGTGGCCTGATCTCTTATAACAAGGGCTGCTACATCGGTCAGGAGATCATTGCCCGCATTCACTTTCGTGGGCACGTTGCCAAACGGCTGGCGGGATTGGTGCTGTCGGAATCGGAAGAATATTCCAAGGATCTCGTTCCCGGGGTTGAACTTTCAACTATCGATGGTAAAAATGCCGGCCGTGTTACATCCGTCGCGTCTTCAGTTTTACTTAAGAAAATGATCGCTCTCGCTTTTGTCCGTTACGATCACCTCGAACCCGGAACCGAAGTGCTCGCGGGCGAACACAGGGTCGTCGTCACGCATTTGCCTTTTACCGCTTAGATAGAATATGGAAGATCTTGACATTGACCTCCCAAACGCAAAGCTCGCTTATACGATCATTCAGTCATTGCTCGAAGGCCACGAAGCCCTCAGTGATCTTCTCGTCCTAATGTCGCATGCCGTCGACGAGGACGTCTTGAAAGCGATGACAAACACGGCCGAATGGGAGAAATATCTTGAATCAAAGCGCGAGATGCAAAATACGCACGTGCAGATCGAGAAATTGACCGCCATTCTAAAGGGGATGGAGGAATCGACTAGCAGCTAACAAATGCAAACTAAATACCATTCGGCAGAAATATTCTGTGATAGTTATTAGTTTGGAGCTGTTAGTTATCAGTTATTGAGAAATGTACGATCTCATCATCATTGGTGCCGGACCGGCCGGAATTACTGCGGCATACGAAGCGAAACAGGCCGGACTCGATTATCTTGTGATCGAAAAAGGACTTATCGGCAACACGATATACCATTATCCGGTCGGGCTCACAGTTTTTTCAACCATCAACGAACTTGAGATCAGCGAGGGTGGCCTAAAACCTGCCCGCGAAAAACCCACACGGGAAGAACTGCTTTCATATTACGTCCGCTTCGTCCTGGAGAACGACCTTAACGTGCAGACGGAAGAAACGGTTCAGTCCGTGAAGAGATCGGAAATTGAGCCAAACCCATTTACCGTAACAACCGACAGAGGAATTTACGATGCACGGTCTGTCCTGTTTGCGATCGGGGCAATGGACTATTCCCGAAAACTAAATGTTCCGGGCGAGGAACTGCCAAAAGTTTACGATCATTTTCGCGAGACCTATCCATGGGTTAAGAAACGTGCGTTGATCGTCGGCGGCGGCAATTCCGCGGGTGAGGCAGCGTTATTTTTGGCGCAGGAAGGAGCCGATACGACGCTTGCGATCTTCAGAGATGACTGGGAAAGCAACGACCCGAAACAGGGATGTATCAAGTATTGGGTAAAGCAGCCGCTCGAAGAGGAATTAAAAGAGCATTGTCTCAAGCTCTTTTTTCTAGGTAAGGTCGTCGAGATCCGCGAAAATGACGTCGAATTGGAGAACGAGAATGGCGACCGGGTCGCTCTGCCAAACGACGTAGTTTTTGCCTTGATCGGTTCAGATGCGGACCTGACGTTAATGAAACGTCTTGGCGTTGAAACCGAAGAAGGAAAAGGTGGCGAGGTGCCGATCTATGATCCGGAAACTTTTGAGACAAACGTTCCGGGAATTTATGTTGCCGGCCACTTTACGCACCAGCGACACATAAAAGGAGCGATCGACGCGGCCAAGGCATTGATTCCGGGTTTAGCGGTCAAATTGCGACCACAAACCGTTGACGCGAAATAAAAAAACGGTGACCCTCAAAACTCAGGGGTCACCGTATTTATGATCAGGTCGTCAGGTATTACTTATCGACGGGCTTAGCCGTTCTCAGCATCACCTTCCCGCCCTGAAATTTTTCCGCGATATTGGCCGGATTGACTTCGTAGTCGGAAACGACAAACGTCTCGTCGGCACCGCCGCCGGTCTGGGTCCATGTATAGGGAAGTTGAACGCCGTTAACTGAGCGATAGTCCGAGAACTTCACGGTAAATTCCGCTGAACCTCCGGGTCCGCCTTCCATCCGCTTGAACGTGAAATTGCCCTTTTCACCCTCAGCGCCATCTGGCACCGTTCTCATGAAAGTAACGGTCTTATCACCGTCCGTTCCTGGAGAGGTGTTGACGCGTGTGAGCGATCCGGCTGATTCACCCGGCTCTCCGGCCTTTCGGGTAAACGTGAATACCTGCGGCATCGCTTCGCCCCTATATTTCACCGCGACAGGTAAGTTGGACGAGCGGTCGAGGAAAAGTCGGTATGTCTGGCCACCGAACGAAGCAATAACTATGTTGCAGACTGTTCCGTCGATATTGCCCTCGCCGCCGTATAAATATTCAACATCCATTCCGGCGGGAGCGGTCAATAGGAGGCTGAGCGACATACGGAGCATATCGTTATTGCGAACCATTCCGACGGCATGAGCTCCGCCACGGGCGAGGAGGACGTCCTTTCCATCGACTTTGAACGACTGGATCTCGCCGCCAACAGCTTCGCTGTCACCGTCTTTCATTTGTCGAAGAACGATGCCGCCGTTCATCGGCTCGCCGGCCCTGGCTCCGGCACCATTGACAGTTTCCGTCGTACCGTCCGACTTTTGGATGACGATCTTGACCGGGCCATTCCCATTCTGGTGATGGGCAGCGATCCATTGTTCGGCATCGGGGCCCGACAATTCCTGGGTCGTGCCGTCGTCTTTCTTTACGATAATGTGAACGTCAGCTCCGGCTCCAACGCCGTGGCCTTCTCCGGTGCCTGCGGCATTGACCCGAACCTTCATTTCGCCAGGTTCTTTTCCCATAACGGTGACATTCATCGAGTGATCAAATGTCTTGACACCGTCACCCATGCTGGTGGATCGCATCAATTTGTCAGGGAACTGGAAAGCGATCTCAGTTTTGCCCGTCTCGGCACGCGCCTGGCCTTCGCTCTGGAAACTGCGGGTGGTTTCGCCGACGATCCTCATGCTTTGAATGCTCTTGATCGCGCTGTCACCGCCAATGGCGACGCGGGCTTTTTGAATAAGCTCGAGGGCCCGGTCATCCGACTTAAATTTGGCACCGGTCTTTTCAACCAATACTCCGACGCCGACGAAAAATATCGCAACGCCAAAAACCATCGTTATAAATCTTTTCATAATTTACCTCCGTTTAATTTCGAATTATTCCTTGATGTTCTTTAGCCAATCGCGAACTTGCAAGCCCGGTTGTTCCGCACTCGGTGGTTCATAATTGGATAACACTATAATCGTGTAGCCTGTTTGTCCATTCGCAATGAACAGGGCATTCACGCCTTCTGACCCGCCGGCGAAACCGGCTCCGGCAAATTCGGCTGGAAAATTGCCGTCTTCACCCGGTATCTCGAGTTTTTTGCTCCTCAGAGCATCTGAAAATTTGAGCATGTCGCCTGCGGTTGAATAGCCGCCGCCGGCAGAACTGCCGCGGCCCGGTAAGGCTCGAGCATTGGAGTCGCGGCCGTTGGATCCTTTTCTCATGTAGCCGGTCGCGGTATTCGCCGGCAGTTCATCGATCGCAAACGAAGCGGTTTCGTTCATGCCGGTAGGCTTGAAAATATGCTCGCGTACATAGTCGTAATAGTTCTCGCCCGACAGTTTTTCGATCACTAGCCCGAGCACAAGATAACCCGCATTCGAGTAGCGGTTCTTGGTGCCTGGCTCAAATTCGAGCGGCTCGTTTACAAAAAATGGTAGATAATCTTGCAGCGTGCGGATCTTAGACTTATCCGAGGCGATGAACTTATCGCCAAAAAAATCGCCCAGTCCGGACCGCATATTGATGATCTGGCCGATCGTTATTTTCGACGCTATTTCGCGATTCGGATAGTCGGGCAAGACCTTGATAAGCGTGTCGCTGAATGATACTTTGCCCTGTTTCAAGAGTTGCCCGATCGCGATCCGTGTAAACATCTTGTTGATCGAGCCGAGATTAAATTTAGTGTCAGGCCGGTTTAGCTCCTTCTTTGCCGCGTTTGCGAAGCCGTATGATTTTGACAGGATCGGCTTACCGTCCTTTGCGATCATGACGGCCCCGGAAAATGCATCCTCTTTCGCACGGTCCGCGAACAGCTTTTCGGTGGTTGTCAGTAATTCGCTCCTGTTGACCGGTGCCGCATAAACGGGGCCGGGCTTTTGCCCTTCCGCCGGCGGATCGGACTGTGCGATCGCAAATCCGTTAAACTTACTGGTTGTCGGGTCGAAACTAAAGTCGTATGAGATCCACGATCCATTAACTGATTGGGCCAAAACCTTGACCTCACTCGCGCTGACGGAAACAATCCGTTTTATCGCGACCGTCTTAAAGTCCCCGCGAACTTGCCGGTGAAATGCAAGCCGCGGCTCAACCGGTCTCGCCTTGAGGGCATCGGCGGTGATGTTGTTTAAAAAGAAAGTCTTCAATTTCTCCTCATCCCCCGAATTGAACGCATCGAAATATCCCAAAACACGCTTTCCGGCTTCGGTGCCTGACAGTTGTTTATTTTCGAATCCCTGAGCGGCAACCGCCGCGACAAAAACGAATGGTAGTAGTAAAGATAATAGCTTCTTCATATCGAAAGTAATTTGATCGAGTCGTTGTCGACGTTAATGATCGTCGCACGGCTGAGCAGCAAGATGATTAAGAGGACGCAAAGAATTTGTTAAGAATGTAATATCTTTCGCGTTTCAGTGATCGTACGGCTAGTTCGGCCCAGGCTTTTCGAACCGTACTTTCTGATTAGCCGAATCGAACGTAACCATCGTGCTCTTTAGGAATCTGAATCCGAGATTGCCGACCGGAAAGACGGACAAAAAATCAAGCTGTGGATTTTTGAGCGTGATGCCGCCCACGCGAACCTCGCCTTTTAACGCCGCGCTGTAAATTTGAAACTCGCCGTCCGATGACCGCCCGCGCCCCACAACGACCGGCTCGGACACTAGCGTAAGTGATTTGGCCATAGCCAATGGCAGCGACACCTCGGCTGGACTACCGCTATCGATATCGGTGTTGACCTTTGTTCCGTTGACATCAATTTCGATGCTCGGCACTCCGTGTGGAGTGCTGTAGCTGATCGCGTCTTTGGCCAGCGAACCGTTTTCCAGTGTAAATTTTCCACCGACATAGTCGAGCTTTACGAGCAGTTTATTGAAAATATTAAGACCAATTATACCGTCAGCTTCGAGCAGTCCCGGCCGATCAAATTCTCCAACGACAATTCCCTTGATATGTGCGGCACCCACATCGACCGAGTCGGCATGAAACAGTCGAGCGGTCTTTGGGTTTCTGCCGCTCGGATCGCCGGTTTTGACTTCGCCGACGACGGGCAGCCCAAGCTTTTTCGCAATGGCGGGCGTAACCTGGATCATTCCGCCAAAACCCGTATCCAACGCGAACCGATAAGGACCGCTGCCATTTATCCTGGCTTCGATAACGGGAAGATGATCGGTTAAGTTTAGGGGCAATTCAACTTTTCCTTTCAGCGTCACCTCATCCGGCCAAATTTGTCTGGCCTGACCCTGGCCGAATGCTGGACATACGGCGGCCATACATACGGCCATCACAAATGTCTGAAGATAAATTATTATTCGGATTTTCATAGTGGTCATTTCTTTCCAATAGTAAGATCAAAATTCCTCTAACAGATTAAGAGGACGCAAAGAATTTGTTAAGAATGTAAAATGTCGCGAAAACGCGTTGTTTGTTGGCTGCCGATAGTTGCATAATGCAGATGTGAAGCGTTCATGGACGACAATTTTGCTTGTGACGGCCCTGGTCGGGCTGCTGGTCCTTCTTGGCGGCCTCCAATACCGATGGCTGAGCCAGATCAACGTTTCCGAGAACGAAAAGGCACATAAGCGGCTCCAGGAACAGGCCGACCGGTTCGCGATGGATTTTAATCGCGAGATCCAGAGTGCGTATTTTAATTTTCAAACCGATGCTGACAAATGGCAGAACAAAGATTGGGGTTCGTTCAACGAACGTTATGATTTTTGGCGTGACAAGACGACGTATCCCGATCTGATCACCGACTTTTACTTCTTTGAGGCAAAGGGCGATGCTCCGCCGCTTCGGTATGACAAAGCTGCCCGAATTTTCGTGTCGGCTGATCCGCCTGCCGATCTCGTGGAACTGAGGGCGAAATTCACAGACGACAAGACCTTTAAGCCGATATACGAGGGTGCTTTCACGCTTGTTTTGCCTATCTATGTTCGGGAGCCAACGCTTGGACGCGAAGTAATTCGCATTCGCACCCCAAATATCAAGACCCCGATCATGGAGCGTGCAAAATTCGGATATCTGGCGATAAAGCTCGATCCGGCAATTATTAAAGACAAGCTCCTGCCGGACCTCACGGCGAAATATTTTGGCGAAGGCGATTTCCGCACTGCCGTCACCGACAATTCCGGTCAGCCGGTTTACCAGACGATAAATGGCAGCACGAGCGACGCTGCGGCGCCGCTTTTTGATCTTTCGCCGGAGAATTTCGTTTTCTTTACCAACAAGGATCTGATGAATTCGGTCAGCGGCGAACGGCATACGAACGTTTTCCTAACCTCGAAGGTTGAGAGCCACACGATGAGCCGAACCGTGCCTGATGGAAAAGACGGGACCGTGAAGATCGAAGTGCAGCAGGACTCGAAGCCCCGTACGTCGGTTTTCACTGCCACCACCAGGAGCGGAGGTGATGGTGCCGCAGCCGGTGCATGGACGCTGCAGGTCCAGCATGTGTATGGTTCGCTCGACGGTTTTATGGCCTCGACGCTTCGTCGAAATCTGGGCATCGGCTTTGGGCTTTTATTTTTGCTGGCCGCCGCGGTCGCCGCGATTGTCATCTCGGCACATCGAGCGAAGACGGCTGCCCAACGGCAGGTCGATTTTGTTTCGTCGGTTTCGCACGAATTTCGGACGCCCCTAGCCGTGATCTATTCTGCGGGGGAGAACCTCGCGGACGGCGTCCTGCGTGAGGGCGAACAGGTTTCGCGATACGGCGATCTGATCAAAGGCGAGGGGCGAAAACTCTCGCGGATGGTCGAGCAGATACTGGATTTTGCCGGCGCCAACTCCGGACGCAAAAAATACAGCTTTAG
>JBBRSH010000018.1:0-47693 GCA_038245555.1 Pyrinomonadales bacterium | reverse complement strand
TTCAGACTCTGTTCGGTGATAAGCAGCTTGCCGGAGCTGCTCGCGGCTAGGGCACGTTCGGCCAGATCCATCTCAGTCGGGATCGTCGTCAGGACAGAGGTCAATCCGAGTTCGTGCCAAAGCCGGTCGGCAAGCTGGCCAAATTTCTCAGCGTGCCAGAGCTTTGTCACCCAGCCGCCGCCCGGGTTGAGCACCGCGAAATTTGGACCCGACCGCTCGACTATTGCCTCGGCCTCGGCCACGTGTTCCGGCTCGGTGGCGATCGGAAACTGGATATCGGAGTCGTCAAAACTGACACCGAGGGCGGTCGCCGCAAGGTTGAGATTTTTGCGGATGATGTGAGTGTTATCTGGGGTTTCGACCGTATTCGACAGCATAAACCGGCTTGCCGGTTCACGCAGCCCCAACTTAGAAAATCCCCAACGGCGTCGGGCACCGGAGATTTTGGCGATAAGCGCCGACTTCAACAATCCCTGGAAATCGATGGCTATATCATACTTGAATTGGCGGACCGCCTTTGCCTGTCTGCCGACGTCGAGCATGATCTCCTCGATGACCTTGCCGCCGCGCATGGAGCGCGTGTCGATCTCGATGAGATTGTCGATCAATGGACACCCCTTTAATATCTCGGCCCGATTTTCCTCGACTACCCACGAGATCTCAACGTCTGGCACATTACGCCTTATCGCCGAAACGGCGGGTAATGTATGAAGCAGATCACCAAAGCTGCTGAGTTTTACGATCAAAATATGCATCGATCCAAAGGTTAAATCCTAACATCGCAGTTGACGATGCCAAACGTCGACTTGGTTTTTGAACTATCGCCCCGTCTTTCCGTATCACCTTGTCCCAATACGCACGAGATTTTTTCGGCCATTTGTATTGAAACTGCATCATATAAGGTAGCCCCGGCTGTAGCTAGAACTTGCCTCTTTTTAGAAATAATATGAAGAAATATCATTCGTCCAGCTTCGTAGTTGTGATGTTGGTCATTGTGAGCGGCATCTTGTTTTCAACCCTTGATGCCCAGGTCGTTCCCCGCAAAGGTGCAGCGGCCGGCCATAAACCGGTGAACACCGAAAAGCACGCGATTCCCGCGGCCCGGCTCGCCGCAATACAACAGGCGATCCGAAACCGTAAGTCGCAGAGCCTGGTAGCCGGGGATCCTTGTGAAAGTTCTACCACGATCACGGTTGGGACGCCGGTGGACGGGACGCTGCAGTCCGGCGACTGTCAAAACCCCGACGACACGCTTGTTGATTTTTATGATTTCCAGGGTACGTCCGGCCAGGCGATCGCGATCACCCTGACTTCTAATTCATTTGATACCTACCTGTACCTTTTCGACGATCTGGGTAACGTGATCGACGAAAATGACGACAGCGGTAATGATACGAATTCGAGGCTGCCGATCGACGGCGGTGTATTCACTCTGCCATACGCGGGCGTTTATTTTATTGCCGCTAATTCATATGACCCGTCCATCGGATCGTACACGCTCCGCGTCGACACGCCTGCCGCCTGTGCCCCTGTGTCGATCGCATATAACCAGACGGTCAATTCCACGTTCGCAACTTCCGATTGTGAAGTAAATATCGGCGACGAACCTTACTACACCCATCTCTATCAGTTTAATGGCACGTCGGGGCAGCAGATCACCATTAGCCAGAACTCGCCGGATGTCGATCCCTATTTGATATTGCACACTCCCAGCGGCGAAGGTTCCTTATCCGACGACGACAGCGGCGGCGGGCTAAATTCGCGCATTCCGGCGAGCGGTACGTTTACGCTGGCGGAAACGGGGATCTACGTGATCGAGGCAAGTACCGCACATGCCTTCGAGGTCGGAGCTTTTACCTTGATCCTGACCGGCCCCAATGTCGCTACCGGGACAAAGGTCTTTGCCGATTTTGACGGAGACAGCAGATCGGATATTTCCGTTTGGCGGCCTCTCGACGGTAATTGGTACGTTATGAACAGCTCGAACAGCACTTTCAGCTCCGTTCATTTTGGGACATCGGGTGACCAGATAGTTCCGGGCGATTACGACGGCGACGGAAAGACGGATTTTGCGGTGTTCAGAAGCGGAACATGGTATGTTCTGGCTTCGACGGCCGGGTTTTCAAGCACGCAGTTTGGACTTCCGACAGACTTGCCTGCACAGGGTGATTTTGACGGCGATGGCAAGACCGATGTCGTGGTGTTCCGACCTTCAAATGGGACGTGGTATGTTCATGCTTCGACGGCCGGATTTTCGTCTACGCCGTTTGGGACGAGCGGCGACAAACCGGCGGTTGGCGACTACGACGGCGATGGACGATCTGATATCGCGGTCTATCGTCCATCTGACGGCAACTGGTATCAACTCCGCACCACTGCCGGATATGCAGGTGTCCATTTCGGCATCTCCACCGACAAGGTCGTACCGGCTGATTACGATGGCGATGGCAAAACGGACCTCGCGGTCTACCGCGATGGCAGCCCCGGCAACTGGTACCTGATGGAGAGCACCGCCGGATTCGTGCAGGTCGCGTTCGGAACAACTGGCGACATTCCAGTCCCAGGAGACTTCGACGGCGACGGCAAAGCCGACGTAAGCGTCTTCCGGCCATCGGACGGCACCTGGTATCTGCAGCGAAGCACCTCGGGATTTGCGGCACAACAGTTTGGAGTTGGTTCCGACAAACCGGTCGAGGCTTTTTACGTGCCGACACAATAATTTACGGTCACCGCCGGAGTAATTAAAGCGGGCCTTTGAGTCCGCTTTTTCACATGCACACAACTCTTAAAAGTGGATGCTGGCCCCTAATTGGATCTGGCGGCTGTCACGCCATGTGGGAGACAAATGTCTAAAATCAGGGAGCGGCCTTAACAACTCGCCGGTCCGCGGATTTACTTGCGAGGTCGCAGTATTGTTAGCCGTCAGGATCGTTCCATTGTACGACGAGACGTATTTCGCATTGAGAATATTTGTTCCTTCGGCGTAGATCTCGATCGACATTTTTTCGTTAAGCTTTAGGAATCGCGAATATCTGGCATCGACGCCAAGGAAGGCAGGCAGGCGACCCGAATTGCGTGGGACACCGACAGGACGGTCAGGTCCGGTCACGCCGTCGCGATTTAGATCCACGGTTGTGATGTTGAAATTCTCGCCGCTATCCGCGAGGGCTATCAGGCTGATCTGATTATTGTTTAGAAGTGTGTTGAGGAGGCGGTTTGCGAACTTGAACGAGGGCCGGGCGACCAAGCTCATCGAAAATGTGCTCGGCACGTCACCGGACGAGCTGCCTCGGTCCAAAGCCCGATTCGACGGATCGGACTGAGTGAGTGACCCCGGCCCGTTTTCCTCGGGAGCATCGTCGCGAGCATGCGAACGGGTGTAATTTACCGCAAACTGTACGCCGCTCGAAAAACGTTTTGTCACCTGAATAAACACGGCGTGATAATTAAGATTACCCGCGGATTCCGCGATCTTGACCAAATTGAACTGCGGAAATATTCGATTCGTACACAGACCGCTTACCCCATAAAGGGGGCGTCCATCCGCAAGGGTTCCGCCAGCCGGTAGACAGTTGATGTTCCTGTAAACAGGGATGTGTCTGGCATTCGAATAAATATACCCGAAGGCAAGAGACATATTATCCCCAATGGCCTGCTCCATCTGCACATTTGAATGAACCGCGTACATCGTCTTAAAGTCCGGCGCGACCGTATCTACATCCCGCTTCGGGAAAACAGTTCCGGCCGGCAAGTTACCGACGCGGTTCGGAAACGCGGGTGCGTTAGGATCTGGTTGCGGGTCTTGAAATGAAAAGCTAAAAAACCGCGGATTACCGTTGTTCTGGATCGCTCGACTGTACATCTTTAAGAACGGAGGATCGTAATGGAGCCCGCCGCCGATCCGGACGACCGAACGGTATTTCCCATCCCTTAACAAATAGGCCAAGCCGATCCGCGGAGCGAAATTATTCGCGTCTACGTTAAATCTTCTCGAGATTACAAGCGGAGATGCGGCGTCGGCAGCCGGTGGCAGGTAAAGCTCGTAGCGAAGGCCAACCGAGAGCTTTGCCCGTCGAGACAACATCCAGTCATCCTGAACAAAAAAATTCAGGAACGTGCCTCTGTAATCGGTTACACTATCGCCAAAAGTTTCCGTATAGGTTGAATAGCCTTTTGGGTTTATTCCCCGTACCGCATCGTCGTATAGCTGGATCGACGGGAACGTATAGATCGAGGTTATAGCGCTTCGCGGGCGGTCGTGAACGAAAATTACGCCCCCACCGAGTTTCGCGGAATGGGTTTTGAATTCTTTTGTGACCGCATTTTGAAACTGGATCGAGGATTCGTTCGGGCCGAACTGGCCCAGTGTTGTGCCCGGGCCAAAATTCGCGATGCTATTAATAATAACCGACGGGCCCGCGCCAGAAAGGTCGTTTGAAACGGTCCGAGCGATACGCTTGGCAAACTGAAATCGAAATTCATTAATAAATGTATCCGAAATCGATGTTACGGCCTGTGCGGCCACTGCGTGGTCATAACCGATAAGATTTGACGAGCGCTGCGTTGTCGAAAGGTTCCCGATGCCGCTGTAAAGAAGATCTCCATCAAAGAGGTTGTATCGAACATTTATCCGTGTATTGTTAGAGACCCTCGCGTCCGATCTAAATATAAAATATGGCTGTGTGTCGCTGGTTGAACGAGCATTGACGAATATCGTTGGCGGCAGGCCAGCCGCGATCAACGCGGCCTGGTTGGAGTCGGTGATGGTTATAGGCGTGGCAGTGTTACGGCGAACCCACTCGTAACCACTATAAAAATGCCATCTATCTCTGATAATTGGGCCGCCGATCGAAACTATTGGTCCGTAACCGTTCGTGTTAGAGGCTGTTCCGGGCTTAAACCCGAATGGCTTTGACGTTAGCCCGGAGGGCCGAAACAACAGGGTAGCCGTTCCGTCGAGAGTGTTCGTTCCCGAGGGCGTGACCAAATTTACGACCGCACCGGCCGTGTTTCCAAACTCGGCCGAATAACCGTTGGAAAGCAGTTGAACTTCCCTCACATAGATCGGGGAGATCAAATTGAGCCGAAAACCTCCCTGGTTTGCCTCGTTATCGTAATTTCCGTCGATCTGATAACCGACGCGCCGACGCAGTCCATTTGCGCTCATGTCGACGACCAGCGGGTCCTTGACCGTTCGGCCGGCCACACCCGGCTGCAAAAGCATAAAATTGTATGGATTGCGCGAAACAAGCGGCAAATTATTAACCTCACGGGAATTTACGATCCGCCCGATCTCGAATTTCGAAATGTCTGCGATCGGTGCGTCCGAAGTAACCGAGACGGTTTCGTCGGGTCGTCCTGGTTTCAGAACGATCGTTACTGACACTGTTTGACCGGCTGAAAGAATAATTCCCCGTTGCTCAAACCGTTTGAAACCCGAATTCTCGGCCGAAAGTGTGTACGATCCCAGGCTTAAAACAAGAAAACGGTATATGCCTTCATCATTTACTACCGACGTTCTTTGAGCGCCAGTTTCGACATTGATAGCCGTAACCGTGGCCCTTGTTAAGATCGAACCATTCTGGTCCGTCACGATCCCCTCGATCTGGCCATCGAGGGCCTGCGACTGGGAAAGCGCCAGTGCAGATCCCAAAACAAGCAAAAGACCCCCAGCCGCAACCCGCAAAAACATATTAAAAACTCTGCGCTTCATGCCGCTTAATTCTGGCCGCGACATTATTTAAGGCCTGCCTTTTTTATCAACTCATTATATCGAGGGTCGGATCTGATGGGGTCCAGCAGGGGATCGAAAGGCCGGGTTATTGCTAACGCCCCTCTTGCACCCAGTTCCTTCTCCAACAGTTCGACAGCTTTATCGGTTTCGCCCAACTGAGCAGCGACTTCGATCGGATCGGCATTTATTAGGTTTCTCTCGTCTTCGCTGCCGCTGTCGCGCAATTGAGAGCCCAGTCGAAAAACTTCGGTAAATTGGCCGGCCGCAAATGCCGAATCAAATTTCGCGACAGCCTCGTCGCTCGCCTTTTGTCGTTTTAGAAACGAACGAAACTCTTTGTACGCGGCATCCGCATCCCCATTCATCAGACGTGCTTTCCAAACGTAGCCGAGGCCGGTGGTAAAGGATGGGTCCATCTCGATAACCCGGTTGAACTGAGACACCGAGTCGTCATAACGACGGGCGTAATACAAAACCTGAGCCAGAATTCGCTGTCCGAAGACGGAACCAGGATCTATATCGATCGCGGCCTGTATCTGTTCGAGTGCCTCGTCGAACCGGCCATGACCCATAAGGTGCAGTGCATAATAACGTCGCGCAAAAGCGGAGGCTGGGTCGATCTCGATCGACTTAAGGTGAGCGGACTCCGCCTCATCGAATTTCCATTCGTAATTGTCCTTCATTTCGCCGAGCACTACGTATGCCTCGGATGACTTGGGATCCAGGCGTAAAGCGGTATCGATATCCGCTTTCGCCTTCAAATACCCGTCCTCACGGCTTATGCCGGTAGCGGTGGGCGACTGCCACGCTGTAGTTCTGAAAGCATACGCCCTCCCTGCGTAGGCCCGCGCATAACCGGAGTCGATCTCTATCGCGCGGTCGAAAAGATCTATGGCCTTTTTGGTTTGGGGACCTTTTCGTTTATCGACCAGATACGATCCCTGAAGGTATAGTCGGTAGGCTTCATCATTTGTGGTGCCGCGAGTTTGCTCGGGGCGTCCGGCCAGCATTCCCAATCGCTTCAGGATCTTGCCTCCGACATCCGACGCCACGGCATCTTGAGTTTCAAAACTGCCTCCTAAAGCCTGGTCGCTCTTGAAAGTATCGTCGACATTTCCTGTTTCGCCATTGATCAGCTGCGACGTAACCCGGATCTTTCCATCAACGATCTGATAACTTGACGACAGCACAAAATCGACCTTTTGCTCCTTTCCGATCGCGGCGACGTCTTTTTCGAGATCAAGATAACTCCAGGTCGCGCTCAAAGAGCGAACGGTCAGTCCCCTTGCAGTTACCAACCGTGAGATCAACGAATCAGCAATTCCCAGTCTGTAGGATAGATCTTGATTTTCACCATTAATAGATTTCAACGGCAAAACAGCGATGGAAACCGATTGGCCGGCTACGATCGTTTTTCTCTTCTTTCCACCAAACGCAAAATACGAAGCGATGGAGGCCACGATCAGGGCCGCGATGCACGCAACGAGCACCCAGGTGGAAGCTTTCGACTTCGCGATGGGTGTGATCGCCGGATCGGTAACGGGGTCTGGATCTCTTTCCGACACCAGATCGTCGGGCCAACTTTCGTTGATTTCCTCAGCGGTGTTGCCTTCGTCGCCAAGGTCCGATATCGAGCCGGCATTAACCGCTTCAACATCGGCGACAAACCGATATCCTTTTTTAGCGACAGTCTCGATGAATTTGTTTCCGTTTTGGTCCTCGCCCAAAACTTTCCGCAGCGTGTGAACAATGCGAGCAACGCTCGCTTCATCGACAAAGGAATCCGGCCAGATCGCTTCGATCAGCTCTTCCTTAAGAACAAGGTGCCCCGCCCGCTCGACAAGAAACGCGATCACATCAAAGGCTTTAGTGGTGAGTGGGATCGGAACACCGTCCCTAACGAGTTGGCGCTCAGCAATCTCGAGCCGGAACGCCTTGAACGTGTATGAATACGTCTTTTTTTCGTTCATTTCAGCTTCTGAGAAATTTTGGATAAAACTTGGAAAATTTTTCAAAGACATCTCACCCCCCCGTCGACTAGATTGGTTCCGCAGAAACAATTATCGCCGGTTGGCTATAAGGCCTGGCCAAAGTTTAAGACGCTTCGACCACATTATAGACCAACCGGCGGCCAAAACAAGCGAAAAATTTTACGGGAGATCAATATGAATATCAATGCCTCGAAAATTGCGATCATGCTAGGCATCGGCGATCTCCCCTCACCGTCGGCCGTCACGCCGCCGTAAAAGAAAACAGTTAATAACAATTCCATCAGGTTCTAAAGCGAACCTGCAAACCAACTTAACCTTTGGACTCGACCGCGTCGCAGTCGTTTCACGCAAAAATCCTGCTGGAGGCATAAATGATATATACCGTATTCAGAACAATGGTCCTTTTCCTATTTATTCAGATGGCTTTCGTCGTAGGCATCTGTGGATTTAATACCGAAGGATTCAATCTAGATAGTTCGTTTGGCAGCGGCGGCAAAGTGGTGACAGCGGTGCCGGACAGCAATTGGATAGCCCGAGTTCGTATCCAGCCCGATGGCAAGATCGTAACTCTCGGTGGCCAAAATCTCGGCCTCGGCACTTCGTTCTTCGTCCGTCACAACGCCGACGGAACCCTCGACACGAGTTTTGGCACAGACGGCTCGGTGACTGTTTCAAGCAATGGTTTTTTTCATCATTTGAACGATTTCGTTATTCTTCCAAACGGCGATATCGTTGCCACGGGTGATGGTTGGGACGGAGGGCCTCAAACTGCGATGTTTAGGCTCAACGCGAATGGTCAGGGGGATTTCGCTGGATCGGAGTTCGATTACTGCTATGGGCGGCGGATCCTCGCCCAGCCCGATGGGAAAATGGTCGTCATTTCTATATGTGACGAAGCTGGAAATGGCCTGGGCCATTTGGTTGCGATGAGGTACAACGCTGACTTAGGGTTCGATGCAGGGTTTGGTGTGTGGGGTTATGCCGATACACACGTTCAAGCCAATGGTTCACAGGACTACGAGACCGTCTTTCGTGAATTTATCGGAGATCCAATTATCCAACCCGATGGCAAGATAGTTATAAGTGCAAGCGCTCGTGACACCTATGACACCCTACTTGTAAGGCTCAACAAGGACGGATCGCTCGACAATAGCTTTGGTGTTGGCGGTGTTGCTCGGGTGCCCGACCCTTTCGGGGGAATATCGCACCCGAACGGTATCGCACTTCAACATGACGGCAAGATCGTTGTGAACGGGGCCATCGACGGAATTGGCGAGCTGAGCGGCTCTTTTATTTTACGAGTGAATCCCGACGGCGGCGGCGATACCACTTTTGGGACGAACGGCACCGTATCGATCGCCGAGCCCGACGCCCAATCTTCTGGCGTTGCCTCCGCGCTCGCTATCCAGCCCGACGGTAAAATAGTTTCCGGTGGAACCCGAAGCGGCAATTTCGCTTTAGCTCGATTTAACGCGAACGGCTCCTTTGATAGCTCGTTTGGGACAAATGGTGCTCTAACAACCTCTATGGGCTTTAGTCGCGGTTACGACACTATCCTCTCGTTGGCGCTACAGGCTGACGGCAAACTTGTCGCCGCAGGAAAGGCACAAAGTTCATCAAACCTTCCCGGTGTGGGCCTGGCTCGGTTCGCAAGCGTTGGGCAAGTCCAGGTTTCAAATCTCGAGGAGCTATATGCGGCCGTGAATAACGCGGCTAACGCGGGAAACCAAATTGTGATCGCCCCAGGAGTTTATACTCTCTCGGCCAATGATCCGAATGGTGTCGCCCGACCTAATGGCGGCCGCCTCGAGCTGCAGGACAGCATGTCGCTGGTGGGGTTCGTGGGCAATCGCAGCGCGGTCGTAATAGATGCGGTCAATCTTCCTACCGCGTCGTACAGCACCCCGATCACCAACACTGGTGCGATCCGCTCGGGCAAAGGGACCAGTGCGATTGAGTGGCTGACGGTCATGAATGCAACCAAAGGTGGCGCCGGTATCATCACGCACCTCACTGCACCGGGGACAGCCAATATTCGGATTGCGCACGTTGCGTCGACCGGAAATCCGCGTGGAATAGACATTCGAAACAACAGTTCTACACCTGGATTTGTGATCAATGCGGAACTCGTCGATAACGACCTCTATAACAATCGGCAAGGTACCGGTCCGGGCCTTCGGATCGTTAGCGTACAGGGTGTCAGCGGCAGCGTGATAAACGCATATCTGAGCGGCAACCGCAGCTATAACAATTACACTGGGCTTATTCTGGAGAATACCGGATCAACAAACTTCGGCAGTATCACCCTCGTTTCTTCGGGAGACAGGTTCTATGAAAATGGCCTCGGAGCGCTCGTTGGCGGCGGTCTCGGCACGGCGAATGGAAACGTCGTCAATTTCACAGCAAATGGCACTACATTTGAAAATAATAATGCGTTCAGTCCCTTTGATAAGGGTGGATTGCTCGTGGTCGGCGCCGAAAATACCGTCACGGCAAATGGATCGTCGAACAACACGGTCAATATGGAGCTCCGAAGCTGCCGGTTTAATAACAATCAAGGCTATGACATCAATGCTCTCGGTGCACGCTCGAACCCGGTCTCGGTTGGTCTGCCCGGCCTGAACAATATTGTAAATCTCAAATTATTTGGCACCCAGGTACCTAATTTGTTTGCAGTCGACAGCTCCCCTACGGCGCCCGGAGCCGGAAATTTGGCAAAGATCATCAGAGACACGCTCTTCGATTTTGACGGGGATGGGCGTGCGGACTTAGCAGTCTGGCGAGATACGAACGGCCTCTGGTCACTAACGAACTCATCCAACTCAACTCTCGCATCACTGCCATTCGGCTTGACCGGCGATCGGATCGTTCCCGGAGATTATGACGGCGATGGCAGAACGGACTATGCCGTTTGGCGGCCATCGACCGGCTTCTGGTACTTGCAGCAAAGCAGTGCGGGATATAAGTCGTTCAAGTTTGGTCTGGCCACCGACTTGCCGGTGCAGGGTGATTTCGATGGGGACGGAAAGACTGATATCGCTGTTTTCAGGCCTTCGACCGGAACGTGGTATTTGCAGCAAAGCACGTCTGGTTTCGCGGCAATACAGTTCGGAACAAACGGTGACAAACCCGTGGCCGGCGATTACGACGGCGATGGTAAGGCAGATGTCGCGGTTTACCGACCAAGTGACGGCAACTGGTATCAGCTTCGCAGCACATCCGGATTTGCTGTCGTTCATTTCGGCATCTCGACCGACAACGTCGTTCCAGCCGACTACGACGGCGATGGCAAAACGGACCTGGCGGTCTATCGTGACGGATCACCGGCGACTTGGTATCTGATGCAGAGCACCGCCGGATTCGGAGCCTTTTCATTCGGCACGACGGGTGACATCCCGGGCCCCGGTGATTTCGATGGCGACGGCAAGGCCGACATCAGCGTTTTCCGGCCATCCACGTCGACGTGGTATCGAATTAACAGCTCAAACAGCGCAGTCAGCGGCACTCAGTTCGGGCAAAGCACTGATAAACCGGTGCCTTCCGGAGCCGTGCCCGTTCAATAGGGTCAAAATAAGGAGACGAATCATGAACTTTCATAAGCTGAACATTCTGGAGCATATCATCGTCGTTTTAATATTCCTTATGATCGCACTGCCCATCGCTCCGGGGGCACCTGCATCATCGAGTTTCACGGTTACCAGAAGTGACGATCGCAATAATGCCTGCATCCCCGGCGACTGTTCGCTCCGCGAAGCCGTCAATGCAGCGAACGCTTCTCAAGCCGACGATACGATCAACTTTGCCTCGGGGCTGACGAAGATCACGCTCCTCGGCGAGATAGTAGTCAATAACGCCGGCGCATTAGCTATCAATGGACCCGGTGCGAATGTGCTGACCATCGACGGCGGTCCCGGAACCAACCGTATCTTCAGCACAAATAACGCCGCCGTCAACTTTTCCGAGATCACGTTGACGGGAGGCGGTGGAACCAATTTCGGCAGCTTGTCCGGCGGAGCGGTCTTTGCCCAAGGCGGCATTGTGACGATCGATGGTGTTCACATTTTTGGCAATACCGCGGCGGAGGGTGGGGCAGCTTTGTTCAACGGCGGAAGCCATCGAATCGCCAATTCGACCGTCTCAGGTAACTACGCGAACGACTGCGGAGGCATTGTCAATGTGGTCGGCACGTTAGTCATTACAAACTCCACCATCTCAGGAAACGACACAGCTGGCGGCGGCGGCGGATTTTGCAACACGGGCTCAGCAACGATGCGTAATGTGACCATTACCCAAAACACTGCGGGATACTATGGCGGTATTTATCAGGACACAGGTTCACTCGAGTTTGGAAACACTATTGTTTCCGGCAATTTTGACTATTCCCGATATGCCCCGGAGATCGACCTTGAGTCCGGTGCGATCATATCGGCGGGTCACAATTTAGTAGGCAACTCTCCCGGTGCCTCGCTAAGCGGAATTTACAGTCCACAAATTGATTACGGTCCAACCGATATCCTGGACACACCTCCTATGCTCGGGCCACTGCAGAACAATGGAGGAAGAACGCCGACTCACTCGCTGTTACCAGGAAGCCCGGCCATTGACAAAGGTGCGGATCCGTCACTCGGTAGCTTGTTTGCTTTCGATCAACGCGGACCGGGATTTTCACGGGTACGTGACGGGAACAGTGACGGCACCCCGACCGTTGACATAGGGGCGTATGAGGTTCAGACCGGCGTGATCGGAGGGCGGCACCCGCCGTTCGATTTCGACGGTGACGGACGCGCGGATATTTCTGTTTGGCGAGAAAACAGTGGCGTGTGGTATGTGACGGGCAGTTCGAATACGCCAATCGCTCCGTTCCAGTTTGGACAAACAGCTGATCGCATCGTGCCGGGCGATTACGACGGTGACGGGAAAACCGATTACGCTGTCTGGAGGCCCTCAACGGGTTTCTGGTACTTGCAGCAAAGCAGCTCGGCGTTTAAGGCCTTTCAGTTCGGAGTTTCAACTGACTTGCCGGCGCAGGGTGATTTCGACGGTGACGGGAAGACCGATATCGCTGTATTCAGGCCGTCGACGGGCACTTGGTACGTTCAGCAAAGTACGACCGGGTTCGCGGTGACCCAGTTTGGAACAAATGGCGACAAACCGGTGGTTGGCGACTACGACGGCGATGGGCGATCTGATATTGCCGTCTATCGGCCATCGGATGGAAATTGGTATCAACTGCGGAGTACGCTGGGGTTCACAGTCGTCCACTTCGGTATATCTACCGACAAAGTCGTTCCGGCGGACTATGACGGTGACGGCAGGACCGATCTCGCGGTCTATCGCGACGGCAGTCCGGCGAATTGGTATCTAATGCAGAGCACCGCCGGGTTCAATGCGATCTCGTTCGGCACGACCGGAGATACCCCTTCGCCGGGAGATTTCGATGGCGATGGGAAGGCTGACGTCGGTGTCTTTCGCTCGTCCAACGCAACCTGGTACCTGCTTCGAAGCACCTCAGGCTTTACCTCACAGCAGTTCGGCGTAGGCACGGACAAGCCGGTCGAAGCATCCTACGTGCCTATGCAATAGGGATAATGGAACCTGCCATCGAATCGAGGCTGGCTGAGTGGCCAGCCTCGTTATTTTCATATCATCAGCAAATTAGATCCATCCATTAATTTCTTGCCAAGCATGGGGCTTGGTGTTACATTTTCAGTGATTTCCATATTACCGGGGTCGAGTCGCAGAACCTTTCGCAAAGTGAAAGGTTTGTTCGCCTTGCTCCGAAGATCCTGAAATGATTTTGCTTTTATGGCATTACCAGAATAGGGGACCGTTTCTTTTCTTGACTCTTGCAGAGCCCAGAAAAGAGTGGAGATAGGTTTGTCCCTGGAATAATGACTTTTGGAGGAGTTGCTAAGATGAGGTTTAAGGTAAGTTCGGATCTGTCGTTCCTTTCATTTTCAGCCATCGCGTTCTGCGCAGGACTTGTCTTCCTTGCTTTGTTTTCCGGCGCTTTGGGTCAGGCTGCCGCCGGGCCATCGCAAGACCCCGGCGGTTTTGGTGACATCGCACGGTCGATAGAGGTTCCGGCGGAGAACGTGCATCTGATCAGCGTAACTCCGCTCAACGCTGGAATTTTACCCGAACTCTCGTCGCGTGCCCAGTCGCCCCAGGCTGCAGATCCCGCGGCGGTTTGGTCGAATCTCACGACATTTTCAGGTCAGGCCACCGCCAATGGAGCGTCCGAGAACCAAGCGGGCAATACTATTACGCGTCTGATTGCCGACGATGCCGCATTTACCGGCAACGTTCCGCACTTGGTGGGCTCGTTCGAGTTTTGCGTGGGCAATCTCAACGCGACCGCGGTTTCGGCTCGTCCGCGTATCAATTTTTACTTAAATAACGCCGGATTGCCCGGGACCTTTGTCCAGGGTTTTACCGTCAACCCGATCAGCTTTAATGCCACAAGTGTGTCGTGTTTCAGTGCGGTCGTGAACCCGATCGTTTTCCTTAGTTCCAACGTCTGGCTGGGTATCACCTTTGACAACAACACCGGCGCTACCGGAGCCACACAGGCGCAGATGGACCTACTGGGAATGGGCCTCTACAACCCAGTGGACGTGGGAACGAGCGCGGACCTGATATTCCGGACGACTGCCGCAGGTTCATTTTTGTCCAACAACCCGACAGGCGGTAACATCTTCTTCAGCGGCACTCCGGCGGCAAACCTGGGGTTCGAAATGCGGCGGGCCGGAACCATTCGATCTATCGTTCAGTCGGGCCCCGGCCCCGCGGGCCAGGGATCGACCGTCACATGGATCGTCACCACAAGCCCGTTCACGCCTTTTGTGACGACTTCAAATTTCGCCTTGACGGGCACGGCCGCCACCGGATCGGTGATAAATTCCGTTACGCCATCGACTTCGGGAGGAAAGACGATCTACACCGTCACAGCGACCGTGGGACCAAATGCCGGGAACCTTTGGCTGAGTTGGGTGGACGTTGCAAATCTGAACAATACGCTGACCAACCGCCTTCCGTTTACGGGAGGGACGGCGACAAAGGCTGATTTTGACGGTGACGGTAAAACGGACGTGTCGGTATATCGACGGTCCGAAGGCAACTGGTACATCAATCGTTCCGCCGCCGGATTCACAAGCACCCACTGGGGGATCGATGTCGACACTTACCTCGCGGGCGACTATGACGGTGACGGACGGTCGGATTTCGCCGTTTTTCGCGTATCTTCGACTCCCGGCGTGCCTGACTTTTACATCCTGAACAGCAGCACGTTCACACTGAGCTCCTATGCGTTCGGCGACCCGGGCGACAAGCCGATCATTGGCGATTTTGACGGGGACGGAAAGGTCGATGTTGTTGTCTGGCGCCCGTCGGATGGGACTTGGTACATATTTAAAAGCTCCACCCAGACGGTCGTCGCATTCAAATTCGGCGCGGCCGGCGACATACCTGTAATGATGGACTTTAACGGGGACGGCAAGGCGGACCTCGCGGTTTTCAGGCCGAGCGACCGGACATGGTATATGACCAACGCTCTCGGTACGTCGCCGCAGAATTTTGCCGCGATCCAATGGGGACTTACGAGCGATATCCTCGTGCCGGCGGACTATGACGGCGACGGCAGAGATGACATCGCCGTCTGGCGTTCATCGGACGGCACATGGTATATCCTCCGAAGTTCGGATGGCGGCCTTACGGCAACAAAGTTTGGTACGGCGGGAGACGTGGCGGTCCCGGGCGATTATGACGGAGACGGTAAGAACGATGTAGCCGTCTATCGGACCGGAACCTGGTACGTGAATCAGTCGACGGCGGGTTTCGCAGCACAGGCGTTTGGTTTGTCGAGCGATAACCCCATCCCATCCGCGTACCATTCGCAGAACGGCCCGCCTGTCGGCCGGCCGAGTATCGATCCCGGCGAATAAGGCGACAGTCAGAGCTTTCTCACTAGACGCAAGTCTGAAACGTATATACGAAGACGTTTGCGATCCACTCCCCTCCTCGATCGAGGAGGGGAGCATTCGCCTTCCTCAAACGCCTTTTTATCACCTAAGACTCCGGACGATAATGACAGTGGAATAGTGATATTATGGCAGCGACGGAGATCGTGCCGGTTAAGTCGTGGGCAGAGGCGGGCGGTTATATGGAATTGAAAGAAACACGGTCGACTCTGGTATCGTTCGGAATACGATACGGGACCGCGGTCCTCGCGGTCGGGGTCGCACTGTCGCTGACGCTGTTGATCGGGATATTTATCAAATCGATCGCTTCGCCATTGTTCCTGCTGGCGATCATGGTGGTGGCATGGAAGCATGGAATACGGCCCGGGATCGTCGCGACTGTCATTTCCGGGATCTGTATCGACTATTTCTTTGTCACTCCCGTATATCAGTTGGGCGGCAGTCTCGACAATATCGTCCGACTAGTAATTTTCACCGCCCAGGGTTGGGCGTTTTGCTGGTTGATTACTTCTCGCAATAAGGCCCTCCGACAGATCAACGAGTCGCGAGATCGGTTGCAGGCACTGTCGCTGCGCCAGCAAACGTTGCGGGAGGAGGAGCGAAAACGTATCTCTCTTGAGATCCACGACGAACTTGGACAGGCGTTGACCGGCATGAAATTGGAGACCCATTCTTTAAGTAAAAAGATCCTCGCACCCGGCGCAAACGGCGATAACGATGAGACAAGTCAACGGATCAGCGATCTACTGGCTTCGATCGATTCAACGATCGGTACCGTGCGGCGTATCGCGACGGAGCTTCGACCGCCCATACTGGATGACCTCGGCCTGGTTGCCGCCATCGAATGGCAGGCGCAGGAGTTTCAGCGGCGTACCGGCATTACCTGTCTTTTGTCTGCAAATGTTGAAAAGGTCGACCTGGATGCAGAATTTACGACCGCCGTATTTCGAATATTTCAGGAGACACTTACCAACATTACGCGGCACGCGTCAGCAAATACAGTCACCGTAAACCTCAGGAAATTGAGGGATAAGCTTATCTTAAAAGTAGAAGATGACGGATCTGGTATCAAGATTGAAAACATCGACAGCAGCCGCTCGCTCGGTATTCTGGGGATGCGCGAAAGGGCACGTCTGATCGGCGGGGAACTCGAGGTCTTTAATGGCGAGAAGAGCGGAGCGACTGTCTTGCTGACAGCATCGCTCGCCCAGAAAGCTACTTAAGTATGATCAGTATACTGATAGCGGACGACCATGCGATCGTGCGGCAGGGGCTTCGAAAAATAATCGACGACGATGACGAAATGAAGGTTGTCGGCGAGGCGTCAAATGGGGCTGAACTGCTAAACCTTATCCGTGAGGACTCGGTCGACGTGGTTATCCTGGACATCTCAATGCCGGGCCGCAACGGGCTGGAAACTCTAAAGGAAATAAAACGGCTTTACCCCCAGCTGCCGACGATCATACTAAGCATTCACCCTGAGGACCAGTACGCGATCCGTGCGTTCCGTGCCGGAGCGGCCGGTTACATGACAAAGGAATCGGCTCCCGAGGAACTTGTCGAAGGGATCAAGAAGGCGTATGGCGGGGGCAGATACATTAGCCCGTCAGTCGCGGAATTACTCGCTGCGCATGTCGAAACCAAGACAACGGACGAACCACACACCGCTCTCTCCGACCGTGAATTTGAAGTCTTCACCTTGCTTGCAAACGGCAATACCGTCGGGCATATCGCGGTTGGCCTTAACCTCAGTGTCAAAACGATCAGTACTTACCGAACACGCATTCTCGAAAAAATGGGAATGACGACCAACGCAGAACTCACTCGATACGCACTCGATTACCACCTCATTTAACCCCTACTCGGAGCAACAGCCACCACCTGCACTGTCAGACAATTTCTTACACGGCGGAGGTGAATTCTCTTATCAAAAAAACGGAAACCAAATATTTTGACTCGCAGACCGGTTGAATCATAATTCACCGTCTGACAAAAACTGCATCTGGAATCAGCGAATCGTGCAATTGCACGCGAAATGATTCGCGTTCCATAGCGGGAAACAGGTGGCCCGATTCGCAGTTCGTGCAGCAAATGGAAACAAAAAAATGATGAAGTGTCCGGCTTCTCAGGGCACCAACACTTCATCATGAAAAAACGGTTTGGGATGCAAAATAAATCGCATCGACACAAACGGCGTTCGTCAGTTTAGACGAACAAAGTTTGTGTTTGGTCGCAATTCTTTTGCTCACCGCTAAAAGAATTGGAGCGAACCTATGCAAACTCAGAATAGTGCCTCTTTTTCGGTCGTTGTTCCGTTGTTTAATGAAGAGGAAAACGTGCTCCAGCTCGTCGATAAGATCTTTGGAGCTGTGGGTAGCGATCCGAGGTTTCTCGAGATGATCCTGGTTGACGACGGTAGTCTGGACGCCACCGCTTCATTGGCTAGTAATCTTGTATGTACGGACGAACGCATCAGACTTGTCCGGCACGACAGTAACAAGGGGCTTGGTGCCGCGATCTGCACAGGACTCAATGCAGCAGACGGCGAGCTCGTTCTTTATACGGACGCCGATCTGCCGTTTGATTTCAGCCTCATACCGGAACTTCTCTCGAAGGCCGATGATCGCCGGGTTGTCGCGGGCTATCGACTCAACCGCGGTGAAGGGCCGCGTCGTTGGGCGCTAACTAAAGGTTACAACTTGCTGATCTGGCTTTTCTTCGGCCTCTACCAGCACGACGTGAATTTTGCCTGCAAGATATTTCCGCGAAAGTTTCTGAATAGCGCTGAACTTAGCTCAGCGGGTTCCTTTATTGATGTCGAGATGCTGCTGGAAACCCGCCGGCTCGGGCTGAAGGTCGAAGAATATCCGCTTGTTTATTACCCTCGCGAACGCGGCTTATCCACACTTTCCCGCCCCATTGTGATCCTGAACATCTTAAAAGAAATGTTTCGGTACATGTCACGACGATTATCGTACGGGTCAGCGTCACTCGAACTTATCAACGCGTCGCCGATCGCCAAACTTGCGGTATTCCTGATCACCTTGTTCACCTCTGCGGCACTGATCCTTCGAGGTTTCCGGTTCGAGCAAGGGACCGCATGGTTGGCACTGGCGGTCGAGGCGTGCATTGCGTCCGTGATCTTTGGTTGGCGAGTCGGCCTATCTGCTGCCCTGCTGCCGTTCGTCGGAGTCGAATGCCTGCGGCTCTGGCAGGGCCAATCGTTTTGGGGCCCCGAAAACTATAACCGGGTGGCTTGGGCGTTGATCGGAATTCCACTATCACAACTGGCTTTTGGCTGCTGGAAACTGATTCAGCGATCGTTCAAGCTGTCCCCATCTGAATGACCAAAAAACTGATCATTAACGCCGACGATTACGGCATAAGCACCGAAGTCAACGACGCCATCGAAAACCTTGTTCGGACGGGCGACCTAACGGATGTCTCTGTTCTTGCAAACGGATGGTCTTACGAGCCGGCGGCAGCGTTCCTGAGATCCCAACCTCTGGTTAGCATTGGCGTGCACCTTAACGTAGTCGAAGGCATCGCGCTGTCGCCGTCAAACAAGATCGAGGCGCTGATGGGTGAACACGGCCAGTTTGTAGATTTACGTCAGATCTTTTGGAGATGGTTAATGTCTCCGCTGGCGGTTGTACGTGCGGTCGAGATCGAATGGCGGGCACAGATCGAACTGATGCTTCGCGACGGACTCGTTATTACGCATGCTGATAGTCACCAGCATGTGCATGCGTTCCCGCCATTTTGGAGGATTCTGACCAGATTGTGCGTCGAATACGGCATACCTGCCCTACGATTTCCCCGAGAACGAAATACGATCGCGTTGCGGCGGGCCGCGGCTCTGGCCCTTGGACGATCGGCGGCCTTTGCCGATCGGATATCGCAGAGACGATCGCTTACAACGAGCGATCATTTTCTGGGATTCAAACGAACCGGTATCTTTGGGGAAGACGAAATGGCCGGCGACCTGAAGGAGCTAAAGGACGGCGTTACCGAAATGATCGTTCACCCGAGCCTCTATGACGGTGTTCCATATCCTGAAATGAATGGCGAGATCGAGTTCAGAGCCCTTCAGAGCGACGGGCTTCGACAAGCGATCAGCAGCCAGGGCGTAGAACTTATTACGTGGAGGGACGTCGTCCCGGCATGAATGACGGGTCCCTAACAGCGAGTATTCGGGATACTATTGCAGCGATCGTAAAGTCCGCCGGCACTCAGCGAACCTTTGTCGTTCTTATCGCGATATGGGTGGCGATCGTTATGCTGAGCGGGATTCCTTACGGTGACCTAAGTGGATACGACGATGCAGCTTACGCTCACGAAGCAAGGGCGATGATCCAGTCCGGCGACGTCTGGACGCCAAATCTGAACGGCAATACTGATTTCGACAAGCCTCCTTTGTTCATCTGGATGCTGGCATTATCGTTCAAGCTGTTTGGGATCAATGACATGGCCGCCAAAATACCTGGCGTCATATTTGGCTGGGCGACGATCCTGCTCGTTTACTTTCTGACGAAAGAGCTTTTTTCTGGGGATTCGGAAGACGCCGCCGAAGCCGAATGGCTGCCGGCATTGTCAATGCTCTGTATGGCAACGACACAGTATTTCCTGAAATACTCGAGCCATGCAATGACGGATGTGCCGTTTACCTTTTTCTTTACAGCCGGGATCTATTTTTATGTTTTGGCACAGAAAAATGCCCGCCTCCTACTGTTTGCCGGAGCGGCGACGGGACTGGCAATGATGCTTCGCTCGCCGATGGGGCTTTTTCCGCTGGTGGTCATCTTTCTCGATATTGGCCTTAAGAGGCAATTTCGAAGACGGCTCGCGGGCTTTTTTGCGGGAGCTCTCGCGATCTCGCTTGCGATCCCCGCCGTGTGGTACTGGCGGGAGTTTTCGGTATTCGGTCCGGACTTCATCAACCGCCACTTCGCAAATGTGGTCGCGCATTCGGCCGCGTCAGCGGACCGCACAGCGTCGCAAAAGCTGCTTTCATATTTCGATTACATCGTTCTGCTGGTGGAGCTCTACCTTCCGTGGTTTCCGCTAATGGCTTACGGAATCTTGATGGCCATCAAGAAAACGAGGTTTAAAGCCGTTCCCGCCGAAGCCCTGTTGCTGGGCTGGATATTGGTCGTGCTCATCCCATTTAGCGTCGCCGACAGCAAGTCGCTGCGTTATATTCTTCCCGCATTTCCGGCATTTGCCGTCTTTTCCGCAGTTGGATTGTCCGGACTGATCAAGGCCGCATGGATGCCAAACTTCGTCCGTGCGGCGACCCTTGTCTTACTATTGGCTGCCGTCGCGATCGTAGCCATGCCAAATTTCCAGAACCGGGCGGAGGATATGCGGATAATCGCTCCGGTTTCGGACGCAGCGACGCCGGCGGGTGAACGCGTGCTGATCTATAACTCCGGCGAGTATGTCTGGAATTACTACAACCAACTTATCTGGTACGGCAACCGGCTCGCTATACACGCTCGCGACCCCGAGGACATCGACGACTCCCTCGCCACCACAAAAGGCCTGACCATCGTCACCGACCGCGCCGCCTTGGCCAAACTCCAATCGCGCCCCGATCTCGCGGTCACCATGCTGGGAGAGTCAATGAACTTCGTCTGCCTCAGGGCCACGCGACGGTAACAGTTGTAATCTGCTGAAATCCCGACTGGAGTCTTTCGAACCCGGACCTTCCCGCGGGGCCCGCTCGCCGCGTGAAGACAGGCCGACTTTTTAATCTCTCAACTCGGGGATCTTAAGGTACGCATTATTTGTTCACCGAAAGACAAAATTTTTGTTCCATTCTCGGTATCAGATTTAGTAAAATATTTAATGTGAACCGCCTGCCCCGCGTTTCTTCTTGTAGTAAATACCTTTTCTATGAATAAAACCCTATTTTCTATTGTCGCGCTCTCGGTTGTCGCGTTGGTCAGTTTGTTCGCTGCAAATAGCCAATTAACGGTCACTTCGGCCCAAACAACGGAACCGGATCGGCTGACTCGTCAAAATGACGACCGTAATTTGGCCTCGCGGATCAAGCGAATGACCGACCGAACAGGTGACGGGCTCGTCCAGCGGCCCACGACCCGGGGCACAGGCGTTTACATGGACCTCAACGATACGTTTCAAAATTTAATGATCGCGAGGATCGATGAAACCGGTGAGCCCGCCGCGGCCTGCGTAACCAGCTTAGACGAAGCCAACGATTTTTTGGGGCGAGATCTTGAGACGGGCGAAAAAATCGTTTCGAGCCGTCCCCAGCGGACTGAAACTGCGAACCTGGCGGCAAAGCACGGCATGTCGGAGAACGAATTCGAATTTTACAAGAAGATGATCGTTGACGCGGCGGCTCAGCGTGTTGCTAATCCGAACACAGCGACAATAAACATCGTAAATGGTGACGGAGCTGGTGAGGGCTTTAACGACCCGCTGGTCGTTTCTCCCGAAGGCGGGAACACCGGCACCACGCGCGGTCAGCAGCGGCTCAATTTGTTCAATTTTGCGGCGGGAATCTGGGGAGCTTTTCTCGACACCAGCGTCCAGATCGACGTCAACTCGCAGTTCAATTCGCTGGCGCCATGCTCTCCTAGCGGAGGCGTCTTAGGATCGGCAAGCGCAACGGGAATTACCCGGGATTTTGGCTCTGCCCCGCTGTCTGGAACGTGGTACCACGTCGCACTTGTAAATAAGCTGGAAGGGGCGGACCAGAATGGCGGTTCAGCCGAGATCAATGCTCGTTTTAACAGCGACGTCGACACCGGTTGCCTCGGCGGCGGCAGCCGTTTTTACTACGGCCTCAACAATACAACACCATCGCTGCGTATCAATTTGCTCGTAGTCCTTCTGCATGAAATGGGCCACGGACTAGGTTTTTCGAGCTTTATGAACGGAGCCACAGGGGCTCTTAATGGCGGTTTTCCCGATGTTTATACAACGAATATGTTTGACCGAACGACGGGCAAATATTGGAACGCGATGACGAACGCGGAAAGAGTCACGTCGGGGATCAACAACACTAATGTCTTGTGGGACGGCCCGAATGTAAAGAGTGCCTCGTCATTTATGGCGTTCGGGCGGGACGCCTCAGGACGCGTTCAGCTAAATACACCGTCGACTTTCGCGTCCGGAGCATCGATCTCGCATTTTGACACGGCCGACACTCCAAACCTGCTGATGGAGCCGAATATCAATATCGGCATCCCGCTCGATCTCGACCTGACAAAACAGGAAATGCGCGACATCGGTTGGTATCGCGACACGAACGCGGACCTGGTGCCGGACACAATAACCAACGTTATGCCGAGCGGCAATACGGTTACGCCCGGCTCAACGGTCGCGGTCACCTGGACAAACAACGGTGGATTTAGCCGGAATGTCACTGTCGAACTGTCAACCGACGGCGGCGTCAGCTTCCCGACGGCCTTGGCAACCGACATAGCAAATACCGGAACCGTCAACATCACGGTCCCCGCGACGCCGACAAACTCGGCCCGCGTCCGCGTCCGTGAAGCCGGGTTTGTCGACCTGATCGGTATGTCGAGTTCCACCTTTACGATCGGTACGCGGCGTCCCGTGGCGGACTTTGACGGCGACGGCAAGTCGGACGTATCCGTTTGGCGAAGCACGGACGGCAACTGGTATTGGATCAACAGTGCGAACAGTACGGTTAGCGCGTTTCACTTCGGCTCGTCAGGCGACGTCATCGTTCCGGGCGATTACGACGGTGACGGCAAGACGGATTTTGCGGTATTTCGGCCTTCGACCGGAACCTGGTTCATTTCGGGTACGACCGCTGGTTTCTCGGGAACGCAATTCGGACTGTCGACCGATCTGCCCGCTCAGGGCGATTTTGACGGCGATGGCAAAACGGATATCGGAGTTTTCAGGCCTTCGATCGGGACGTGGTACCAGCTACGCAGCACGATCGGCTTTGTTGCGGTGCAGTTTGGGGCAAATGGAGACAAACCTGTTGTTGGGGACTACGACGGCGATGGAAAGGCGGACATAGCGGTTTTCCGACCGTCGGACGGCAACTGGTATCTGTCGAAAAGTTCAGACGGTTTTGCCGTCACCCATTTTGGCGTCGCGACGGACAAGGTAGTTCCGGGCGACTACGATGGCGACGGCATGACGGATGTCGCGGTCTATCGTGACGGAGCACCGGGCAGTTGGTATTTGATGGAGAGCACAGCGGGATTTGTGTCGACTTCGTTCGGAACAACCAATGACGTTCCGGTCCCTGGCGACTTCGATGGTGACGGCAAGACAGATACCAGCGTCTTCCGTCCGGCCAGCGGCACTTGGTTCCTGCTTCGCAGCACATCGGGCTTCTCAGCCAACCAATTTGGCGTAAGCACCGATAAACCTGTCGAGGCGTCGTACGTTCCGACGCAGTAGGCGAAGTTGCGATTAAAGTCGAAAAGGCGGGCTCCGGCTCGCCTTTTTGTTTGTGCCAAATAGTGCCAGCGAACGCAAGAGTGTTAAACACAGTTAAATATTCCTTGACCAGCTTGTTGTCGGCCTGTAAAATCAAAGTATCAGCCAACGTTCCCTGCCCCGGATCGATCGGTGACCAACCGCCGTTTCTTGAGGAGTATTTGATGTCTCACTTTCGTTTCGCAACTCTCGTCTTTTTGTTTTTGGCAGCTGTCGCGGTTTCGAGCTTAATTCCCACGCGTAAGGCCTCGATGCAGGGTCGGCCGGAACAATCTGCCGCAGCGGCGGCAACGCCGGACATCGGGATCGGAGCGAGCCTCAACGGTGCCCGACCGTTTCCCGCGAACAACCCCTGGAACATGGACATTTCGCGGTTTCCGGTCCATCCCAACTCGCTGAACCTACTGACCAGCATTGGATTGAATACGGGACTGCATCCTGATTTTGGCACGTTCTGGCAGGGTGCACCCATCGGCATTCCGTACGTCGTTGTTGCGGGCAGTCAGGCAAAAGTGCCGATGAACTTTACAAGTTGGCCGGGCGAGAGTGATCCCGGCCCGTATCCGTTCCCGCCAAACGCACCGGTCGAGGGCGGAGCCGCGGCGAGCGGCGACCGGCACGTTTTGACGGTTGATCGCGACGGGTGGAAGCTCTACGAAACCTATTCGTCGTATCCCATTAACAGCGGTGCGAGTTGGGACGCCGCAAACGGAGCCGTCTGGAACCTCAGCTCAAATAAGCTTCGAACCACGGGCTGGACGTCGGCCGATGCCGCAGGCTTACCGATCTTTCCTGGTCTCGTTCGTCGCGACGAGGTCGTTCAGATAGCAGAGATCAAACATGCTCTTCGGTTTACCGCTCAAACGACCCGCACCTCGTATGTCTATCCGGCAACCCATCAAGCGGGGAGCACGAGTAATGTAAATGCGCCGCCGATGGGGCTGCGGTTGAGGCTCAAAGCGTCATTTAATATTAACGATTCCCGATTTTCGCCAAACGTTCGGGTGATACTCCGGGCTCTGCAAAAATATGGCTTGATCCTCGCGGACAATGGTTCGAATTGGTACATTTCGGGCACGCATGACCCGCTGTGGGACGACGACGAACTCTCAAAACTCAGCATCGTCAAAGGCGGCGATTTTGAGGTCGTTCAAACGCCAGGTCACCTGCTGATGCCCGCCAACGACTACGACGGGGACGGACGAACGGACGTTTCCGTCCTTCGGCCGTCGAATAACACGTGGTATGTAAGCGGTTCGATCTCCGGATTTTCTGCTACTCAATTTGGGACGGCTGGTGATGTAATGACGCCGGCCGACTTCACCGGTGATGGCAAGTCGGACATCGCTGTCTTTCGTCCGTCAACTGGGACTTGGTACGTGATGCGAAGTGAGGACAACATCTTTTACGGGACCGTCTTTGGAACCAACGGCGACATTCCGACACCGGCCGATTATGACGGCGACGGAAAGGCGGACCTCGCGGTTTATCGGCCTTCGACAGGTACGTGGTACATGCAGCGATCGACGGCTGGATTTTCGGCGGTCCAGTTCGGCATTGCCGAGGACAAACCGGCCGTCGGTGATTTTGACGGCGACGGAAAGGCGGACATCGCCGTTTATCGCCCGTCAACGGGATACTGGTACCGTTTAAATAGCTCGAATGGCAGCTTTACGGCCGTACAATTCGGCACCGCAGGCGACAAGATCGTTCCGGCTGACTACACCGGAGACGGCAAAACCGACATCGCCGTCTGGCGGCCTTCCACTGGGACATGGTATGTGCTCCGCAGCGAAGACAGCACGTTCTATGGCGCCGGATTCGGATTGGCAGCAGACGTTCCCGTTCCCGGCGATTACGATGGCGACAGCAAATCAGACCTCGCGGTTTTTCGGCCATCGACTGGCACGTGGTACTTTATGCAGTCGTTCTCAGGATTTAGCGCGATCCCGTTTGGCATTGCAGAGGACGTGCCGGCTCCGAATGCTTTTGTTTATTGACAATGCATAGTGCCGGAATTATGAGATCTTTTACCTTGTCCCGAACGTTAGACCGTACTATGACAAATTCATTCTCTTCATAAGCTCGATAAACCGAGGCTCCGATCGTAGGTTGTTCCATTTTGGCTCTACTTTTAGAAAAGCCATTTTTGGGTCGTGCTCCTTATATGCGCGTTCCAGCCATTCCAGAGCCTTGTCGTTTTCTCCTAACCCGTTATAAATGAATGCGATGTGATCAGACGGTACGTCCTGTTCTTTCGACAGCTTTAACAATCCGTCGATTAATGCACGCGCCTCGGCAATCCTTCCCATTTTCGCCAACGCGTAACCTTCAAATCCCATCGACACAGTTTGAGCGGCAGAAAGTTCCCGTGCCTTGCGTGCCTCGGCGATGGCCTCCGGATACATTTTTTTTTCAGTGTAAACACTCGACGCAAATAAATGAGGCATCCAGAAATTTGGAGCGAGTTCAAAGGTTTTCTGCAATCTGACTAAAGCTTCCTCGGTTTTTCCGGCGTGAAGTAAAAATTGCCCTTCGAGAGCTCCGGCAAACGGAAATAGCGGATCGAGTTCGCGGGCTCGGCTTATTTCGGCAAGGGCTTCGGTGTGCCGCCCGGTATTGGAAAGAACGTGCGCGTAAAATGTATGAGCGTTGACATCGTTCGGATTAAGTTCCAACGCTCGTTTGTATTGGTCCTCGGCTCTGGCCCAATCCCATTCGCCCCAAAAAAAGCACACTCCGAGCGCCGCATGGCCTTCGGAGAGATTATCGTCAAGTTCAATCGCCTTCAGTGCAGCCGCTTTCGATTTCGACAGATTTTCGGTCGGATTCATTTCGCTACCGAGAGCTAGCGAGCGATACGCGTCCGAGATGCCGGCATAGGCGAGAGCATAATTCGGGTCGCGGTCGATCGCCTGTTGAAAATACGAAATAGCCTGTTGAACATCTGGCGGTGTTAGTTTAAAAACGTGGAAACGGCCCAGCGAATAGAGTTGGTACGCCTCGGCATTCTCCGTGTAGTGCTTGGCGAGCATCTGAGTATCGGTATTTGTTAATTTCAGACGCAGGTTTTGGGCAATGGCCTGGGCGATCTCATTCTGTGTGGCGATGATATCAACAGTTGTTTTGACATACTGACTACCCCAGATCTGTGAATCATCGCTCGCATTGATCAGCCGGACGTTGATGATCAGCCGGTCGCCAAGCTGCTTAATATCGCCCGTCACGAGAGTTTCGACGCCAAGTTGCGCAGCTATTTTCTTAGCATCGGATTGATCATTCTTAAAACGAAAAGCGGAGTTTCTCGACATTACCCGGAGACCCGTAAGTTGTGAGAGATTGTTGATAACACTTTCGGTAAGGCCGTCGGACAAATATTCGGCATTCGGGTCCTGGCCGGCATTGACGAAAGGTAATACGGCAAGTGATCTCTTGCCGTCCGCATTCAAAGCCGCTTTTCTCGGAACCAATAGGTAGTAGCCCAAGCCAGCAACTACGATCAGCAATACCGCCGCCGCGAGGATCAGAAAGGGTCGGTTTTGCCTGATCTGTCCCGTAAAATTCTGATCTGTCCGGGCTGTGTGAACTATTGTGTCACCTGTCGTCGATGCAGGAATTATGACGGTATCTTCGCCGCTTGACGAGACTGATCTCTCGAGTCTCTCGTCAAATTCAAGGTTCCTACGCAGATCTTTTAGATCCGCGAGAAGGCCCTTCATCGTTTGATAGCGTTCGTCCTTATTTTTGCGGAGCGCCTTAGAAACGATACGCTGCATCTCGTTCTGCACATTAGCGGCATACCGGGAAAGCGGAGGCGGCTCGACCTTAATGAGGTTGGCAAGCGTTTCCGATACGGAATCGGCTTCAAAGGGAGCCCGTCCGGCGATCATTTCATAAACAAGCACTCCGACGCTGAAGATATCTGTTCGCTCGTCAACCATTTCACCTTTGGCCTGTTCGGGCGACATGTAATTAACGGTTCCCATTATCACGCCCTTGGCCGTTTGGTGTTGGTTCCTCGTGGCATCTTCGAAACCAAAGCCCGCTTTCTTATCCTGCTCAATAAGCTTTGCAAGACCGAAATCGAGCACCTTTACATAGCCGTCAGGCCGAAGGATGATATTTTCCGGCTTAATATCCCGGTGAATTAGTTTTGCTGAATGTGCCGCAGCCAGGGCATCAACGATCTGGATCGATATGTCCAAAATTGTCGATGTTTTCATCGGCGAATCTCCGATGATCTCGCGAAGCGTTCTACCTTCGATAAATTCACTGACGATGTAATTGATCTCGCCGCTGACGCCGATCTCGTGGATCACGAGAATATTGGGGTGATTTAGGGCCGAAGCTGATTTAGCCTCTCGTGTAAATCTATCGAGGTTCGAACTGTGTTGACTGAACTCGTCGTTGAGGATCTTGACGGCAACGCTGCGATCGAGCTTATTATCCTTCGCCAGATAAACCTCTCCCATTCCGCCGATGCCGATCTGCCGTATGATGTCATAATGCCCGATCGTTTGTCCGGCCGAAAGCTTTGGGCTCGACCCGGCGATCAGGTCCGGGGCGGTAAACTCTCCGAGAGATGTCTCCGATGGATCGTGAACCTCAAGCAATCTTTGAACGTCCTCACGGAGGGTGCCATCTGTCGAGCAAGCTTTTTCTAAGAACTCCACCCGTTCCGCAGTGTTCAACTCCAAAGCGGCATCGAACAATACCTTTATTTTTTCCAACCGCTCAGCGTCCATTGCTTACAGTATACTCTCTAAGTTCTTATTGTTTCGCGCTTTAGGTAGCTTTTTGCGACGACCGTTCACCCGGCATATTTACGGTCCGGTACTGTGAAAAAGCACAACATCGCTGGTTTCGGCTCCGCGGATAAGGGCAATGTTCCGGCCGTCGGGTGACCATTCAAACGCGAAGACATTCTCGGCTCTAAGACTAGAATACTGTTTTGCCGGGCGGCCATCGATCGGCTGGAGCCAGATATCGGTCACACCGTCGAGAGTATTCGCGAATGCAACTGAACGCCCATCTGGAGTCCATCGAACCAGTCGCCAAATAACAGTCGACGGGAAATCGAACCTTTTCAAACGGTCGCCGCTTTCAACCGAACCAATACCGATACTTCGGCGTGATCCCTCAATTTCGGGGTCGAGATAATGATAGGCAATGAGTTTACCGTCAGGCGAGATGGCCGGTTGCGACGCCCTGGTCGTGGTAAGCTCGACCGATTCGCCACCAGAGGCTGGCATTTTCCATAGGACGGGTTCGATCCCGCCCTGCTGATAGACGATCCATCTATTATCGGGCGTAAATTGCGGGTAAAATTCGCCGCTGCCTCCGGTAAGTTGTTTTAGGTCAGAGCCATCGATTTCGACGCTCCAAAGGTTCGCATGACCTGAGCGGTCGGATGAGAATACGATACGTCGGTCGTCAGGTGAGACGGTTAGGCCGTAACCGGCTTGTGAACCGGCGGTGACCTGCCGCGGATCAGAGCCGTCCGCGTCCATCATCCAGATTTCACTGCTGCTTCCCGCATTCGATCGATAAACGATGCGACCGTCATGGGTCCAGGCAAGATCTTCGAGCGAGCCGATCTCGGATGAGATTTGTTTTGCGTCACTAAAATTCTTACCGTCAGAAACCCAAAAACTCGATACAACGTGGTCCTGCACCGCTGTCATGATAGAGCCGTCAGCTGAGAGGCTGACATCGTAGTAATCATTCAAGTCATGCGTGATCCGTTTTGTCGTGCCGCCGGATAAAGAGACATGCCAGACCTGCTGTGGGTCGGTCGAGCGTTCGGCGGCAGTGATCAGTAAACCATTCTTAGACCACTGAGGCTGGCCTACTTGCTGCCAGCGGGACTCGGTAAGTCGATGCTCAGCACCGCTGGCAAGGTCAATTCCGGTGATCGTCTCGTACTGGCCGAGTTCACTAGAGAGCCCGACGGGACAGGCGATCGTTTTTCCGTCCGGCGACCAGGCGGGAGCATTCCAGGTTATGTTGAAATACTCGGGCTGCCGATGCGACGCTAGCGATCTCTCATTCGAACCATCGATGTCCGCTACCATTAGTCGGCTCTCTTCGTGATAATTTCGGATAAACGCCATCGAAACTCCATCGGGTGAAAAGCCAACCGGCCCGGTGTCGTGTGCGGCCTTCTCGGCCGGGCCGCCAAGAGTAGGCACGCGAAGTAACTCAGTATCACCCTTACCGCGATCAAGCGTCAGAAGTAAAACGGAATTACCATCCCGAGCAAAAGCCACCCATGCAAATTCGCTTGCAGACGGCCCGGCTATCCGGATATCTGCCGGTGAGGAAATCTGCCGGACCCACAAACTGTCGCCCTCTGCTTCGTGAGTCACATGCGTTATATATCGTCCATCGGGTGAGACGGCGGCGCGCTTTGTGCGGCCTGACGTCGTCAATCGCTCGACGCTGCTACCGTCGAATGGTACCAGCTGCTCGTTACCTGAATTCCTACCAGTGGCCGAGGTCCTGTACAACCCAAAAAGCGCACCGCCGATCCCGGCGGCGAAGAAAAGCACAATAACCGGCACCAACCAGAGCGAACGTTTTGGCGTAGCTTTGACTTGAGGGGCCGAATCATCGCCGCGTCGCCAGTCGACAACTGAATAAATATTATCGGAACGCTCAATCCTCAGCGGGCGGGGCTGCTCGACCGGCTTAAACTGCGGCTGAGAAAACGAAACAGTCCCGCAAAAACGGTATCCACGCCTCCGCAGAGTTTCGATGAACGGCTTGCCGGCGGCGTTTTTACCAAGCGCTTTTCGGAGAACGTAAAGATTCTGCGAGAGATTTGATTCCTCGACCACGGTGTCGGGCCAGAGGGTCCGCATAAGTTGGTCCTTGCTCAGGACCTCGCCCTGACCTTCGACCAGCGCCAGCAGCGTCTCGATAACCTTTGGCGTGAGATTTAACTGCTCACCAGATCGAAACAGAAGCAGGTTTCCGGAATCAAGGCGAAAATCCTCGAATTCGAATGTCCTGTGCTCCCTGACTTCGCGCATTTTGAAGTTAATTTGAGAATCTTTTGAAGATAATTCCGAAGACATTGCCGTTACCTCACCCCTACTCTTATTACAAGGAGCGAACGGACTGATCAAAGCTACAGTTCAAATCGTCTGGTAACGGTTTTCTGGATTGTAGCGCAGATAGCGTAATCGGTGTAAGTATTTTGCACGGTCGCGTCGTTCGCTCCGCTACTTTTACTAACCTCCAAGGAGAACGAACATGTCTAGATCAACGATCCCTTCGATCATCGCGGCAACGCTGGTTGTTTTTGCATTCGCTCAGAACATGACGGCGCAGACAACGGCATTCAACTATCAAGGTTCATTGAAAGACGGCGGGACTGCGGCCAACGGTTCTTTTCAAATGCAGTTTAGACTATTTGACTCGTTGGGAGGCACGGGGCAGATCGGTTCGACCGGCGGGCGGGCCGTTCATGGTTATCGTCTACTGACGCTTCGTGCAGCCTGAACATCAACGAACCGTTGGCTAGGTTAGAGATCTTTGGAGAACTACCATGAAAAGTTTGAGAAAAATATTCGCGATTTTCAGTGCCATCAGTATGGCGGCAATTTTAGCGTATGCCCAGACAACCGAGTTTACATACCAGGGCAGCCTGAAAGACGGTGCGAGTCCGGCAAACGGAACCTATGATTTTGAACTCGCACTTTATGACGGCAGCGGAGGTCAGCTTGGCGGGACGCTGACTCGGAATGGCGTTGTCGTCGCGAACGGCATTTTTGGGGTCTCGCTCGATTTTGGGAACCAGTTTTCCGGTGCGACCCGGCTTCTTGAGATACGCGTCAGGCCAAGCGGTGGTAGTGGATTTACCACACTCTCGCCGCGCCAGCCGGTCAACAGCTCGCCTTATTCGGTCAAAAGCTTGAGTGCGGATAGTGCGACGACAGCGGCTAATTTCACAGGGCCGTTGGCGGGAGATGTGACGGGTCCACAGAACGCGACCGTATTGGCAAATAATGTGGTAACCAACACAAAACTTGCGGACTCGGCCGTCACTGCCGCAAAGATCGCAAGCGGTCAGGCGGTCAAGGGCGTGACCGTCGGGACTGCTACCCTTACGGACAACGTTACCCTCGCGGGAAGCGGAAACATCACCGTCACGCCTATCGGCAATACGGTTACGATCGGGTCAACCGGCGGCGGCCTCACCGGCGGTATGACGAATGCGATTCCCGTATGGACAAGTCCCACAACGCTCGGCACTTCGCAGATCAGTCAGTCGGCCGCCGGAGTCCAGTTGCCGGCGAACGTTCAATTGGCAGCGGCGGGTAACGGGGGACAGGTTCAATTCGGCTCACCGAATGGCGAAACAGGGATGTCTATTCAGGGGAGCAACCGGTAGGGCCGACATCAGGTTCGGCGGTTTCGAAATCCTCGGTGGCAGTAACGTGAGCCTTAAGCTGCTTGCTGGCCCGGCGGGTCAAATACCGCCGGACACAAATGGAATTTCAATAAAGACTGACGGTAGCGTGAAAATCGGAGACTTCGCTTCAAATACCGGGAAATTGACGGTTGGCAACAACAACATGAACGGTATCGGCGTGTTTGCCGAGAGCCCAAATGGCTACGGCGTTTTCGGCGCCAGCGACAGCGGTTATGGCATATATGGCAGGAGCGACAGCGGCTACGCGGGATCCTTTAGCGGCAAACTACGCGTGTCAGGAACCGGAGCATTTAATGCGGGAGCGCCGGCTCGCATCGATATTATTAATACTTTAGGGGCTGGATTCTTGCAGCATGTCACAGACCAGGGACTGTGGCAACTTGCAACCACCAACGGACTTACCAGGATTGTGGTTGACAATTCCGGGCAGGTCGGTATCGGCACCACGACTCCCAATCAGAAGCTTGAGGTAAACGGACGAGCGCGGATAACCTCAATTCCGCTAGGTGCACCGGTTGCCCAAATGTGCTTTAACGCCGCCGGTGATTTGCTGAATTGTAGTACTTCGAGTTTACGGTTTAAGACAAACGTGCATAACTACTCCGACGGACTAAATATTCTTAGAAAACTGAGTCCGATCAGCTACAACTGGAAGGAGGGCGGCGCTTACGACATCGGGCTCGGGGCGGAAGATGTGGCAAAGGCGGCTCCATTTTTTGCATTTCGGAATAAAGAAGGCGTAGTTGAAGGTGTCCGGTACGAACGTCTGAACATGGTCCTTATTAACGCGGTCAAGGAGCAGCAAACTCAGATCGAGATCCGGCAAAAACAGATCGAACGGCAGAACGCGACCAAGAAGAAACAGGAGTCAGAAATCGACGCGTTAAGAACCCTCGTCTGTCGAAGCCATCGCCGTGCCGCAGTGTGCAGAACCCAAAACTAAGCCGGAGAACGTCATGAAAAACATATTCATTATTATTCTTGCCTCGTTTCTCACCGTCACATTCGCAGTAATGTCACTTGCTCAGTCCGGCGGGACCTTCAGCATCCAAAAATCGGTCATCGCGGGCAGCGGAGGACGAGCGGCCGGTGGAACATTTGCGATTGACGGCACGATCGGCCAAGCGATCGCGGGGACGACCTCGACGGGAGGAGCGTATAGCCTCGCGAGTGGATTTTGGAGCACCGACCGCCACGCTCCGTTCGATTATGACGGCGACGGAAAATCGGATGTTTCGGTATTTCGCCCTTCGAACAATTTCTGGTATTTGAGCCGTTCATCCGCGGGGTTTGCAGCATACCAATTCGGTGCCTCCGGCGACGTGCTGACTCCGGCAGATTTTACAGGTGATGGTAAGACCGACGTCGCCGTTTTCCGGCCATCGAACGGAACCTGGTACGTGCTTCGAAGCGAGGACGGCACATTTTACGGTGCGGGGTTTGGAACAAATGGCGATATTCCGGCTCCGGCCGACTATGACGGTGATGGCAAAGCGGACCAGGCGGTTTTTAGACCTTCGAACGGAACGTGGTATCTGCAGCGATCGACCACGGGCTTTGCGGCGATCCCGTTCGGCATTTCGGAAGACAGGCCATCGGTCGGAGACTTTGACGGTGACGGAAAAGCTGACATTGCAGTCTACAGGCCGTCAAATAACTACTGGTATCGGCTGAATAGTGGAAGCGACTCCTTCTTTGCTATCCAGTTTGGCGCGGCGGGCGACAAGATAGTTCCCGTAGATTACACGGGCGACGGCAAGACTGACATTGCCGTCTGGCGGCCGTCGAACGGCGTCTGGTATGTCTTGAGAAGTGAGGACCTCACGTTCTACGGAGCGGGATTTGGAATATCGACGGACCTGCCCGAACCCGGCGACTACGACGGCGACGGGAAGGCCGACTTTGCGGTGTTTCGGCCCTCGAATGGTACTAACTACTTGCAGCAATCGACATCGGGCTTCAGCGTGGCCCAGTTTGGCCAAAATGGGGACCGACCGACGGCCGCCGCATTTGTCTATTGACTAGAACTCAGCTTATGACGTTCTTTCCAGCAATAGTTCTTCGATCGCTTACTCAATAGGAAATCAAAATTCATTTATCAAGGGAGGATCAAAATGAGAAATCTATCTACAAATCGCGGAATGCGAACGACGGTTGCGTTTGCAGCCATGTTATTGGCCTTACTCGGGACGGCAACGATCCGCGCCCAAACATCTGTTTTTATGGGCGGATTACATGATCCGTCAAAGATCATTCTCGCGGGCACTTCGTCCGTATTGGTTGCAGAATCAGGAACCATGGCACCAAACAGCGGACGCATTTCGCTTGTCAGCCGGACCACACGTATCCGGCAGACGCTGATCGACGGCCTGCCGTCCGGGGTAAGTCGCAGCGGCGGGGCTCCAGAGGCCAGCGGCCCCTCGGGTATGAGGCTTGTAGGTCAAAAACTCTATATCACCATTGGGGCGGGTGACACATCCATGCCGGTGACGGGCGGATCTATCGCTAATCCAGCTCCCTCATCGCCGCTCCTTAACTCAGTGCTTGAACTCACTGTTCCACCCGATTTCGAAACCCTGGCCAGCGGGTTTACGCTCACCGCCGCCGACCAGACGAAGCTCAACGGGGGCGGACAAGTACCATTGACAAACGCGCAGGGGAAACAACTCGTGGCTCGTCTGGTAGTGAGCCTGCCCAAACTCAGATCCGAGCCAACCCAGGCTCTGCCGGCAAACATACGCGAGGCGAACGTCTATGACGTCGAGGTAGCGGGAGATTCGCTCTACGTGGTGGACGCGAGTTTTAACCTGCTTTATCGCATATATATCTCTAACGGCTCGTATGAAACCTTTACGACGTTTGCCTGGAAAACGAATCCGCTGCCGTTCGGGCCGCCGGTTATTGAACCCGTGCCGGACAGCATTCGGATCATAGGCAGTAAACTGTACATTTCATTTCTTACGGGTTTCCCCTTTGCGGCCGGCCTCGCGGAGGTCCGCACCGTCGACCTGAGCACCCGCAGTCAGGCAGTTTTTCTCTCTAATTTAACATCCGCTCTCGATTTCATGCCGTTCGGCGGAACAGCGCCAAGCGATCAATATCTCGCCCTCGAATTCAGTGCCAACATGCTCGCTCAGGCACCCGGCCGGCTTAAATTGATCACGACGTCCTCGTCAACAACGCGAATTTTGGCAAGCACTCTTATCACTCCTACCGCCATCGCACGCGACCCGCAAAACGGGAGCATCTACGTAACCGAAAAAGCGACCGGAAGGCTAATGAGCGTCGCGTCACCTCGCTCAGTAGTCGGCGACTTTGACGGTGATGGTAAGACCGACTTTTCGGTTGTCAGGCCGTCGAATAACAATTGGTATCTGAGCCGTTCGGCAGCGGGCTTCGCGGCATTTCAGTTTGGTGTGGCGGGCGACCTGCTGACGCCCGCGGATTTCACCGGCGACGGCAAAACGGACGCAGCTGTTTTCAGGCCGTCCACGGGCGTCTGGTATATTCTTCGAAGCGAGGACAACACCCTTTATGACGCTGGCTTTGGCGTAAATGGTGACATTCCTGCTCCGGCGGACTATGACGGTGACGGCAAGGCAGATTTGGCTATTTATCGGCCCTCGACCGGAAATTGGTATCTACAGCAATCGACCGCCGGATTTTTGGCTGTTCGATTTGGAATCGCGGAGGACAGGCCCGCGGTCGGAGACTTTGACGGTGACGGCAAAGCCGACATTGCAGTTTTCCGTCCGTCGACCGGTTACTGGTATAGATTGAACAGCTCGGACGGTTCATTCTTTGCGGTTCAATTCGGATCGGCGAGCGACAAGATAGTACCGGCGGATTACACGGGTGACGGAAAAACCGACATCGCGGTCTGGAAGCCTTCAACTGGAACGTGGTTCGTGCTTCGAAGCGAAGACCTGTCCTATTATTCAGCGCCTTTCGGACTGTCGGCGGACCTGCCGGTACCCGGTGACTATGATGGCGACGGCAAGGCGGACATGGCAGTCTGGAGACCGGGCGCGCAGGGCACCTTTTATGTTCAGGGATCAACGTCCGGGTTCTCCGCTAACCCTTTCGGGCTAAACGGAGACAAGCCGACCGCGAACGCATTTGTCTATTAACTGCTGAGGGTACGCCCGCGTGGGCCGAACGGGCAAATTAGTTTGCCAGGCAAATCCACCCAGGAACCTGATCCCGCGTCGTTCAATTAGTCGTAATTGTTCTGCGGCTCAGGTTCCTCCGGCTTTTTGTCGTCCTTTAGGTAGCCCTGGAGGACGAAAAGCTTGACGATGGCACGCGAATCCGGGCGGTTGAAGCGGTCGGCGAGGGTATTCATCCGTTCGAGATCGGCCTTGGCGAGGAGCTGCATATGCTTGATAAATCGAAATAGGGGCGTCCATTCCTTTATCTTCACCATCATGATGATCTCGCCGTTCTTAAAGGTCGAGTTTTGTCTCACTTGATACTTGGCGGTGATGGCGCTCGCCCCCATGTAGTCGTTTATCTGATCGATGACCGGCTCAAACATTTTGAAAGCAATGTCGGGGTCGACCGCGGCGTAGCCTTTGACGACTTCCATCAGGTCGCCAAGGTCATCTTCGCTCTCGGCGGCGTCGTTGGTCAGTACTCTCGCTTCCCTCATCAAGCTCCTGGCATTTGCGATGTCCTTTTCGCCTCCTTTCTTCTGAAAATCAGTGGCCAAAGCGACAAGGCGTTGGATCCGTGTTGATTTTTTTGCCAGTCCACCGATCATCTTGCGGGCATCGTCAAGCTTTCCGGCGTTGGCGGTTCGGGTAACACTTGCATTTTGGTACTGCTCCAGCACATTTGCCCGTGATTTTTCGTCAGTTATCTGGTCGATCAATTTTTTGGCCCGGGTATCGTCCTCGATATCGCTGATCTTTTTTTCCAGCATTGAGTAGCCGGTCGCCTTTTCATATTCGTTTTCCGATCTTGCTATTTGCGCGAGCAGATCTTCCGCCGTTGAGTTCGGGTCCCACATCTTTTGCCGTTCCTGCATCTTTTTAACCTCGGGCGGCATGGTCGACTGGTTTTCGGTCTCACGCATCTTGAGCAGCACAAGCTTTTCCGGAACATATTTTTCGAGCATGGGCATCGTCCGGTTCAGTGTCATTGCCATGGCCATCGACTTTGATGGTTCAAGCAGGGCATCGGCAATCTTTCTGGCGAGCTCTCTGGCTTGATCGTCGGAGAAGGTGAACATTTTTTCGTCTTTTACTTTCGCACTGGCGGAACCAGCCTTTTGCTCCGGTTTGAACGCATACTGTAGGAAACTCACGGCGGTGCTCATGTCGTCATAATTTTTCACAAGATCCGAATCGATCAACTTCTTGATCACGTCACCCGCAAGCTCGCCTGCCTTTTTCTCGTCTTTCTTGAATAACTTTTGAAGCAAGGCCAAAACATTAGCCGATACTCCCTTTGAGAGGCTGTCCTTAATAAGCTTGATCGCCTTTTCAGGATTTTCATCCGCAGCAAGCAAGGCGAACCGTTGTTCGAGAGCGGTCTCGCCGGCAGCCCTGTCCACATCGGGATTCCAGCTCATCATATCTGCCGGCTTTGCCTTGCCGGCCGCTACCCGGGCCATCGCCTCGGACAGGCGGGCTGAGCGCGTTGCGAGCAACATATTGAGAGCGAGCTCGGCATCATGCTTTGCGACCAGCGGCAGGATATCGCCCCGAGGATCGCCCCATGGCACGTTGTAAAGTTCGATCAACGGATCGGTACTCTCACGATGTTCTTTTTCGGTCTCCTGATTAATAACGAGCAGTTCTGTCGTCGCGTTTTTGAAAAGCTCGCGCGCCCGCTTTTCATCGTATTTCCAGTAGAGGTCGGCCGTGATCGCGTAGAAGATCGCCCGGTTGCATGCCAGCCGAAGTGTCGTCGCGTCGCCCACGGATTGGTCCAGCATCTTAACGACGCGTTCGTCCAATTCCTTCTGTTTCTTTTCTTTGTCGGCGTCAGAGTCGGTCGGCTGGGTCTCCGCTGCGGCGATCGTGCAGGCAAATAACAAAGTCGAGATCAAAAGTACAGTTCTTCGAATCAGCATGAGTTTCCTTATTATGTAAGGCGGTCGAATGGGATTACAGTAACTCGACAGTCGAATTACATCCACAACCGTGATGCGTTAGCCTGTACCTTTGGTTGCTATTTGGGCCATTCTAGGCTACCCAGTTCGTCAGCCATGTGGCGAATCCGATCCAGGCATCCGTGCCGGAAATAACCAGTCGGAGAGGGTAGGTTGCGATCATAAACAGAGCCCCGGCGAGAAAGACCTTATTCAGCTTTCGGTTTCGCCAGGTGTCATAGATCACCAAACCGATCGCAACAAAGGTCGGCACGCCGAAAAAGAAAAGCGGGCCGAGCGCCCGCAGGGCGTCTATCGGAAGCCGCGCAACGGCGGGCGGGAGAAAATTGACGACTGTTAATAACATCAGGCGTTTATGATTTGCGGGCCGTTTACGATAGTAAACCGCCGCCCCAAATAACACCGCGAAAACAACGAGATCGAAGAAGGGCACGGCAAAAAACGACAGCCGGGGAATGTCCGGCGGGGTCGACGGCGAACCATTTTTCGCCGCAACGACGCCGGTAATAAGGCCGACAACGATCATCGCGGCGGCGAGGGCGACACCCAACCAACCGAGTTTCATATGAAGCCGAGCGTTTTTCGACCTGATCAGCCACACCTGGACAATAAAAAAAACGACCCAGGCAGACATCACGAGCCCGTGGGCCGTGACCAGCCATGTAGTCGTTGCCGGACCACTAAAGATGCTCCTAAGATAGTAGGTCCGGGCAAATCCGATCACCACCACGATAGGGAAAAGCAAAGCCGCCGCCAAAAAAAGCCTTCGGTCGGATGCCCGCCAGTCAAAGGGTTCATTCATTGCCATAAATTTGCCTCGCAAAACGAATTTTTAAGATCTGGATTTGGGGGAATATTACAACGGATCGCGGATTTTGTGTAGTCCAGCGACCTCCTATGGAAAAAGGCGGGCAAGCCCGCTTTTTTTCAACCTTCAAATTCCAACCGTGCTAATTATTTATAACGACCGTGTTCATCGGCATTGGCGGCATCGGAGCAGCCGGTTTCTTATCGTCGGCAAGAAATCCCTGAAGAACGTATAACCGGACGATGGAACGATAATCCGGCCGGAGAAAGTGGTCTGTAAGCTGGCTCATCCGGTCGAGGTCTGCCTTTCCGAGGGCCTGAATATGCTGGATGTACCGAAACGTCAGAGTGCCGCCACGCTGGTAGGAATTCATGCTCAACTCCAGCTCACCGTTTCGAAAATCCTGGCCGCGCTTCTCGTATTTGCTGAGAACGGCCGCGGCCTGGACATATTCATTTAGCTGATCGATAACCGGTTCAAACAATTTAAATGCCGTTTCAGGCTCGACCGTCGTGTAGCCTTTGACGACCTCCATCAGGTCGGTTATCTCGTCCGCATCGGCCGGAAATTCGGCGGTCATCGCCTTTGCTTCTTTCATGATGCCCTTCGCGGCATCGACATTGTTATCGCCGCCCTTCCGGAAATACTGCACCGCGAGGGCGACGAGCTTTTGGATCCGGTCCCGTTTATTGGTCATCGAATTGATCATCTGAAGGGCGTCTTCGAGTTTTCCGGTAGCCGTAGAACGAGAGATCTTTGCAGCGTCGTATTTTTCCTGAGCATTGGCCCGTTCCTTTTCGTCCGGGATCTGGTCGATCAGCTTTTTGGCCCGAGTTTCGTCCGTGATCTGACCGATCTTGCTTTCGAGGGCCGGATAGGCCTGCGACTTTATCGGACCCTCCGGCATTTTTGAAAGCTGCGACAGAATGTCTTCGGGCGTGGCGTTCGGATCGTAGATCTTCTGCATTTCCTGCATTCCCTTGAATTCAGTGGGCAGAGCCTTCTGGCTTTCGGCCTGACGCTGTTTCAAGGCGGCAGTGCGATCGGGAATGATCTTGTCTAGTGTCGGGATCGCCTGGCCGAGCAATGAGGACGTCATGATCGAACCGCTCGGCTGCATCAATGCAGTTGCCAACTTGTTTGCGAGTTCCCTGATCTGGGCATCGGTGAAGTTAAATTGCTTTTCGGGCTGCGTGGATGCAGAGCCGGACCCAGCCGGTCCTTCCACCGAACCCGACAAAAGGCCCGGCCCGGCGGCGGCCGGTAGAGCCCTGGCTGCGTTCTGGAGAAACGTTAAGGCCGTCATCATATCGGTCTGGTTCTTTGTCATATCCGACTCAACCAGCTTTTTGATCACGTCACCTCCCAACTCGGCGGCTTTCTTCTCGTCCTTCTTAACACCTTTTGGAGCCAGGGCATCACGCTAAATGAAATACCCTTCGAAAGACTGTCCTTAATCAGTGCAATAGCTTTGTCGGGGTCCTCATCCGCCGCAAGGAGGGCAAATTGCTGCTCGAGAGCTATCTCCTGCTGCACCCGAAACTGGTCCATGTCCAGGTTCATTAGATCCATTGTTCCCCTGTTGTTTGTCTGCGAAGCTTTGACCATCGCCTCGGCAAGTTTTGCCGGCCGCGTCTGAACAAGCAAATCGAGCGCAAGCGTCGCGTCGCGCTTTGCGATCAACGGCATGACATAGGGACGGGCATCGTTCGGATCCCACAGCTGCATGACGAACGTTCCGGTGCGGTCACGCTTTTCCTTATCGGTCTCGGTATAGAAATTTATCAACTCGGCAGCGGCATTTCGAAAAAGTTCGCGTGCCCGTTTATCGTCGAATTTCCAATACAGGTCGCCCGCCATCGCTAACAGCGTTGCACGATTTTCGGGCAGGCGCAGGCCGTTTGCTGTAGTGATCGATTCGTCCAACATCTGGACGATCATTTCTTTCTGTTCTTTTGTTAGTTTGTCTTTTTCGGCATTGGCCGCCGCAGGCTTGTCCTGTGCGAGGGAAAACGTACCCAACACCACGAACGTTACGGCGAGGATTAGAAAGTTTCTAAGTCGCATTTGTGCCCTCCAGCTATGTCTTAGCAGTCCCAAATGCGCCGAATTATAGCATGAAACCAAAGGTTAAACGTCCCGGCTCTGTGCCCCACCCAAAGGCAGGTCGATTCAATTGTTGGGCGTCACCGGATTCGCTGTCGTGCCTGGGGCCGGCGCATCGGCCGCTCGTTTCTTCTCCGGGGCCAGGAAACCCTGAATGACAAAAAGTTTGACTATGGTTCGGGCATCCGCCCTGCTAAATCGGTCAGCAAGGCGGCTCATCTGGTCGATATCGGCCTTTCCAAGCAGCTGCATCTGCGGAATATAGCGATAAAACAAAATGTCCCCGCCGGCACCGCCAGGACCGCCGCCGCCGCCCGGTCCGCCAAAGCCGCCGCGGAATCCACCGGCATTGCCGCTTGCCTTTAGAACAAGTTCGCCTTTCTTGAACGACGTGTTCCGGCGGTTGTACTTACTTAAGACGGCCGATGCGTTTACGACATCATTAAATTGATCGATGATCGGTTCAATAAGCCGAAACGCCGTATCGGGTTCCACCACGGCGAATCCCTTGACGACCTCCATTAGGTCGGCCAGCTCATCCTCATCCTCCGGCGCTGGGTTGACCATCGCTTTCGCGTCCTTCATCAATGCATGGGCAGCCTCGATATCCTTGTCGGTTCCCTTGTTGTAAAAAGCGGTTGCGAGCGAAACGATCGTCTGTATCTGGGTCCGTCCGCCGGACAATTTGCCTACGAGTTTTCGCGCGTCATCGAGGTTGCCGCTCGCTGCCGAACGGGAGATCTTTGCTGCGTTATATTGATCGGTCGCCGCGGTGCGAGCCCTCTCGTCCGGGATCTGATCGAGAAGTTTTTTGGCACGGTCGTCGTCGGTTATCTGGCTGATCTTAGCCGCAGCCGCCGAATACGCCATATTCTTCTCCTGGTCGGTCGTCATCTTCGAGATCTGCGACAGGATGTCTTCGGGCGTCGAAGTCGGCGAAAAGAGAGCCTGGCGCTGCACGTTTCTAGCGTTGCCGTTTGCCGGAGCACTTGTTTGCTGTTGTTTGAGCTGAGCTACCTTTTCCGGGGCGTATTGCTGGATGACCGGCAACGCCTGGTTGATCATATTTAATGTCTGGTTGGACGGCGGCGTCTGAGTCAGGAACGATGCCAACTTAACAGCAAGGTCCTGGTCCTGGGCATCGGAAAAACGAAACTGTTTGTCACCCGGCCTGGCAGAAGCCGTCTGTGAGTTGCCTACCTGAATAAAATTAAGCGCAACGCGAAAACTTTGCGGATTGCCGGTCCAATCGGCACTGGTCAGGACACTCACGGCCTTGCTTGCCAATTCATCCGCTTTTTTTGCATCTTTCTTAAAGAGCGCCTGAAGCGGTTGGACGACGGAATTGCTTACACCTTTAGCAAGAGCGTCGTTGATCAATTTTATCAGCCTATCGGGGTCTTCCTTGGACGCAAGCAGTATAAGACGCTGTTCCAGCGCGACCTCCTGATTCACGGACTGGGCATCCTGGTTTCGGCCGCCTCCGCCACCACCTCGGCCGCCGGCTGGGCCGCCGGCGTTCGCAGCCGGGCTGGACTCCTTGGCCATTGCCTCCGCAAGCTTTGCGGAACGCGTAGCGTAAAGCATGTCGAGGGCCATCTGAGCGTCGTGCGAAGCGATCACCGGCAAAAGCTCGGCACGCGGGTCAGAGTTGTCAAGAAACCCAAAATTGTTTCGCGCAGTATCACTTCTTTCTTTTTCAGCATCCTGACTATTAGTTATCAGCTCGCTCGTGACGCTGCGAAACAGCTCGCGAGCACGCTTTTCATCAAAACTCCACAGGAGATCGCCCGCGAGCGTGAAAACGATCGCACGATTGAGAGCCAGGCGCAGACTGGAACCTTCCCGAGCTGCCTGATCAATTACCTGAACGATCTTTTCATTCGTTTCCTTGGTTTTCGCATCCGCGTCGGCGTTGGCCGGAGTAGGCGACCCGGTTGGCTGTGTTTGAGCCATCGTAATAACGAAGGACAAAAGCACAGTTGATGTCAAAAACGCGAGGTTCCTAATAAGCATGTGAAACTCCTGAAAATACTTGTCGAAAAAGAAGATAGAGCAGGCGGCAAACCTGATAACTTTTGACGTCTGGGAGGCCGCAATAGTTTGAACTAAAAGCCGTACTTCGCAAGTATTTCGAAACGGGCCGCGAGTATTTCGGAAGAAAATCCATCATCCTCGCACAATAGGATCGCATCCCTGTCCTCGAGCAATGTCCGCGGAATCAGCGAACACAGGGCGATCGCATCCGCCTCAAGCTCCGGCCGGGTTTTTCGGCCCACGCCATGAAAATTTGCGGTTGCTCCTGACTCGGGCGTATGGAGCAAAAGATGGGCCAGCTCGTGAAACTGTACGAGGAGTTTTTCTGTCCCGGTCAACCGGCTGTCGATCGCGATATAGTCCCGGCCCATGACGCGGTAATAAAACCCGTTTGTCCGCAACGGCATTTCAACCACGTTTACCTTGAACCGTTTGCAAAGCTGGTAGAAATCACGCTCCGTTAAGGGCCGCTCGTTCCAGCCGAATATGAGGTTCCGAATCTTTTCTGAGATAAGACGCATATAGGAAGGAGTCGCACAATTGTGCCATCACAGCACAATTGTATCACAGAGGCATTACTTCGCTCGGCTGACGCTGCGGTCGAGAACCTTTTTTGCGTCCATTAGAGCATCAAGCTTTTCATCATGCGAGAACGAATCCCACCCGCGGAAAAACACGACTCCGTAATCGGCTGGAAACTCATGGCCCTCGTGCCGAAGCCAGTCGTTCATTACCAATTTTGGATCGTCATACCGGTCAAGAGCGGATCCAAGATCGAAAGTATCAAGACTCTGGATCCTGGTCGTCTGGTTTGCGGGCCCGTGGCCAGCCTCGCTCAGCCTTTGATCAATGATCTCAATGATCTTTTCTTCCAGAAATCGACCAATCCCGATAGCGGGCAGTTCGCCCGCGTACATCTCTCCCTGGCCTAGCAGCAGCCAGTTTATTGATACGCCTGTTTCATCTGCCATCTTCATGAGCACCTCGGTGGCTGGCAGTCTGCCCTGAAAGTAGTTCCTAACGGTGGCATGTGGGACTTTAAGCTGACGTGCAACCTGAGCCATTGAAGCATTGTTGAAAACCTTTAATAGTCGAGCAACGAAATCCTGATTCATAATTGTTTGGCTAACGGTTGTTTTGGTTTTAATTTCATATGTTACTACAATAACTATGTTTTGTATAGCCGTCGCGAACCATTCCGATCCAATTTGGTCTTGACAACTCGCCAACCGGAAGTTTATATTGTTCAATTCGGCTTCGGCCGGAAATGCCGCCGCATTATGATCCTGATTGTGTTCGGTTGAACGGTATCTTGATACTTTTCGTTGACACTTTCCCGATCTGGCCCGCGTGGCGGCATATTGCCAACCAATCGGCCACCCTAGCTCAGTTGGTAGAGCATTCGATTCGTAATCGAAAGGTCGTCGGTTCGAATCCGACGGGTGGCTCCATAGTTAACCTGCAGTAAATAATATAGTTACCTTAAATACCCAAGCGGCTCGCAAGAGCCGCGTTTCTCGTTTGGTCTGCCAATGGGTTATGGTCGCGGACGGACTTCGAGTCGCTTTTGGAGTAGGTGAGCGAGAAAATTGGGAATTAACGGATGTAAAAGGCCTCTTCGGTTTTTACAGTAGATAAATATACTTACCTTAAATACCCCAGTGACCGATGTCACCCGTCATTAACCGACGGCAACCGAGACCGACGACGCCGATATTTTGAACCGGCGAAGATCGCACTCATGTGAAGATTTTTCAGAAACTACCTTATGAGCTTTATACGTCGGACGGTTGTTTTGGATAGAATGAAAAGTAGAACAAGAACCAGAGCTAATTGAAAGTGGAGAACAATCGTCTATGGGTACATATATTTGTAAACGGGTGACCTTACTTATGTTGATGACCGTGTTGAGTTTAACGTCGGCACCGGTCGGTTTTTCGCAAAAGGAAGACAAGGTATTGATGGGCCAGGGTGCCATGGGAGATTGGCTGACTGATGCGCCGGGCGTCCGGCGGCACATTACCATCGCCGATCTGGCAAAGCCGTTCGAGTCGCCATCGGCAGTAAACGGCCCGAAGCTCGTTCCGCGTCCGGCAGGGGCGATGCCGGCTGTTAAGCCCGGCTTCAAGGTCGACGAATTTGCATCCGGTTTAAAGAACCCGAGATTGATCCGGACGGCCCCGAACGGCGATCTGTTTGTTGCGGAAAGCCAGGCAAATCTCATCAGAGTATTTCGCCCGGGCAAGAATGGCGACAAGCCTGAGGTGAATGAGGTCTACTCGGCCGACCTCAAGCAGCCATTCGGCATTGCCTTTTATCCGCTGGGGCCAAACCCGCAGTACATCTATATAGGAAATACCGAGTCCATAGTTCGCTTTCCCTATAAGAACGGCGACATCAAGGCAAGTATAAAACCCGAAGTCGTCGTGTCGGACATTCCCAGCGGCGCTCGGTTGACGGGCGGTGGACATTGGACACGCGATATTGCATTTAGTCGTGACGGAAAGAAGATGCTCGTTTCTGTCGGATCTCGTTCAAATGTCTATGAAAATCCCGCGTTGGGCGAAACGGACCGCGCCGATGTGCTCGAGTTCAATCCGGACGGCACTGGGCGACGAGTTTATGCATCAGGCATTCGCAACGCTGTCGGAATCGCTATTCATCCACAAACCGGCGAGCTTTGGGGCTCGGTAAACGAACGCGACGGGCTGGGCGACGACCTTGTCCCGGATTACATCACGAGGATCAAAGAAGGCGGATTTTATGGCTGGCCGTGGTACTACATCGGCCCCAATCAGGACCCGCGGCACGCCGGCAAGTTCCCAGAACTGCGTGCCAAGGTGATCGTGCCGGACGTTCTTCTGCAATCTCACTCGGCCTCGCTCGAAATGCTCTTTTACACGGGCAAGATGTTCCCGAAGGACTATAAGAATGAGGTTTTCGCGTCCGAGCACGGCTCATGGAACCGCGCGAAACGAACTGGTTACAAAGTAATTCGTGTTCCCCAAAAGAACGGAGTTCCGACCGGCGAATATGAGGATTTTATGACCGGTTTCGTGACTCCGGAAGGCAACGTTTGGGGGCGGCCAGTCGGCGTCGCTGTCGCAAATGACGGCTCCCTTTTTGTGACTGATGATGGCTCGAACACGATCTGGCGGATCAGTTATGTGGGCAAATTGGGTAAATGAGCGCATTTCCAATCGTTTTACTCGGGTCCCCGACTTCCATAAATTTGAACGCGAAGGGGAGGTCATTGTTGGATTCAGCGGTGACCGCCCTTCGATCAAATCGCAATCGTTCCCATAGTAAATACTCTGTCGTTTTCCGGTTCAAACCGTCCCCGCCCTTTCACCAAACCCCTTATAAATCGCCTCAAATTGAATTTTATGATGTAAGGCATCATTTTTCGCAAAATGGTCTTTTTGAAGCGTCTTTATCTTGCTAATCACATTTTTCGCTCGTAAGATGTTGATTAAGCGACAAGTTTCATAGATTTCGTACAACTAATTGCGGATGCCCTCTTTTGTTCTGAGGCGCTCGCTGGTTATTGCTTCGGAATGCAGCGTGCATTCCGGTGAATTGCAGAGGTTAAAGGCCATTCTTTTTCGAAAGGCTTTTGATTTTGTTGAAGGTTGAGACTCGTTTTATCGCGGATCTCGATCAAGTTGTAAAGTTTGGTAGAGAGGAGAATTACTAATGGAAAGCAAAACGAAGAATCGTGCGCTTCTCGGTGCGGTGGCATTGACCATCGGCATCATGATCGCATTGGGCTGGTCATTTGCCCCAGCTTCGGTAGCTTCAACGGTTAGCGCTGCTAATCAGGAAGGCCAGGGCGGAGCAACGGTTGAGATGCTCAGTTATGCACTCAATTTTAAATCGGCCCAAAGTTTAGGAGTTTTTGGCGGCAACAGCGTTTCGGATCAGAGATCCGAGATCCGTGGTGTTGTCGGTTCGACCGGCGACGTCCTCGGAGTCGCGGGCAATGCTCTTAGCACAGGTGACTCGGCAGCGGCACAGCGTGACCTT
>JBBRSH010000017.1:0-47788 GCA_038245555.1 Pyrinomonadales bacterium | reverse complement strand
GAACCAATTCGCCATCATTTTCGGCGACAGAATGACCATCTCAGGAATAAGTGAAATCTAACTTACACAAAATTCCTGACACCCTCTCGTGAACTTGCTTAGCCCCTTGTTTTCAAGGACTTAGGCATCGGAGACGTATTTAGTGGATTCTCCCATCGTTTTTAAGGTTTATACGCGGATGCGGGCGATCCTCGCTTTTGTTTTCCATTATGACCCGATCAGGCGTCGAAATCTCGTTTTTCAGAATAAGGGATAGATATGCAATTAAGGTTCAGATTATTGTTGGCCGCGTTCATTCTTTTGTCGGTTGTTTCCGTCCGACCTCAGACAACACCGCCGCAGAGCGTGGCTCTCGAATCGGGAAAGCCGATCGAGCGTGCGATCGCGGGTGGCGAGTCGCACACGTATCAGATCAGCCTCGCGGCGGGGCAGTTCATGCACGTCGTCGTCGAGCAGCGAGGGATGGACGTAAAGCTCTCGCTCGCCGGTGCAGATGGCAAGCCTCTAATCGCGAGCGATCTGACCGGCATCATCGGCTTCGCCGACTCACTTGCGTACGAAGCGGCCGCGGCGGGAACTTATCAACTCGTGATCCGCGCCAACGGGGCGGCAACGGTTAGCGGCGATTATTCGGCAAAGTTAGAGGTGAAAGACTCGGCCAGCATTCAGGACCGCAAACGAATCACTGCCGAATCGCTGCTGAATGAGGCACGCCGATTGTACAGCGAAGGGCGATACGAAGATCCGCAACTAGGTGAGAAACTAGGGCAGGCGCTTGTATCCTTCCGAGAACTGGATGACCGCTACTTGCAAGGCCTCACGCTAAATTTGATCGGCCTAACTCGTTCGGTAAATGGCCAATATGAAATGGCGATCGAAGCCTATAAACAAGCACTTCCTCTTTGGCGGAGCGAGAAATTGCGATCCGGGGAGGGCGCTCTGCTCAGTAAGATCGGCTACTCGAACATGTTTCTAGGCAAATTTGAGGATTCGATCGAATATTTTGAGCAGGCCCTTGTGGCCGTCCGTGAGGTGGGGGACCGGAAAATCGAAGCAATCGTGCTCAGGGATGATCTGGCCGCCGTCTATAGAATGATGAATCGGATGGACAAGGCGATCGAATACGATCAGCAGGCGCTCGACCTCGCCCGCGCAGAAAAGGACCGTGTGGGTGAACGGATGTCACTCAATCAGATCGGGATCGTTTACATGGAATCGGGAAATTACGACAGGGCCATCCAGTCTCACGAGCAGTCGCTGGCGATCGCTCGCGAGATGAAGGATCTCGACTCCGAACGCCGCTCGCTCATCAATCTTGGCTCTGTTTATGCCGAGATGGACCGTAACGAGAAAGCGATCGAATATTACGAGCAAGCCCTCTCACTCGCCCGCGAAAAGAAGATGCGTTCATCTGAGTCATACCCGCTTTTAGGTCTCTCAAATGTCGAGGTCAAGAGGGGCAATTTCGAAAAAGCGATCAAATATCTGGAGCAGGCTCTGGCAGTGACGCGTGAGGTCAAGGATCGGCGCCAAGAATCCACCATACTTATCAGCCTTTCTAATTGTTATCAACGCATGGGCCTCATCGACAAGGCCGTCGAATACAGCAAGATGGACCTCGCCATTTGGAGGGAACTCGGCTATCCGCCGGGCATCGGGATGGCACTGATCCGTTTGGCCGTGCTCGAGCGCAAGCGCGACCCGGCCACGGCACGCGTATATGTCGAGGAGACCCAGAAGATCTGGGAGGACTTGCGCCGTAGCCTGGTAACGACGCAGTCTCGCACCCAACATGCGGCTAACGTCCTGAATACCTCCAAACTTTACACCGAATTGCTGTTGCGGCAGAACCAAGCCGAGCCTGGTAAAGGCCTGGACGCCCTCGCCTTTGAGACAAGTGAATTCCAGCGTGCCCGCAGCCTGCTTGACCTGCTCGCCGAAGCCGGGGCTGACATTCGCCAGGGCGTGGATGCCGCTTTGCTTGGACGCGAACGCACGCTTGTCGAACAACTCAGCGAGAAGGCCAGGCTCCTGACACGGGCGAAGCCCGAGGAGGCCGAATCGCTGAAAAAAGAGATTGTGCAATTGGAAACAGACCTGGAACGTGCCCAGGCGGCGATCCGCAAGGCCAGCCCGAATTACGCTGCACTCACACAGCCGCAGCCCGTTAAACTCAGCGAGATACAGGCCGAGCTGGACAAGGATACGGTTCTGCTTGAGTACACATTGGGCGCCGAGGGTCAGGATCAGAGCTATCTCTGGGCCGTCACGCCGAATTCTCTGACCACCTATGAATTGCCCAAGGGACAAGACATCGAGAAAAGTGCCCGCGAGCTCTACGAGCTTCTGACCGCACGCAGCACCCATAAGAAGGGTGAGACGGAACCACAGAGACTAGACCGCATCAGTCAGGCGGAAGCGAAACTGCCCGCCTCGGCGTTAGAACTGAGCAAGATGATCCTCGGCCCCGCCGCCGCTCTGCTGGGAAAGAAACGGCTTGTCATCGTAGCTGACGGGGCATTGCAGTACATTCCGTTTGCGATGCTTCCGGATCCGGCATTTCCGTCCAACCAACCGCTCATCGTCGGTCACGAAGTCGTCAGTTTGCCCTCGGCCTCTACCCTGGCGTTGCAGAGAACCGAGTTTGCAGGGAGAACGATGGCCCCAAAGACGTTGGCCGTAATAGCCGACCCCGTCTTTGACCGCTCCGATGACCGCTTCAAAACGCCTGCACCCGACGCTGCGGTCAATGAGACGCCCAAAAAAGCTAACGCTGCTGACATGCGCACGCTTGAGCATTTGGCCGATGATTCGGATGACGACAGGGGTAAACGTGTGATCCGCAGATTGCCATTTACTCGGCCGGAGGCCGACAGGTTAATGGCACTGTCGTCAAAGAACACGAGCTTTCGAGCCATAGACTTTGACGCCAACCGGTCAAACGTTCTCAACAGCGGCCTTGGCCAATATCGTTACATCCACTTTGCCACGCACGGCCTTCTCGACACCGATCGTCCCGGATTGTCCGCCCTCGTCCTCTCAACCATCGATGCCGACGGCAAGCCCCGCGACGGCTTCCTGCGGGCAAACGATATTTACAACATGAAACTCTCGGCGGAACTCGTGGTCCTAAGTGCCTGCCAAACGGGCCTCGGCAAAGAGGTCAAGGGCGAAGGCCTCATCGGGTTAACCCGCGGATTTATGTACGCCGGTGCAAAACGCGTAGTCGTCAGCCTATGGAGCGTCAACGACAAAGCGACCTCCGACCTGATGACCATGTTCTACCGCGGAATGCTAAAAAACAACGAGCGCCCGGCCGCCGCCCTGAGAGCCGCTCAGATCGAAATGTGGAAGCAAAACAAATGGAAGTCGCCCTACTACTGGGCTGCATTCACCATGCAGGGCGAGTGGTGCTAGGAACTTTGTACAAAAAGGGGCTGATATGTTTATCAAGATATCATCGGTATGTTCAGTTCTCATAATTTCGGCTTTCGCGGCCAAAGCCCAGGTGGCGCCGGAGCCACAGGAACTCACTCCGGGCAATCCGGTTCAGCGCGAGATCGCTGGCGGCGGGTCGCATACGTATAAGATCAATCTCGCGGCGGGGCAGTTCGTGCGTTTCCGCCTGACGCAACGAGCGATCGACGAAGCGCTGAGCCTGACGGCGCCGGCAGGCAAACAACTGGCCGAGATGGACGTGACCGGTGCCGGTGAAGAAGAATCGCTTTCGTTCGAAGCAGCAACGGCGGGTAGTTACCAACTGATCATACGAGGCAAAGGACAAGCGGAACTGCGCGGGTCATACGGTCTCGAGGCGACATTGAAAACCAGCCCCACAGCACAAGACCGCAAACGAGAGGCCGCTGAACTGCTGCTTGTCGAAGAAAATAAGCTTCTTGTGCAGGGAAACACAACGGCCCAGCAGCGAATTGAGAAGCTTGATCAGGCCTTACCCCTTTGGCTTGAACTGGAGGACAACTACTGGGCGGCGATTACGATCAAGAAGATCGGCATCAATTATTATTATCTCAAGCAATATGAAAAAGCGGCCGATTATTACGAACAGGCTCTGTCGATCTTTCGCGAAGGGAAGAACCGGGCAGATGAAGGAGACGTGCTTTCCCGCATGTCCCTAACCGCATCAGGCCTGCACCAATATGAGAAGGCAGTCGAATATGGCGAACAATCGCTCTTGATAGCTCGTGAGCTGAAGGATCGTACTCGCGAGGCGGTTATGCTTAGCAATATCGCCGTGTCATACGACTCACTCGGCCTATCCGACAAATGTATCACCTACAACGAACAGTCGCTGGCTGTTTATCGTGAGCTGAAGGATCGCAGAGGCGAAGGGAAAGTGATTGGCAATCTGGGCTACACATATGGTCAGATGGGCAATATTGAGAAAGCGATCGAGTTCAATGAGCAGGCGCTGACGATCGCTCGTGAAACCAAGTATCGGGTGATCGAAATGTACAAGCTCAAAGACCTGGGCGATAACTTTTCGGAGCTCGGTCGCGAGGATAAAGCGGTCGAATATTACGAACAAGCTTTGACCCTCTCTCGTGAATCAAAGGACACGACCGTCGATCCGGACGCCACCCGAAACCTTGAGGTGGGAGCGATCCTGGCGCTAGGCCAAAGCTACGAGAATCTTGGCCGCAGCGAGAAAGCGATCGAGTATTTTGAGCAGGGACTGGCGATCTGTCGTGAAGCAAAGATTCGTCGAGGCGAAGTGTACGCTCTCGAAAACCTGGGCGCCATCTATGGAGATCTAGGCCGAAACGAGAAAGCGATCGAATATTTTGAGCAGGCGCTGGCGGTCGCCCGTGAAGTGAACAGTCGCGACGGCCAGGCTCGGACGCTCCGGTCATTAGGTTTTGCTTATCGGCGTCAGAAAAATTACGAAAAGGCGGTCGAATTTTACGAACAAGCTCTATTGATCTATCGTGACTTGAAGAGTCGGCCGAACGAGGCAATTACGCTCTCCCAGCTAGGAAGCGTCTACGCATTACTGGGGCAAGGCGAGAAAGCGATCGAATATTCTGAGAAGGCCGTTGCGATCTTTCGTGAGACCAAGTCTCGCTATCTCGAAGGGCGCACGCTTGACCGACTCGGCGTTATTTATGGCAGGCTCAACCGCCCTGACAAGGCGATCGAATACCATCAGCAGGCGCTCGCGATCTCACGTGAAGTAGTTGACAGAAACTTGGAGGCTGATGCCCTTTACGGTTTGGCCTCAGCCGAGAGCTCGCGGGGGAACCTCACAGCGTCACGAGTTTACATCGAACAGAGCATCGCAATTGTCGAGTCGCTTCGGTCCAATGAGATCAGCAGTCCTGAACTGCGCTCTTCTTTCCTTGCGACATTCCAGGATTCTTACAAGCTGTACACCGATGTGCTGATGCGCCGTCATAAGGATGAGCCGACAAAAGGGTTTGATGCCCTGGCATTTGAGTCGAGCGAATTCGAGCGTGCCCGCAGCCTGCTCGACCTGCTTGCTGAGGCCCACGCCAATATTCGCCAGGGCGTAGACGCGACGCTACTGGAACGTGAACGAACGATCGGTAAAAAGCTTAGCAGCAAGGCAGAAGATCTAACGCGGGCGAATCCCGAAAGTGTTGATGCACTAAAAAAAGAGATCAGCCAGCTTGAAACTGATTACGAGCGGGCGCAAACAGCCATTCGCAAGGCGAGCCCGCACTACGCTGAGTTAGTCCAACCACAACCTGTCAAGCTGAGTGAGATCCAGGCCGAACTCGACGCCGAGACCGTTTTGTTGGAATACTCGCTGGGAGCTGCCGGCCAGGACCGCAGCTACCTTTGGGCGATCACGCGCGATACGCTGACCAGTTATGAATTGCCCAAGGCAGCGGTGATCGAGAAAAGTGCCCGCGAGGTCTATGAATTTCTGACGGCACGCAGCACGAATAAACCCGGCGAAACGTCAATACAAAGACAGGATCGTATCAGTCAGGCGGAAGCGAAACTTCCCGACGCGGCCCTTGCTTTGAGCAAGACGATCCTCGCTCCGGTTGCCGCCAAACTCGGCAGTAACCGTCTGATCATCGTGGCGGACGGGGCATTGCAGTACATCCCATTTGCCATGCTTCCCGATCCGGCGTATGACAATAGCCAACCGCTTGTCATCGGCCACGAAGTAGTAAGTTTGCCTTCGGCTTCGACACTGGTGTTCCAACGAACGGAACTCGCCGGCCGACAGCCTGCCCCAAAGACGCTCGCCGTAATAGCCGACCCGGTTTTTGACCGTACCGATGTTCGTTTCAAAACTCTGGTGGCCGCTCCGGACGCCAAGGCTCAAACCGGACTGCCTGCGGACGCCCGCGGACTCGAACATATTGCTACGCCTTCGGCCACAGAGAAGGGTAGGCTTGTGATACGCCGACTGCCATTTACGCGGCAAGAGGCTGACGCGATAATTTCACTCGCACCAAAAAACTCAACCTCAAAGGCGATCGACTTCGAGGCAAACCGGACAAATGTTCTCAGCGGCGATCTGGCGCAATATCGCTACGTCCATTTCGCCACGCACGGCGTGATGGATACCGAACGGCCCGGACTGTCATCACTCGTCCTCTCGACCATTGACGCTGACGGCAAACCTCAGAACGGATTCCTGCGTGCCAACGATATTTACAATATGAAGCTGCCTGCGGAACTCGTCGTTCTAAGCGCCTGCCAAACGGGCCTCGGCAAAGAAGTCAAAGGCGAAGGCCTGATCGGCCTGACCCGCGGATTTATGTACGCCGGTGCAAAACGCGTCGTCGTCAGCTTATGGAGCGTCAACGACAAAGCGACCTCCGACCTGATGACCAATTTCTACCGCGGAATGCTAAAAAACAACGAACGCCCCGCCGCAGCACTGCGAGCCGCGCAGATCGAAATGTGGAAGCAGAAAAAGTGGCAGTCGCCATATTACTGGGCCGCGTTTACAATGCAGGGCGAGTGGCGGTAGGATCACGACAGTCGCCGAAGCACGCGTAAATCTATCCAAACGTTCGCACGGTAAGAACGTGACTCTGTTTTGTAATAAATGAGGCACAAATGAAGTTCAGAATATTCCCCTTGTTCCTAATTCTCGCTTTAGCGTCGATCCTGCATTCTCAAGTGCCGTCGAACGATCAGAGCATTCTCCCCGGCCAGACCGTCGAGCGCAATATCACAGGCGGACAAGAGCACAGTTATACGATCAACAGCACGGCCAAACAGTTCATACGCTTTCGGTTAGATCAAAAGGTACTCGACGCAACCCTGATCCTAACCGCGCCGGACGGCAAGCAGACGACAGAAATGAATATGACCAGTGCAGGCGAAGAGGAGAGCCTTGCGGTAGAAACCGTGGCGGGTACTTACAACCTCACTGTCCGCGGTATCGGCATGCCGAAAATGGCTGGTTCTTACCGCCTGGAAATGGTAATTCAGCCGGCGGCAAGCGAATCCGACCGTAAATATCTAACCGCGCAGAGTCTGCTGCTCGATGCCGTGGAATTAGCGAAACAAAGTCCAAAACCGCCGCAGCTGATCGAGAAACTTGAGCAATCGCTGGCAATGTGGCGCGAGCTGAACCAGCCGTTTTGGGCATCGTTGACACTTAAGGAAATCGGCAAAGTGTATGCGAGCTTGAACCGCTATGACAAAGCGATCGAGGCTCAGGAACAGGCGTTCGCCATCTGTCGGGAATCAAAAAACCGTATTCGAGAAGGCTTGTTTCTTTACGATCTGGGGATTTCCTATTTCAACCAGCAGCAATTTGAAAAAGCAGCCGAATATTTCCGCGAGTGCATTACGATCTTTCGCGAGGTGAAAGATCGGCGCCGGGAAGGATTAATGATCTACGTTCTGGGCAACACTCAAAACAGGTCGAATCAGCCCGTAAACGCGATTGCGAGTTTTGAACAGGCGCTGCCGATCTTACGCGAGGTCAACGACGGTGCGTTTGAGGGTCAGGCAATGATTAGTCTGGGACTGGCTTATATGAATCACGGTCAGTCGGACAAATCGATAGAGATCTCCAAATCGGCGGTTATGCTGTTTCATGAGATCAAAAACTTTTCAAGTGAGGGGCAGGCGCGTATCAATCTCGGTATCGTTTACAGCCGGATAGGCGAATCTGAGAAGGCAATCAGCACGCTGGAACCGGCTCTGACTATTTTCCGCGAATCGAAAAATCGAATTCTGGAGGCCACGGTGATCAACACGTTGGGGGTAGTCTATGGCGGTGTGGGCGAAACGGAAAAGGCGGTCGAACTTTTTGAACGATCCCTGGAGATCGCCCGCGAACTCAAGGACAAGACTCGCGAAGCTACGGCGCTAAACAATCTGGGACTCGCATATTCATTTTTGAGTAAATACGAAAAGGCGAACGATTATCTTCAGCAGGCCCTGCCTATCGCCCGCGAGATAAACGACCGGCCGTCAGAAGCCGCGACGTACAGCGGTTTGGGAACAATATATTCCAAATGGGGCCGGTTTGAGAACGCGATCGAGAGCCATGAAAAATCCTTAGCTATTTACCGTGAAGTGAAAAATCGGGCGTTTGAAGGAAACGAGCTGCAGAATGTCGGAAACGTTTATAAATTACTTGGGCGCGATGACAAAGCCGTCGAGTACTATGACCAGTCGCTCGCCGTCTTTCGTGAAGTAAAGTATCGAGTCGGCGAAGGTGATGTACTCAACAACCTCAGCGATTCACTGAGCCGGCTAAACCGTGACGAGGAGGCGATCCTAGCGCAAGAACAGGCACTGGTTATTTATCGGGAGCTAAAATATCGGCTCGGCGAAGGAACGGCTCTCCTGACACTTGGAACCCAACAGTTCAAACTTGCTAAGTACGAAAAAGCACTGGAGATTTACCAACAGGCCCAAGCGATCTTTCGCGAAGTCAAAAATCCGGAAAATGAAGGGTTAACGCTCTTAAGGATGGGCGAATCGAAGCAGCGGTTGCAGCGTTACGGCGAAGCGGGGGCTCTATTTGCCGAAGCCGTCGCAATTTTCAAGGCGATCGGCAGCAAGAATTTTCAGGTCCTCGCGTTGACGGCCCTCGCAAAGATCGAACGGGAACGCGGCGATCTCGCGCTTGCGCGGACGACGGTAGAAGAAAGTTTACGGATCTCTGAATCGCTGAGGGCAGACCTGATCAGTCCTGAATCGCGCACTGCCTTTCTATCCGGCGTTCAGGATTCGTATAGGTTATACACCGATCTGCTGATGAGCCAGCATCGCATCGAACCCAAAAAAGGCTTCGACCAGCTCGCCCTCGAAGTTACCGAACGCCAGCGCGGCCGCAGCCTGCTCGATCTGCTGACGGAGAGCAGAACCAATGTGCGGCAAGGCGTTGATTCCGCCCTTATCGAAGGCGAACGTTCGTTAGCAAAACAACTGAGCGATAAGGCGCAAGCGTTGGTGCGGTCCGACAAACCAGAACGATCCGTCATCCTGAAAGGCGAGATCAGCCAACTTGAAAACGAACTCGAACGGGCGCAGTCTGCCATTCGCAAAGCCAATCCGAATTACGCCGCTCTTGTCCAGCCGCAACCGCTAAAGTTCAAAGAAATTCAAGCACAGCTCGACGCTGACACGCTTCTGCTACAATACGCGCTCGGCGAGGGGCGCAGTTATCTTTGGGCGATTACCAGAGACTCGCTGACCAGCTACGAACTGCCGAAGGAAGAGCTGATCAAGCAGAACTCCTTGCAGGTTTACGAAATGCTGACGGCCCGCAACACCGGAAAAGGCGGCGAGACCGCGATTCAACGGAAGGTACGCATCACGGATGCCGAAGCGAAACTGCCAGACTCTGCTGAAACGTTGAGCCGGATGCTGCTCGGCCCCGTTGTGGCTCAGCTTGGCAGCATGCGGCTTGTGATCGTTGCCGACGGTGCGTTGCAGTACATCCCGTTTGCCATGCTCCCCGATCCGGGAGCGGGTAACAAGCAGCCGCTAATCGTGGGCCACGAGGTCGTGAGTTTGCCGTCGGCGTCGGCACTGGCAATTCAGCGAACGGAACTGGACGGACGGCAGCTGGCACCAAAGATGCTTGCAGTGATCGCCGACCCGGTATTTGACAGGAGCGATTCACGCTTCAAGACGACAGCGGCTGAAACGAGCGCTACTGTTCAAGCCGCCTCGGCCGCCGACACACGCGGGCTGGAGCATATCGCAGAAGCATCCGATGGCAAAACAGGCAGGCTAGTGATCCGACGTCTGCCCTTCACCCGGCAGGAGGCGGACGGGTTGCTGGCACTGACGAGCAAGGATTCCAGTTTGCGTGCAGTGGACTTCTCGGCAAGCCGGACAAACGTTCTTAACAGCGATCTTTCGCAGTATCGTTATGTTCACTTTGCCACTCACGGCCTGCTGGACACTGAACGACCCGGGCTTTCGTCCCTTGTTCTCTCAACAATCGATGCCCAAGGCAAACCTCAGGATGGCTTTCTGCGTGCCAACGATATTTACAACATGAAGCTGCCCGCGGAACTCGTTGTGCTGAGCGCGTGCCAGACCGGCCTCGGCAAAGAGGTAAAAGGCGAAGGCCTGATCGGATTGACCCGCGGCTTTATGTACGCCGGAGCAAAACGTGTCGTCGTCAGCTTATGGAGCGTCAACGACAAAGCAACCTCCGATCTGATGACCAACTTCTACCGCGGAATGCTAAAAAACAACGAACGCCCCGCGGCAGCCCTGAGAGCCGCACAAATTGAAATGTGGAAGCAAAAGAAATGGCAGTCACCATACTATTGGGCCGCCTTCACCATGCAAGGCGAGTGGCGTTGAAACGCGTGCGACCATTTCCTCGTAATCGTCCGAATCGAGTACTGTATTTCGGAAGCACCTTTTTACGACAGCCCTTTTGAGTCCGGAGTACATTACATGTTTATCCAGAGATCATCTTTGTTGCTGATTCTTAGTTTGTCGGCTCTCGTTGCGCAAGCTCAGGTCGGGCCGGAACCAAAGATTCTCATCTCCGGTCAGACGATCGACCGCGCGATTACGGGCGGCGAGTCGCACTCCTATCAGTTCAGCCTCGCGGCGGGGCAGTTCGTGCGTCTTGTAGTTGAGCAGAAAGCCATCGACGTGGAGCTCTTACTCACGGCCCCGGACGGTAAGCAGGTGGCTGTGGTCAACCTCACCGGCGTCGGCGGTCTGGAATCGCTGTCTATGGAGGCGAGTGCGGGCGGGGAGTACCAGTTGACGGTGCGTGCTATCGGCCCCGCCATCCTTGCCGGCTCTTACAAGGTGGGGCTGGAAGTGAAGGCGACGGCCACGGCACGGGACAGACAACGAATTGCCGCCGAGCATTTGCTGCTCGAAGCCTTCGCGTTGCGAAAGCAAGGCGCGAAGACAGCCGAGCAGGCGATCGACAAGCTGCAGCAGGCGCTTCTCGTGTGGCGAGAACTGGACGATCCCTATTGGGCAGCGTGGTCCCTTGCCACCATCGGTGCTGCCCATTACAGCCTGAACCGCTACGACAAGGCGATCGAATATTTCGAGCAGGCTCTGTTGATCTATCGCGAGGTGAAGAACCGAGCCGGCGAGGGGAACACGATCAGCAGTCTTGGAAATTCTTATTTCGCGTCGAACCGCTACGAAAAAGCGATCGAGTACTACGAACAGGCGCTGGTGATCTTTCGTGACCTGAAGGATCGCTCTACCGAGGGGCGCAATCTTAACAATCTGGCTAATGCAAATATCTACCTGAACCGTTACGATAAGGCGATTGAATATCTTGAGCAGGCGCTGGCGATCTATCGTGGGGTAAAAGACCGGTCCGGCGAGGGAATCGCGATCGTCAGTCTGGGCAATGTCTATTACATTGTGAGCCGTTACGAAAAGGCGATCGAATACTATGAGCAGTCGGTTGCGATCTCCCGGGAGGCAAAGAACCGTAGCAGCGAAGGCACGGCACTCAATAACCTGGGCCTCTCCTACACCAATCTGAACCGCCATGAAAAAGCGATCGAATATTTTGAGCAGGCTTTGTCGATGGCGCGAGAGGATAACGACCTGGGCGGCGAGGGAGAGATCCTCAACAACCTGGGGATTGCTTATGGCAGCCTGGACCGTTTCGAGAGGGCGATCGAATATCTTGAACAGGCTCTGGCGATAGAGCGCAAGGTGAAAAATCGCTGGGGCGAAGGGAACACGCTCAACTTTCTGGGCAGTGACTATTACACCGTGGGCGGCTATGAGAAGTCGATTGAATATCTCGAGCAGGCGCTGGTGATCCATCGCGAGGTACAGAACCGATTCGGCGAAGGAATCGCTCTCAATACATTGGGCCAGGCCTATTCCAAAACGAGTCGCAACGAGAGGGCGATCGGGTATTACGAGCAAGCGTTGGCGATCAATCGTGAAGTGAAAAATCGACTCAGTGAGGCAGACACACTTTATAATTGGGCCCTGGCGGAACGGGCGCAGGGCAATTTTTCCGCTGCACGTACCCGCGTCGAAGAGAGCCTGAGGGTCAACGAATCGACGCGGTCAGAGGTCATCAGCCCGGAATCCCGAGCCTCGTTTCTCACCGCCGTTCAAAGCTCTTATCAGCTTTACACCGACGTGCTGATGCGTCAGCACCAGGCGGAGCCGACAAAAGGGTTTGATGCCCTCGCCGTCGAAGTCAGCGAACGCCAGCGTGCCCGCAGCCTGCTCGACCTGCTCGCCGAAGCCGGCGCCGACCTTCGCCAAGGTGTCGACGCCGCGTTGATCGAGAGCGAGAGCAGCTTGGGTAAGCAGCTCAATGACAAGGCTCAGCTTCTGATGCAAGCCGACAAACCCGAACAGGTTGACGCTTTGAAAAAGGAGATCAGCCAGCTTGAAAACGACTACGAGCGGGCGCAGGCCGCCATCCGCAAGGCCAGCCCGCATTACGCCGCCCTCGTCCAACCGCAGCCGCTCAAGCTCAAAGAGATCCAGGCGCAACTCGACGCCGACACCCTTTTGCTCGAATACGCACTCGGCGAGGATCGTAGTTATCTCTGGGCGATCACAAGAGATTCGTTGACGAGCTACGAGCTGCCAAAGGAAGAGCTAATCCAGCGAAGTGCTATGCAGGTTTACGAAATGCTGACCGCTCGCAACACTAATAAAAGCGGCGAAACTGATCTGCAGCGGAAGGCACGCATCACGGACGCCGAAGCGAAAGTTCCCGCCGCGTCTCAGGCACTAAGTCAGATGCTGCTCGGCCCCGCCGCCGCTCAGCTTGGAGACAAACGGCTCGTCATCGTCGCCGACGGCGCTCTGCAATACATCCCGTTCGCCATGCTTCCCGATCCGGTAGTTGGCGGTCGATCATCAGCAATTGCAAAAAACATCGGTCAACCGCTGATCGTAGGTCACGAAGTCGTCAGCCTGCCGTCGGCGTCGGCGCTTGCGATCCAACGAACTGAACTCGCCGGGAGACAGCCGGCTCCAAAGATGCTGGCGGTGATCGCCGATCCAGTTTTTGACCGCACGGATGTTCGTTTCAAATCCACACCCTCGGCGCCTGACGAAAAGGCTTTGGCAAAGACCGAAATGCCCGCCGACACACGCGGTCTCGAACATATTGCCGATCCTTCGGCCACAGAGAAAGGAAGGCTGGTGATCCGCCGTCTGCCATTCACGCGGCAGGAGGCCGACGGAATATTGGCACTTGCTCCAACGAACTCAAGCCTCCGAGAGACGGACTTTCAGGCAAGCCGGTCAAACGTTCTCAGCGGCAACCTTGCTCAGTACCGTTATGTGCATTTCGCCACGCATGGCCTGATGGACAGCGAACGGCCCGGGCTATCGGCATTAGTCCTCTCGACGGTCGACGCCGAAGGTAAGCCGCAGAACGGATTCCTGCGGGCCAACGACATCTACAACATGAAGCTGCCTGCCGAACTCGTCGTGTTGAGCGCGTGCCAGACCGGCCTTGGCAAAGAGGTCAAAGGCGAAGGCCTGATCGGATTGACCCGGGGCTTTATGTACGCCGGAGCAAAACGTGTCGTCGTCAGCCTTTGGAGCGTCAACGACAAAGCGACCTCCGACCTGATGACCAATTTCTACCGTGGAATGCTAAAAAACAACGAACGCCCCGCCGCAGCCCTCAGAGCCGCCCAAATTGAAATGTGGAAACAGAAAAAATGGCAGTCGCCCTACTACTGGGCCGCCTTCACCATGCAGGGAGAATGGCGGTAAGCCTGGGCCGAGGCTTTGAAAGGTTTCGTAGAGGCTTTGAAAGGCTTCACAGAGGCTTTGCAGGGCTTCACAGAGGCTTTGCAGGGCTTCACAGAGGTTTTGCAGGGCTTCACAGAGGTTTTGCAGGGCTTCACAGAGGTTTTGCAGGGCTTCACAGAGGTTTTGCAGGGCTTCACAGAGGTTTTGCAGGGCTTCGCAGAGGCTTTGCAGGGCTTCGCAGAGGCTTTGCAGGGCTTCACAGAGGCTTTGTAGGGCTTCACAGAGGCCATTTAGCCTTGCACAGGGCCGCCGTGAGCTAACAAGCGGCTATTGTAACTTAAGAAAACAGTACGGTTATAGACGCCGGCGGCCTAATTAACGCACCGGGGCCTGATGATCGGGTGAAAAGCGATCCCGTTCCCTCCGAACCGCCACCGCCGTTTTCGCCCGCCTAGATCGACCGCCGGAACGAGCAAGCACTATGAGCTACAGTTGCCGTGAAATTCCTCATCACCCATGAATACGCTTTACTACGGCGAGAATCTTAAGATTCTTCGGGAGTACATAAAGGACGAGCCGCTCGGCGAGGTCTTCGGCGAGCTCAGTCGATCCGCTCTCGAACCGTCGGTCGATCCTTGTTAAGTCTCGCGTATAGGCCGGTACGCCTGATCGTGGGAAGCACGAATCTCCAAACGAGATAACTCGCGCCGATCGCGATCGCGACGCTTGTAATAATATCAAGCGGATGGTGCAACCCGGTGTAGACCCGCGAAGTTCCGACGAGGGCCTTATGTGTGCCAACGTACCGAAAAAGTTGATTAGGTATTATAACGTCCGAGTATGACCCCCCCGACAACCCTCTATTTCAGCAAACGCAACGTCTGATCGCATGTAATGAGAGCTTCTGGAAAAGTCTGTGGGAATTAAAGCGAGAGTCACAGGAAACGCCGGAAAACATCTTAATAGAATTCGCAAAGTATAAAGCTGAAAGAAAAGCGATTCTCAAAAACCGTCGCTATGTGACTAGGCGCACGTTTGATCGTTGTGATCCTTGACTTCAGCAAGGCCTTTTTGTATACATCTACTTTCGAATGTCGTTTTAAGCGCATAATTCATTAAATGGAAACCAGGATCGCTTCGATGCTTCTACGACTTGAAGGCCTTTCGTCATGGACGAAGAGCTCCAAAGACGTTGAAGTCCTCGAAACTGTTCGCCGGTCACTCGAATCAATAAAACTTGAAATCTCGCTTGGAACGCCCGTCGATTCCGCTCTTGTAGAAGACCTCGAAATCCAGTTAACAAGGCTGGAACGGCACTCTAACCCGCTTTTGAGTCCAAAATGATTCACTCGCCAGATATCACGAATTGTTGCTCACGCATCTTTGTAATGCTACATTTTCGTTACAATCCTCATGAACACGTATTACTACGGCGATAATCGAGAGTTCGTCTGAACCTCGAAGCGGCGTTCATGAGGACAAGAGTGTCCTCGCTCCGTCCTATCGTGTCATTGACCAGCTTCGGAGGCTGCTGAGAAAAAAAGTTCTTGCCTTTTTGCTAAACATGGTTAAACTGTTTATAGCTGGCCGGAAAGTTTTCCTCAACCAGTCCCGCAGAATACCGCAGAACTACCACAGGTTTTCGCACCAGCAATTAAATTTTAACCTTAACAGGAGACCTACTCGTATGATAATAAGAGTAACCCTCGACTTTGCGAGGCTCCCAGATGCGCATCTGGGAATGTTTGCAAATCATGTGATCGACGACCTCACGGCAAACGCCGCTTTTCCGACGCCGCCGGTCGCTTTGGCTCTCATGACGACAACCGTTACCGATTTTGACACCGCTGTCCTGGCGGCGATGGGTGGCGGTCCGATGGCGACGGCCGCTAAGAACGCAATTCGCGCAACGTTGCTGGATATGCTGCGAAAGACGGCATTCTACGTCCAGACCTGTGCGGCGGGCGATCTGGAAAAGCTGCTTAGTTCCGGCTTCGATCCCATCAGCACAAATCGGGCACAGACGCCGCTGCCCCAGCCGACCGATGTCAACATCACCAACGGCGACACCAGCCAACTGGTCATCAGCGTCGCCACCATCCCGAACGCGAAAAGCTGGGAAGCCCGGGCAAAGATCGGCAACGCCGATTGGAGCGCGAGCACCATTAGCACCAATTCGCGCCGGATTACGCTCAGCGGCCTGACCAGAGGCGAAGACTACACCGTCGAGGTCCGGGCCGTCGGCGGAGCAACCGGTTTCTCCCCCTGGAGCGACCCCGTCACACACATGTCCATGTAACCCCTTCCTTCTCAAATAAACAAAAAACCGGCCGGTCCTCGTTAGTTGAGTGCCGGCCGTTTTTGTTTGTAATAGGAGCAAATAGCGGGTGAGACGATTACATTTCTTTCCTGCTATCGCTGCTGGCAGTGCTGATCCTGACGCCACCGTTGGTGGTAACGGCACGAACCAGCGGGCCGCCGCCGTTGATGTCGGTGCTGACCTTGGACGGTCGCTGGCGTCGTCCGTTTTCGTCGGTCTTGTCGACGCTGAGGCCGACGATGTTGCTGTTAAAACCGCCGTTTACCGTGCTCGCTTCGACGTGGGCCGCGAAATTCTCGGGAACTTCGATGTTGACACCGCCGTTGGTCGTTTGGACGTCGAGTCCCGTGCCTTTCCAGGTCGGGCCGCTGAGTTTTACGTTGATGCCGCCGTTCATTGTGTGGCCCTTTACCGAGCCTGAAACACCGTTTAGGTTGACACCGCCGTTGAGCGTTTCAAACTCGGCTGAGCCGTCGACGTTCGCGATCGAGATCCCGCCGTTGTGGGCCTTGAGGTTGAGGTTGGTCGTTCGCGGTACGCGGATGTCGAAGGAAACTGACCAGTTATTGTCGGTCGCTCCGTCGGCTTTGATAATCGAGCCGGTGTCGATCCTCACTGACGACATAAGCGATCTGGCTTCGGCATCGCTCTTGCCCCAGGCCTGAACGCATGCACGAATGAGAATATCGTTGCGGTCTTCACCCTTGACGCTGACACCGCCATTTTGCCGGCCGTCAACGTTGAGAGTGCTCGAAGCGGCGACGTTCACCTCTCGCAGTTCGGAACTGGATACTTTTTCATCGGATGACCAGTTGTTGTTTGAGCAGAAACCTTTACTTTCTTTGGCCTCGTCCTTGTCGGACTTGGTCACGAGCTTGCCCTGGCCGAAAGCGGCAGCGGCACTGAGACCGACCACGACGGTTAAAAGCAGCGAAGCAAATTGCGGCAGATTACGAGAAATGAATTTCATTTTTAAGAATACCTCCGGTGTGATTTTGATATCGAACTAACCTGTTCTAGACCAAATACACCGTGGCTTTACTAAAAATGACAGTTAATTATCAGTTATTGTCATGGGCGTCTAGGAAACGGAAACCGTCAATCCCTCGGTTCGGATGTTCCACGTGAGAATGCGGGCACCTTCCTCGGCGGCAAGGGCCGCTTCGACATCGCCGCGTTGCCCATCCTCGCAGTAGAAGGCGATACATCCGCCGCCGCCGGCACCGCAGACCTTGGCGGCGATCGCTCCATTCGCCATGGCCGTCGAGATCAGATGGTCCATTTGTGGGGTCGTCATATTGGGCGACAACCTCTTTCGCTGAGGATGGGCCTGTGCAAGGACGCGGCCGAGCGTATCCCAGTCGTTGGACTCGAGGGCCGCACGCACATTTATAGCCGTGTCGCGGATGCCTTCGAAAATGTCGAAGATCTCGCGGTCGCCGTCAATATGGCGTTTTGTGATCTCCCAGTTGTTCGTGCCCGAATTTCTCGGCTCGCCGGTGTAACACACGGCAATGCGGCGCTCGAGCGTTTCAATATCTGTCGAGATCGCCTCACGTCGCATGCCTTCGGGCGGAAACTGAATGCTGGCGACACCGCCAAACATTGCCGAGTGATAGTCTTGGTAACCAGTCGGGACCCTGATCACCTGGCACTCGACATTTGCCGCGATGGTGATAAACCGGTCCTCGGAAAATCGGTCGCCGACCAGCTTATTCAACGCTCCGATGCAGGCAATATTCAACGTGGACGACCCCGCAAGGCCGGCTCCCGCAGGTGCCTCGGATTCCGTGATCATGTGAAATCCGGTTTGCGGGCGAAAGAAGTAAACGAGCTTCGAAAGGAGTTCGAGCCGACGTTCATCGCGAAGGCTTGCGATGTCGGAAACGCTGGTTTCAAAGGAAGTGGCCTGGTCGACCGATTCCAGAATGATCCGGTCATCATTGCGAGTCTCGATCCGGCAATGGGCCATTAGGCTGACGGCGAAATTTACGGTCGAAGCCCCCTCGTGAAAGAGGAAAAGCGGCGGTATATCAATTGTGCCTCCTGCCAGATCTACTCTGGTTGGGGCCGATGATTCGATTATCATATTTCAGTGTCGGTGGTCAGAGCGACGAAACCGCCTTTACTTTATAGTGCGACACACGTTCAGCCTTTCTCTTTGTCGGGCTTGTCCTGGTCTTCTTTTTCTTCAGCGTTGGGCTCACGGGTCAAATGGAGCCGTTCACCGAGGTCGTGGAGCGTTGTCTTGCCGATGTCCTCAACCTTTAATAGCTTTTCTTCGATCTTTTGTATCGTTTCCGGATTTGCGGCCTCGACCCGTTCGGACAGCCAGTATCGTTCGATCACGTAAAAGATGATCACGCCGATCATAACGATGATGAACAGAGCAAAGCCAATTCGCTTGTAATCGCCGATCATCGAGGTGATAGCGCTGCTAAAGAAATATCCCGTTCCCGCAAGGAGCGTTACCCACAGCAAACAGCTCAGGGCACTCAGACTCAGGAAACGCAAAAAGGGCATTTTGCCGACGCCGTAAAACACGCACATGGCAACGCGAATGCCATAGATATACTTGGATATCACGATCGCCGATCCGCCGAACTTATCGATCACCTTTTCGATTCGAGGTTGTGCAACCTGGTAAAAACGATAGTCCTTTGCATTTTTATGAAAGGTCCGGCCGATAAAATATCCAAAGCAATCGCCAACGACACCTCCCAGCGTACCGAATATCATTACCCACAACACGCTGTACTCGCCAAAGAACTTGCCGTGTGCAAGCACGCCCGAGAGAAGCAGCGTTATATCTCCTTCGACCGTGCAGAGTGCGAAGACGGCAAAGATCCCCCATTCCGCAACTAGATCGTAAAACTGCTGTTCCATAAAGCTCGCCCGGCGTGGCGGTGTCGAAGGGCTTCCCAAAGATTAACTTGCCCATTGGGTCCCGTCAACAAACGCAAAACCGAGCGAAGCAGGATCTTACCGCATTCGCAGGCCGGATCTCGTTCGATTTACAGATCATGCCCTCCGGTCGGAGGCTTGCTGGACTGCTGAAATCAAGTGCCTTACCGTGTTATTCTCAATGCTGTATCGATATGAGTTCACGCATAAAAAGGATGTTTAAGTCTTACCCCGTTCGGCTTGTCGCGTGGTTAATGTACTTCAATTTCATCGACGTTTTCGCGATGCTGTTCGCTGGGCCGGCAATCGCAAAAAAAAGAAAGCGAGTTGTCTTCGTGAAGGTCGACGGCATCGGCGATTACATCATGTGGACAGCCAGCTTTGAAGCCTACAAGAGGATCTATCCTTCTTCTGAGTTTGAACGCGTCCTGGTGGGAAACGACAAATGGAAGATCTTGGCCGAAAACGAGTCTACATTTGAGCGCAAAATATTCGTAAATAACGAGCGAATGATCTTTTCCCCTTCGTACCGCTTTGGCCTTATGCGGAGTGTTAGGAAACTGGATCCGGATATTGTCGTCAACCCGAGGCTGACGCGGGACTTTCTTTGGGGCGATTCGATCAGCCGGTGTTCAGGTGCTCCGATCAGGATCGGCAGTGTGGGCCTCGATAACCTGATGACGAAGTTTCAGGAAAGTCTTTCGGCCAGATGGTATACGAAGCTTGTGGAGAAGGCAGATCCTCACGATCACGAACTCGTGTCAAATCTTAAGTTTATGCGGGCGTTAGAGCCTTCTGTCGATTTCGAATTCGCTAATCCTACTCTTGCGAGCATCCCCGGGGGCAAACCGTTCGAATTGGCGCCCGACTATGCCGTCTTTTTTGTCGGGGCATTCGAAGCCGATAGGCGTTGGCCCACCAGCAAGTTTATTGAAACGGCCGAGTTTGTCGCGACGAAATACGGTTTCCAGATCGTTGTTTGCGGTGGGCCCGGCGATATTGACTCGGCACGGGGATTTGAGACTGCTTCGATCCGAACCGTAAATTTGATCGGTTCAACGAGTCTGTTGGACCTGAAGTCGATCATTGAGTCCGCAAGACTTGTCGTATCTAACGATACGGGAGCGGCCCACATGGCGGCCGCCGCCCGTTGTCCGACAGTCGTTATTACGCCCGGAAATACTCCGGGACGGTTTTTCCCGTACCCGATGGAGGCCACGAACAAGGGGATAGAACTAATATCTGTGGTTCACGAAATGCCGTGTGTCGGATGCGGCTGGGCGTGCATTTACAAGGATCTGAGCGAAAATGATCCGACACCGTGTATTGCAGATATCCCCGCCGGCCATGTGATCGGTGCAATAACGAAATTGTTGGGGAATGCCGAAACGGCCCGTAGTGACGTAAAGAACAATGGTTTTGACAATGGATTGGGCACTTAATACAATCGTGCGTTAGTTTCAAAAACAGTGCAGTAATAGATAGGTTGAATATGAGTGATTCGCATGAAAATGCGCGGTTAGCTGTGGGTTTAGAGGTTTCTACGACCTCGATCACTGCCGTCTGTCTCGATGAAAGCCACCAGATAGTTGGCGAGCATCAGTCCGACTTCGTTTTTTCGGAATCGGCATCTCAGCAGCTGATAAGATTTATCGAAGACCTAAAAGTAAAGTTTGGAAAGTTCGACAACATCGGTGTGGCGGTTCCCGCTCTCGTCTCGGACGGAGGTTCGAAAGTCGCATTTTCATCGCATATTGCCGAATTCTCCGGAATGGACCTCTCGACGACGATCACCTCAGCAACTGGAGTGCAAGCTCTGCTCGAAAACGACGCAAACGCGGCGGCTTACGGCGAATTTCATCTTGGGGCTGGCGTGGGAAGCCGCAACATGTTTTATCTGACTCTGGGAGCTGGCGTCGGCGGATCGCTTATTCTCGACGGGGTCTTGTGGCGTGGAGCCTCTGGATACGCCGGTGAATTCGGGTATATTCCCATCAACTCCGAGGGCGTCCGGATCGAAGAAGTTGCCTCGTCGGCGAACATCATTCGACGAGCGCGAAGCCGAATTCATCAAGACAGCACGTCGTCGCTGGTAGATCTTGACGAAAGCCGATTGACGATCTCGGACATTGTTGCGGCGGCTGAGGCAGGCGATGATTTTGCGAAACTTATGCTTGAGCGGACCGGGAGCTATGTAGGCACCGGGGTCGCTATCATTATTAACGTCCTTAATATCGAAAAGATTGTTATCGGCGGTGAGATCATGGGTGGAAAGCATGCGATTCTCGACGCGATAGTCGCCCGGGCTCGCGAATTCTCCTTTGCCCCGTCCTTTGAATCCACCGAAATCACCGCGGGGAAACTTGGACGTAACGCCGCCGCCATTGGTGCGGCACTTCTGGCGGCGAACGCTAAATGATAGTTGCGCAGATTGAAAACGATAATCCGACTTATCAGCCAGACTTATCAATGACGGATTGCCGAGTTCCACTTAGTCATTGTATTTTCTAAGTAAGGCGGTTTGCGGATTGGGGGAGTTTTAGTAAAATCGTTTGCAGTTTTTAGAATTTTTTACTTTCAAAGTTCGAGTTTAGCCCATTCCGTTAGGTCTTTTTTGTTAACGATCTTGGATTTGGGTTAGATTGATGTAAGCAAATCGTGGACAAGCTAAATATTTAGAAAATGGCACAGATTTTCAATAAGAGTGCAAATAATATTGCCAAAATCAGCATGATCGCGGCTGTAATATTGGGCGGAACCGCTTTTTTTGCATACACACAGATAGCCCGCTCGTCTTATCTTACCGGCCGCTATCTCGAAGTGCAGCAGCCGGTTCAGTTTAGCCATAAGCATCACGTAGGGGACGATGGAATCGATTGTCGGTACTGCCACCAGACAGTAGAAACGACCGCGTCCGCGGGAATGCCGCCTACTCAAACGTGTATGAACTGTCACAGCCAGATTTGGGCTGACAGCCCCTATCTTGAGCCAGTTAGGGCTAGTTATCGTGATAACAAGCCGATCGAGTGGGAACGCGTACACAAATTGCCCGGCTACGCGTATTTTAATCACAGCATTCATGTTGCGAAGGGTGTTGGATGTTCCACTTGCCATGGGCAGATCGATAAGATGCCGGCTGTTTTCCAGGAAAATACGCTTCAAATGGAATGGTGCATTGCGTGCCATCGATCGCCTGAAACCTTTATTAGGCCAAAAGATAAGGTGTTTGAGATGAATTGGCAGGACGGCGATATAGATCAGGCGGAACGCAAGAAACTTAAAACCGATTATAAGATCCGGAGCAAGGAAATGATGACGAGTTGCTCGACGTGTCATCGATAAAGACAGCCAATAGAGGAATTAGAAGAAACATGCCCAGTTTGGACAGCAAAAACAACTTTGCATCGTTGAGGGACAAGATCCTTGCCCAAAGCGGTAAAGAATATTGGCGCAGTATCGAAGAACATGCTGACTCGCAGGAGTTCCGGGAATTTGTTTCTCAGGAATATCCGCACGAGATCGAGAATTGGGACAGCAGCCTCAGTCGTCGAAATTTTGTCAAAGTAATGGGTGCGTCACTTGCTCTGGCAGGCCTAAGCGGCTGCGTTGTAATGCCGCCGGCGAAGATCGTTCCTTATGTTCGTCCGCAGGAAGGCCTCCTTCCCGGAAAGCCTCTTTTCTTAGCGACGGCTATGTCAGTGGGTGGTGTGGCTACGGGATTGTTGGCAAAAGCCTATGATGGCAGGCCGATAAAGGTTGAAGGAAATCCGGACCACCCTGGCAGCCGCGGAGCGACAGATGTAATGGCCCAAGCTTCCATCCTGGGCTTGTACGACCCCGACCGGTCGCAGAGCGTCAGCTATCGCGGCGGGGCCAAATCTTGGGAGAGCATGATCGGCGAGGTCCGTGCAACCGTCGAAGAAAACCGGAAAGACGGTGGAGCGGGCGTCCGATTTCTTACCGAAACGGTAACTTCACCTACGCTTGTAGATCAATTCAGCCGATTAAAGGCCGAATTGCCCAACGCGAAGTGGATCCAATACGAACCTGTCAATCAGGACAATGCAGTTGCCGGTGCGAAACTAGCATTCGGTTCTCCAGTTCAGACTGTTTACAAATTTGAGAAAGCCGAAAGGATCCTTTCTCTTGACGCCGACATCTTTTCCGGGTTCAACGTTGCTTATATTAAGGATTTTGCAAAGGGCAGGGCGTTTACCGAAGAAAAGAAGGAGATCAATAGACTCTATTCGATCGAGACCACGATTAGTCTTACGGGAGCAAAGGCAGACCATCGCTTGACTATAAAGCCAAGTCAGATGGGTGAAGTAGCGAAGGCCGTTGCTAAAGCGGTTGGCGTTGCCGGGGCGATATCCACCTACACCGAAAATGCCGCGTGGATCGCTGCGATGGCCAAAGACCTCCTTGCTTATAAAGGTAAATCACTGGTGGTCGCGGGTAACAATCAGCCTCCGACGGTTCACGCTCTCGCACATGCTATGAACGCCGCACTCGGTAATGCGGGACAGACGGTCGTATATATCGATCCGCTATCACCGGGCACCGAAAAGACGCAGATCGAACAGCTTCGCGAACTCGTGGGCGATATTGACGGCGGTCGCGTTAAAGTCCTCGTGATCCTCGGGGGAAACCCCGTGTATACATCTCCATCTGACCTTAAATTAAATGCCGAGAGGATGAACAAGATCGGGTTGCGTGTTCATCTTGGCCTCTATGCAGATGAAACCGCGGAGTATTGTCACTGGCACATTCCGGAGAAGCACTTTCTTGAGAGTTGGGGCGATGGTCGTGCTTTTGACGGAACTGCGTCGATCGTTCAGCCGCTCATCTCGCCGTTGTACGATGGAAAAAGTGCAAATGAGGTGGTTCAGCTATTTTTCAAAGAGAATTTCGATAAGAAAGACTACGACCTGATAAAGGCCTATTGGCAAAAAACGGATATCAAACCTGCTGTTGCTGGAGCGAATAAAGAAGTAGTTCCAGCGACCGAGAAGCCCGAGGCGAAAGTTGAAGCCAAAGAGGCTACGCCTGCGACAAATGCGACCGCTAAGGAAGCTCCGAAGACGGAGACTAAGGCTGTTGCGACTCCGGCACCGGCGGCTGCGGTTCCGGCGGTAACGGCTCCGAAAAACTTTGAAGACAATTGGAGAAAGGCTGTCCATGACGGAGTGATCCCGGGAACAGCAGCTTCTCCAAAATCAGTGACAGCTAATACGGCATTTCTGAGCCAGCCTGAGATCAAGCCCGCGGGCCAGGGAGCCATTGAGATCTCTATACTGCCGGATCCCTGCGTATATGACGGCCGATTTTCTAATAATGGTTGGCTGCAGGAGCTTCCAAATCCGCTCAACAAGGTGACATGGGACAATGTCGCTCTGATCAGCCCTAATACCGCAAAACGCCTCGGCATCAATCAGGGTCGCAATGAAAACGAGCAGGCCGGCGGTAAGCAAGGCACGACATTTATTAATACAAAGGGCGGCAACCTGTTTTCTGATCTCGTTAACCTGAGCTTTCAGGGTAAAGAGATCACAACTCCGGTTCCCATGTGGATCGCTCCCGGCCAACCGGACGATGTTGTTACATTGTTCATGGGGTATGGCCGCACGAGGTCAGGTAAAGTTGGAAATGGAATAGGTTACAACGTTTTCGACGCGGCTCGCTCCGATGCTATGAGTTTCGGTTGGGGTGATATCCCGAAAACCGGCGAGTCGGCTACGATCGCGTCAACGCAAACCCATTTCAACATGGAAGGTCGCGATTTGCTCCGGTTTTGGGATGTTGACGAGTTTGAGAAAGATCCTACGATGGGACATCAGCATGACGAATATGAGTTGTCGATGTACCCGCACGATCAGTATCAGGAACTTTATGCCGCCAATCACAAGTGGGGGATGACTGTCGACCTCAATTCATGCGTCGGCTGCAACGCCTGTGTTTTGGCCTGTCAGTCCGAAAATAATATTCCGGTTGTCGGCAAGGAGCAGGTCGAGCGACATCGATCAATGCACTGGATGCGCGTTGATGCGTATTACGCTGGCAGCGATGTAAACGCTCCTGATGGGTTGCATTTTCAGCCAGTACTTTGTCAGCAGTGCGAACAAGCTCCCTGTGAGGTTGTTTGCCCCGTCCACGCCACCGTTCACAGTGCAGAGGGGTTGAACGATATGACGTACAACCGCTGTGTAGGTACCCGTTACTGTTCGAACAACTGCCCTTATAAGGTCCGAAGGTTTAACTTTTTGCTTTACCAGGATTGGGACACGACGCAGTACAAGCTGATGCGTAATCCTGACGTCACGATTCGAAGCCGTGGTGTGATGGAGAAATGTACCTATTGCACACAGCGAATTTCGGCGGCTCGCATCGAGGCTGAGAAAGATGGGTCTCGCAAGATAGCAGATGGTGAAATCGTAACTGCTTGTCAGGCTGTCTGTCCGACGGATGCGATCATATTTGGCGATATGAACGATCCCAACAGCATGGTTTCGAAAGCAAAGAAAGACCACCGGGATTACAATCTGCTCAACGAGCTTAACACCCAGCCGAGGACGACCTATCTCGCCGGTCTTAAGAATCAGAATAAAGAAATGCCGGATTACAAGGTTCCGGTAAAGAAAGCGAAGTCTGCAGAGGGTTCGGAGACCAAATCGACAGGAGGCGAGAAGCACTAAGAAGTTTCTTTTTCTGGATCACATCTCCATAGATGACCAGAAAGCCTTTAATTTCTCAAGATTATGCAGGATTTAGAAGAACTCCAAAAGAAACTCCATCCGCCAATGGTCGAGGGTGATCACACGTTTGCGACGGTGACGGACCGCATCAGCGACGTCACGCTTAAAAAGCGTACTCCCTTTCACTGGTTTTTTGGATTTGCCATTGCCTTTATGGTGATGCAGCTTCTTCTGATGACGATAACCTGGCTTTTGACAAAGGGTATCGGTATTTGGGGAAATAATCAGCCGGTCGGATGGGCGTTCGATATTATCAACTTTGTTTGGTGGATCGGAATCGGTCATGCGGGGACACTTATCTCGGCTATTCTGCTTTTGCTAAATCAAAAATGGCGAACTTCGATAAATCGTTTCGCCGAAGCGATGACGCTTTTCGCGGTTGCCTGCGCCGGCCTTTTTCCTCTGTTGCATACAGGCCGGCCGTGGTTAGCATACTGGCTTTTCCCATATCCGAACACTATGGGAATGTGGCCGCAGTTCAGAAGCCCCTTGATCTGGGACGTATTTGCTGTTTCTACTTACGCTACGGTATCGGCTCTCTTCTGGTATGTCGGATTGATCCCGGATCTCGCGACGCTTCGTGATAGGGCAAAAAATCCGTATTTCAGGTTTATCTACGCGGCCCTCTCGTGGGGATGGCGCGGGTCGGCCCGGCATTGGCATCGATATGAGATCGCCTACTTGATCCTCGCCGGTATATCCACCCCTCTCGTACTTTCGGTGCACTCGATCGTCTCGTTCGACTTCTCGGTGTCACAGGTTCCGGGATGGCATACGACGTTTTTTCCGCCGTACTTCGTTGCGGGAGCTATATATGCCGGTTTTGCAATGGTGCTGATCCTGGCCATTCCGCTTCGGCATCTGTACAACATGAAGGACTTCATTACCAAGACCCATCTTATATTTATGGGGAAGGTGATGCTCGCGACGGGACTTATTGTGGCCTACGCGTATTTGATGGAGTTCTTTTTCGGATGGTACGCGGGCGGCAGCGAGTGGTTCATGATAAAGAACCGCATGTGGACCGGTCCTTATTGGATGTTCTATTGGCTGCTGATACTTTGTAACGGCCTTTCGATTCAACTGCTTTGGTTCAAGCGTTTTAGAGAAAGCGAGTTTTGGTTGTTCACACTCTCGCTGGTAGTAAGCCTTGGTATGTGGCTAGAGCGTTTCGTCATCATCGTTACCAGCCTCGAACGTGATTTTCTGCCATCGTCGTGGGCAATGTATTCGCCGTCGATGTTTGATCTGAGTATGTTTATCGGGACTCTTGGGTTCTTCTTTACACTCATGTTCCTCTTTGTTCGGTTCGTACCGATCATCTCGATTTTTGAGGTGCGAACGCTTTTGCCGGACGCCCATGTACACGGCCACCAGCAGGATTTCGAAGAGAACGTGAATGAAGTCGAGTACACGTACGACCGAACCGATCCGCCGAACGATTGAGCCTAAGGCTGCAACGGAATTAATGAAATTGCGTTGGATTATTAGATATGGGGAATAATATTTACGGGATTTTGGCAGAGTTTGACACGCCGACTGAAATGGTCGACGCGGCACGGCAGGTTCGTGACGCAGGCTATACGAAAACAGACGCGTTTTCGCCATTCCCGCTGCACGAGATCGATGAAGCTCTGGGAATAAAGCGGAGCATCTTGCCGTACCTGATTCTCGCTGGCGGCATCACGGGACTCCTCTCGGGGCTGGGACTTGTTTACTATGTTCATGTGATCGATTTTCCGATCATCGTTGGCGGACGGCCTCATTTTAGTTTGCCATCGTTCGTTCCGCCCCTATTTGAGCTGACGATTCTTTTTTCGGCCTTCGTGGCGGTGTTTGGCATGCTTTTTTTGAACGGTTTGCCGTCACCATATCACCCGTTGTTCAATGTTCCGCGTTTTGCTTTGGCGACACGTGAGAAGTTCTTTTTGGTCATCGAGTCGGCGGATCCTAACTACGATTACGAAAAAACAAAGGCTTTTATGGAAACTTTGCAAGCTCAGGAGGTATTCGATGTTCCTGAATGATTCCCGAGCAAAAGAAGGAGCTGGAAAGCAGAAAATGTTTACGAAGGGCTCAAAATTGTTCCTGGTCTTTGGCATTTTGCCCTTTGCCCTGATGACAGGCTGCGGTGTCCGTTTGGATATGCAGGTTCAGCCGAGACAGAAAGCCTATACCGAAAGTAATTTTTTCAAGGACCGTCGTGCCTCACGGGATCTTCCAGAGGGAACTGTTGCCCGTGGTCAACTTCATGATAATAAGGCCTTTTATACGGGCAAGGTCGACAATCCGAACCTCAATGCTCCGGTAGCGACTTCAACAAACGCCGACGGAAATACGATCATCACGAGCTTTCCAAATGATATTGACGAATTTCCGGTGCCCGTAACGAAAGAGCTTGTCGAGCGTGGCAGAGACCGTTTCAATATTTATTGTATTGTTTGCCACGGGCCGGTCGGCGATGGCGACGGTATGATCGTTAGGCGCGGATTTCCAAAGCCGCCTACGTATCACGACGATCGGCTGCGAAACGCACCCGTAGGACACTTTTTTGACGTTATTTCGAACGGCTGGGGCAAAATGAACAGTTACGCCGCTGCTGTGCAGCCGGCAGACCGATGGGCGATCATTGCCTACATTCGAGCATTGCAGGTCGGTCAGAACCCGGATCAGAATTTGACGATGAATACCAAAAGCATTTCGAACAGCACTCCGCCGGCGCCGGCTAGCGTGCCAAGCACCAATACTCGCGCCAACACAAGCGGAGGTAAGAAGTAGATGGCGGATCTCGATAAATATTACGCCCCGAAGGCGTTCAATGGATTCCGGAGCGTAGCTTTAGGCGTAGGCGGGATCGCGTTGATCGGTTGGGCATTGGGGACCTACTTCAACCCCGAACAGGGCTTGCGGTCCTGGTTATTGGGCTTTATCTTTTGGGGTGGCCTCTCGATCGGTTCTCTCGGCGTTTTGATGCTTCAGTATGTGACCGGCGGTGCCTGGGGTGTCGTAATACGCCGCATCGTTGAGGCCGGATCAAGAACGCTCATACTTGTTGCATTAATGTTCATCCCCATCGCCATTGGAGTTGCTTACGGACTCTTTTATGAATGGACGCATTTGCCGCCGGATGATCCTACAATGGTCCAGCGCGGAGTATTTATGACTCCGAGTTTCTGGATAATACGCTCGGTTTTATATTTTGCCATCCTCGGTTTCCTGGCGTTCGTGCTTAACAGGTGGTCGGCGATGCAAGACAAGACGGACAACATTTTTGATGCAGAACGCTTGCTGGAGAAGTGCTCGCGGCTTTCAGGCCCGTCACTGGTTGTTTATTGTTTGGTCGTGACGTTTGCCGTTGTTGATTGGATCCTGACGCTTGACCCGCACTGGTTTTCGACCATTTGGGGCTTACTATTTGTTGCGGGGTGGGCTCTAAGCTGTTTTTCGTTTTCGGTTATTATCCTTGCCTATCTTTCGGATAAGGCTCCGATGGACCATGTCCTCGGAAAGCGTCATTTTCATGATATCGGCAAATTGATGCTGGCACTTACTATGGTATGGGCCTATTTCAATTTTTCGCAGTTTCTCATCATCTGGTCTGGTAACATCCCGGAGGAGACCACCTGGTTCCTTACCCGAATGAAAGGCGGATGGGGCTATATAGGTGTCATACTGATCGTATTTCACTTTGCATTTCCATTTCTTGTACTGCTTCAGCAAGACTTTAAGAGAAGAGCGAAATGGATGTCATTGATCGCGATATTTATGTTGGTAATGCGACTTGTAGACGTTTTCTATCAGATCGCGCCCACGCCGAGGGTTTCGGGCGGCATCGAAAATGGAGCTTTCGCGCCAAGTTGGCTAGACCTGGTGGCCCCGATCGCTATCGGAGGGATCTGGTTGTGGTGGTTCTTTGGCCAATTAATGAGCCGGCCGATCGTACCGATCAAGGATCCATTGTTTGAGAATGCGATCAAACATGGAGCGGGCCACTAGGACAGACTGCAAGTCCCGAATTAGGTAATTAGTATGTCGTCAAAACACGTAAATTCGCCTGTCGATCTCGACAAGCCGTACGAAGAAAATGAGGTTGGGCTTAAGGGTGTCGTCTATTTTGGGGTTGGGCTATTGGCACTGATCGTCATCACATTCGCCTTGATGTGGGGATTTTTGACAAAGCTTAGGGATTTCGCCAGGGAATCCGCGGGACCAGCCAATCCGATGCGTTTGGACGAAATTAAGCGGCTTCCGCCAGAACCTCGCCTTCAGGCTGCTCCTGGCTTTGGTGTCGATTCGGATACGGGGCGTGTCAACCTCGAGCTGTTGGCCCCCGCGAGCGAATACATTCAGATGAAAAAGCAGTGGGACGAGCTGCGTGCAAAAGGAAGGGTCGACCCGAAGACCGGAATGGTCGTTATGATGTCTGTGGAAAAAGCGACTGAAAAGTTCCTCTCATCCAACATAAAGGCAAAGTCTGGTGTCGAGGCAGAAAAAGTGTTAAGGGACGCAACTAAAACGGTTTCGGATTCAAGTGCGGGAAGGCTCGCCTCGGAGACGCGCAGGTAGAGAAATGAAAAGAGATTCGCCAAAATCAGCAATATCGATGGTGAAGCTTTTGGCTTTGGTTTTGATGTCGACATTTGGGTTCCCGGTATCGGCACAGAAAGTCGAGCATTATAATTCACCGCTGTATTCCCCAAAGACTTATGATCCGGCAGCTTCCGAACCAAATGGACTGCCGCCGGCTCTTCAAAATGTTGGGATCGACCAAAAGCTAGGGGACCAGCTACCGCTGGAAACGGTTTTTAAGGATGAGAACGGCAACCCAGTTAAGTTGGGAGAATATTTTACAAAAGGACGCCCGGTGATCCTGGCTCTCGTTTATTATGAGTGCCCGATGCTATGCAATCAGGTTCTTAATGGTCTCAACGGTTCCCTCAAAGGGATGAATTTTGACGCCGGGAAGGAATATGACGTTGTAGCGATCAGTTTCGATGCGAGGGAGAATGAAAAGCCGGACCTTGCAAAGAACAAGAAAGCCAGCTATGTGGAACGATACGGCCGGCCTGGGGCGGAAAAAGGTTGGCACTTTCTAACCGGAACTCAGGATTCGATCGATTTGGTAACGAAGGCGGCTGGATTTAATTATCACTGGGATGAACGGTCGAACCAGTTTGCTCACGTCGGTGGGATCATGGTCATTACACCGGAAGGAAAGCTGTCTCATTACCTTTACGGGATCGACTACGCTCCAAAGGACCTTAAGTTCGCATTGATGGAGTCGGCGGGCAATAAAGTCGGGAGCCCCTCGGATCGGCTGCTGCTCTATTGTTTTCATTACGATCCCGCCACCGGAAAATATGGCCTTGCGATACTTAGTATAATGCGGCTCGGTGCCATTGCTACAGTGTTTGGTTTGGGTGCAATGGTCCTTGTTTTTTGGCGACGAAATAAGAGGAAGATTGTTTGACCGGTTTGGGTTGAGGGACTCGTCGTATCCCAGGCCGAGCTTGATTAGCGGCCGCCGAACGAGACCCGAAAGATAATATGCAGAACACTTCGTGGGTACCATTATTTCCTCAACAAGCCTCGACATTCGCGTGGCAGGTTGACGCTCTCTATTTTTACCTGATCGCGATCAGCTTGTTCTTTACGGTCATAATTGTGGCGGCAATAGGCTTCTTTGCGTTAAAGTATCGGGAAAAAGAGAAGTTTGCTACCCCTGATGAGATCCATGGTTCGATGATGTTGGAGACGGTTTGGTCGATCATTCCGTTCATCATTTCAATGACCATTTTTCTCGGTGGTGCAATTATTTATTTTGAACAGTACGAACCGCCCGCGGACACCATGGACATCTACGTAGTCGGCAAACAATGGATGTGGAAGGCTCAGCAAGAATACGGACAGAGAGAAATAAATGAATTGCACGTTCCGGTAAACACTAAGGTCAAACTTACGATGACGACGGAGGATGTACTCCACGACTTTTTTATTCCTGCTTTTCGAACCAAAGCAGACGTTATACCGGGACGCTATACGTATCTTTGGTTTGAGGCCACGGTTCCTGGGAAATACCACCTGTTTTGCGCAGAATATTGTGGCCTTAATCACTCCGGAATGGGCGGTTGGATATACGTGATGGAACAGGCTGATTACGAAAATTGGCTTGCCGGAAATGCCTCGGGTCAGACACCGGTCGAAGCGGGCAAGGACTTGTTTGAAAACAAGCTTGGCTGTGCCTCATGCCATGCCGGGGGGCCACAGCAACGCGGTGCAAAATTAGAGGGCGTTTATAATACAGACGTCAAACTTGTCGGTGGGGATGTTGTCAAAGCCGACGACCAATACATTCGCAATTCGATACTAAATCCGGCCTCGCAGGTTGTTGAAGGATTTCAGCCGATCATGCCGACCTTTAAGGGGCAAGTTACCGAGGAGCAATTGAATTCGCTGGTGGCATATATCAAATCGCTGAGCCCGAACGCCGCAACTACTCCAGCGGCTAACATGGCCCCGGCGGCGAATACCAAGGCAACGTCGAATTCGACTGCCAACATGGCTCCGGCAGCGGCCAACAAAACGGCCCCTGCGAAGCCGGCTGCAAAAAGTAATAAGTAATTCATAAACGACTATGCAAACGCAAGATGCGATCAATTCTGGAGTAAGCGGCGGGCCAAAGGTCAACTACCTGACCAATGGCAGCACGCTCCGTTCGTGGTTATTGACGAAGGACCATAAACGTATTGCGATCATGTACTTGATCACGGTATCGATGTTCTTTTTCACCGGTGGAATGTATGCTGCCGCCATTCGACTCGAACTGCTGACTCCGGCGAGCGATCTGCTGCAGTCGGGCACTTATAACAAGGTCTTCACCCAGCACGGGATCCTGATGATCTTTTTCTTCCTGATACCGTCCATCCCGGCGATCCTGGGGAACTTTCTGCTTCCGATAATGATCGGAGCCAAGGATCTGGCGTTGCCGAGAGTTAACCTTATCAGTCTGTACATCTACTGGATCGCCGGTGCGTTGGCTATCTATGGGTTAATGCAGGGCGGCGTCGATACGGGGTGGACGTTTTACGCGCCGTACAGCACGACCTTCTCGAACACCTATGTAATGGCCGTGGGCTTGGCGATTTTCATCAATGGCTTTTCGTCGATCCTTACCGGCCTTAATTTTATTGTGACAGTGCACACGATGCGGGCACCCGGGATGACGTGGTTTCGCCTGCCGCTCTTCGTGTGGGCACAGTACGCGACCAGCCTGGTAATGGTCTTAGGAACTCCCGTTGTTGCAATTACGGTCCTGTTACTGGCACTGGAACGGGTTGGGCATGTCGGGATCTTTGATCCGACGATAGGTGGCGATCCGATCCTTTTCCAGCACATGTTCTGGTTCTATTCGCACCCGGCAGTCTACATCATGATCCTTCCTGGGATGGGTGTTATCAGCGAATTGATCTCAAACTTTTCAAGGAAAAAGATCTTTGGATATGAGTTCATCGCCTTCTCGAGCATAGCTATTGCGGTATTTGGTTTCCTTGTCTGGGGACATCATATGTTCGTTAGCGGCCAGTCGATATACGCCGGGCTCGTCTTTTCATTCTTGACGATGGTCGTTGCGGTCCCGTCAGCGATCAAGATGTTCAACTGGACGGCGACTCTCTATAAGGGGTCGATATCGTTCGATACGCCGATGTTGTACGGCCTCGGTTTTATGGGCCTTTTTCTGATCGGTGGATTGACGGGCCTCTTCCTTGGAGCTATGGGCCTCGATGTGCATCTGCAGGACACTTATTTTGTTGTTGCCCATTTCCATTATGTAATGGTCGGCGGACAAGTCATTGCGTATCTCGGTGGAATTCACTATTGGTGGCCGAAGATTACCGGTCGGATGTACTCCGAGTTTTGGGGTAAGATATCGGCGATGCTCGTATTCGTCGGGTTTAATTTGACGTTTTTCCCGCAATTCATTCTTGGATACCAGGGCATGCCGCGTCGATATGCGTCCTATCCGGAGGAGTTCCAGGTCCTCAATATCTTTTCAACCGCCGGAGCCTCGGTTCTCGGTGTCGGCCTGATCATGCCGGTTATCTATCTTGGACATTCTCTGATCTTTGGAAAGAAGGCAGGAGATAATCCCTGGCGTCTGCCGGGACTGGAATGGCGGACCAGTTCGCCGCCGCCTACCGAAAATTTTGAGGTGATGCCGGTTGTTACCTGGGAAGCCTACGATTTTAGTGACGAAAACGGCCTCGATCTGGAGCCGGCAGGACACGGGGAAGCTGTAGAGGTTTAGAACGATTTAGACTCGGTCGCCCGATGGCGCGTCAGTAACTAAACAAGAAAATAATGTCGGCACATAATTCGGACAAATTTGTTTATCACGAGCCTGGGCTTCAGCACCAGTTTGAGGACATGGGCCAACAGGAAGAGAGTGTCTCGATCGGGATGTGGATGTTCCTCGTGCAGGAGATCATGTTCTTCGGCGGGCTCTTTGCGGCATATCTGGTTTACCGCTCGAAGTACCCGATGGCGTTTGCCGCCGGCAGTAACCATCTCGACGTTACGATGGGTTTCGTAAATACGCTGGTGCTGATCGTCAGCAGTCTGACGATGGCTCTAACCGTTTACTTCGCTCAAAAAAGCAACCGGAACATGCAGGTCATACTTATCGTGCTGACGATGTTGTTTGGTATGGTGTTCCTGGGTGTAAAGGCGATCGAATATAAAGATAAATGGGAGCATGGCGTTGTTCCCGTCGCCGGACTCAACCGAGTGGTACGAGAACCGGCAGCTTCGGAGAGTTCGGCATCGCACGCCGAGACCAAACCTGCGGCAGGCGAAGCCAAAAACGAAGCAACCGAGCATGAGTACGTAAATCCTCGCGGCGAATTTCAGTGGCATGAGTTCGAATTGATCGAACATACGATCGAAGAACAAAAGGCCAATCCGAATGTAAAATTCCTAACTGAATCCGAAAAAAACGGTTACATGGCGGATGAGAATCTTACGCTCGATAAGAATAAGTTTCGCGACAAGGTTCGTATTTTCTTCTTCATATACTTCGTAATGACCGGCCTGCATGCCCTCCACATGGTAATTGGGCTCGGGTTGATGACATGGCTTTTGTGGACTGCCTGGAAGAATTACTACAGTGCCGAATACTATATGCCGGTCGAAATGTCCGGACTGTACTGGCACTTTGTCGATATAGTATGGATATTTCTGTTTCCGTTACTTTATTTGCTCGGCAGACACTTTTTGGCGCACTTAAATTAGGGAGAACTTATGTCGGATAATCACGACGACCAACAGCACGATCACATGAATATCCCGAAGTACCTTTTGGTTTTCGGCGTACTCTTCATATTAACGATCGTTACCTATCTCGTCGCTTTGACGGACCTAGACAGTAGACTGTTTCCGGGCGCTAACACGCTTGTCGCACTGGGTATTGCGTTCTTTAAGATGACATGCGTGATGCTCTTTTTTATGCACGTGTACTGGAGCCCGCGTCTTATCTGGCTTTCCGCAGTCGGCAGCTTCTTCTGGATGGCGATAATGTTCGCCTATACGATGCAGGATTACCTCACGAGGGGAACTGGTGTTTTCGGCCATTAGGCCATCAACTTTTTGTTCGAAGACGCGGGGCGGGAGACTACGGTTACTCCCGTTGCCGCGTATTTTAGCTATTAGGTTATCGTAAGTCGAGATGCTACTATTGTCGATTTGACGATTATGGGTTCGAGCGTTTTGAGTGATTTATCAGACAACGACATGATGAAAGGCAGTCATCAGATAGGGATGGAGTTTCTCCGGATTCGCCCCTTTTTATCCAATACGTTTTTTATTGTAGCCGTTATTTTCTTCTCGGCCGGCTGTAATATCGTCAAGAAGGATACAAAAACTGCACTCCTATTACAGACCTCCAATTCTACCCAGTCCGCGTTGATGGATGAGGTTAATCGATTCGCTCGGGTCAACTCGATGCACGCTAAGATGTACCTCAAATTTGAGGATAATTCGTTTGCAGAATTTGGAAATAAAGAGGTTTACCGATCCGCGGATGGGGACGTTGTTGTTCAAAGACCCGGCAAGATCTACTTAAAAGTGCAGGTTCCGATAATACACTCGGATGTTGCTCAAATGACGTCGGATGGTAAAACATTTCGCGTCGCAGTACTTCAGGACAATGCCGGAGGTAAATATAAAAAATTTGTAAAGGGCAATAACAATGCGGATTATTCCAAGCTGCAGCAGAGTTTGAAGGATGTCGTCGTCGACGGAACGAAGGCCACAAAAGAGAGCGTAAATGCCTTTGCAAACATTCGTCCCCAGCACTTTACGGATGCGATGCTTGTTCGTCCTACCGAGACGACGAATGCCTATTCCATGAGTACGACCTTTCAGATAGAGGAGGACGCTACGCAGCCAGCAAAGTCTCCTCTTCGGCAGGTGATGCGTGGCTATTATTTTCTTGACGAATTTAGTAAGGAACCGGATGGGAGTCTCCAGATTCAGCGCCGATTTTGGTTTGATCGGGTTGGCGGCATTCGACTGGCGAGGCAGCAGTTATTTGATCCCAAGGGTGAGATCGAGACGGATATCGTCTACGGAAAAGAAGGAAAGTTAACTGAGTCGAATGACTTTGCAAATCTGCCCCTTCAAATTCAAGTAACGAGGCCAAAGGAAAAGTATTCTATGAGGCTCAGTTATATGACGCCCGAGGATGTTCAGATCGGTGAAACCTACCCGGATAGGGTCTTTGATCTGAAGAATTCCTGGGGACTTGAGGAAGTGGACCTCGACGAAAGATTGCGGCAGGCGAACGCCGAAATGCCGGCAAAGGAAAGTAAGGCAATGTTCTTCCGGGATAAATAAGGCTCTTTTGATGAATCCAATTGTAAAAGCAAAAGATCTAACAAAGTCTTATAAGGTAGGCAAGGTTGATGTGCCTGCTCTTCGCGGCGTCTCTTTTGACATTGAAAAAGGTGAGTTTCTCGCCATCATGGGGCCATCGGGGTGCGGAAAATCTACATTGCTACATCTGCTTGGCGGCCTGCTTAGCCCATCGAGCGGCAGTATACTTATCGACGGCGAGGATCTCGCGAGTGTCTCGGATGCCAAACGAACCGAGATCCGCCGGAGAAAGATCGGATTTGTATTTCAACGTTTTAACCTTTTTCCAACCCTGACTGCCGACGGAAATCTCAAGCTTGCGGAAAAGATTCACTCGGGAAATGGCGGTGATTCGGAAAATCGGCGAAGAGTTCTTAAGCTTCTACAATTAGAAGAAAAAATATTGCACAAGCCCCTCGAGCTTTCCGGAGGCGAACAGCAGCGGGTCGCCCTCGCGCGGGCTGTGATAAATAGTCCTGCGATCATACTCGCGGATGAGCCGACCGGCAATCTGGATACTGAAAACTCTGAGATCGTCTTAAAAATGTTCAAGGAACTGAATAAAGAATTGAACCAAACGATCATTATGATCACGCATAATCCTGAGGCTGCGGCCGTCTGTAATCGTGTTATCCAGATGCGTGACGGACAGATCGTTGATTGATGCTATTAATATGAAAAGGATCGTATTGTGGGACTTTGAACGAGCATCCTGGCAGTGGGATGTCCTCTGCCTTTTGATCCTGGCTTTCATCTTTCTGACGCCGCGAGCGTGGTTTTAATTGATTCTCGTCAATAGGTGGACGATCGGGCCAAGGTTGGTCGTTTAGAAAATGACGAAATACAAAAGTTTTATTATGGATATTGATCGTCGAGTTTTACGTTTTTCAGTCGCCGCCGCCGGCTTGGCAGTACTCCTTATCTTATTCGGCTTTTCGTCAATATGGGCACAAAACCCTATTAAGGAAGTTTTGGATAGAATGGACGCTCACTATAAGTCGCTTAGCTCGCTGCGATCCGACGTTACGATGTACAAGAAAAATTCCCAGATCGGATCACGTGATACCTATGAGGGAAGCACTAGTTATTTGCCAAAGACGGGGAAACGGGCTATGTATATTCGCGTTGACTGGGTAAAGCCTGCTCAGGAAAGTATGGTTGTTATCGGTGAGGAGTATAAACTATATCGACCTAAATTAGGTCAGGCGATCGTCGGAAAGACTTCGAACGCAAAAAATAGCGGTGCCGCAGGTGGAGCTCTGGTTTTTTTGAGTATGTCAAAAGAGCAGCTCAAGGCTAACTATACGATAAGATACGTTGGCGTCGAAGAGATCAGCGGCGGAACCTCTACTTGGCATTTGGAGCTTACGCCGAAAACTGCGGCGAGCTACAAAACGGCTGAGCTATGGGTGGATACAGATGGCTTGCCAAGACAGGCGACCGTAACCGAAAAAAATGACGACACGACGACTGTTTTGCTCAAGAACATCCAGAAAAACATCGTGATAAAACCCGATTCTTTTATACTGACGTGGCCGAAAGCGACGGAGGTCATTAAAAGTTGAATGGGAAGTGCCCGATCAGAAACGGAGGTTAAGTTGGATCCTTCGGGAGCCAAGACCGTCAACGGCTTTTGAATTGAAAAGGTATGCCAAAGGCAAGCAGTTTTAGTAGGTTCACGCGTGGTGTGCGGCACTCCGTGAGAGCCTTCGCGTCAACGCGACACCCGGTACTGGTTCATATCGTGCCTATGCGGCGGTGCAATCTCGCGTGTACATACTGCAACGAATACGACAAAACGTCAGATCCGGTAGCGATCGACGTTATGCTCGAGCGGATCGATAAGCTGGCGGAGTTTGGCTCATCGGTAATAACGATCTCAGGCGGCGAGCCGATGATGCATCCGGAGATCTACGAGATCATTGAGCGGATCCGCCATCATGGAATGATCGCGGGGCTTATCTCGAACGGCTATTATTTCCAGCCTGAGAAGGTAAAGAAGCTCAACGAAGCGGGACTCGACTACCTGCAGATCTCGATCGATAATGTTACGCCCGATGACGTGTCGAAGAAGAGTCTCAAGGTCTTGGACTCAAAACTCCTTAACCTTCGCGATCTCGCCAAATTCAAAGTCAATATCAATTCCGTTGTCGGCGGAGGCGTCGCAAATCCGGACGAGGCATTACAGATCGCCAATCGAGCACGCGAACTTGGCTTCTCTTCGACCGTCGGCGTGATCCATGATGGAGACGGTTTGCTAAAAGGGTTGACGCCACGCGAAAAGGAAGTTTATAAAGAGATCAAGAGCAAAGGTCAAAGTTCTTACGCCCGATGGAACTGGTTTCAGGACAACCTGGTGGACGGTGGAGAATACGAGTGGCGTTGCCGAGCCGGCTCCCGATATTTATACATTGATGAAGCCGGGATCGTCAGTTGGTGCTCGCAGCAGCGAGGCACGCCGGGCATTCCCCTCCTTGAATATACACACGCCGATATGCACCGGGAGTACAATACCGAAAAATGGTGTGCTCCGACCTGCACTATACAATGCGTCCACCAGGTTGGCCACCTCGACGCCTGGCGCGACCCTCAGATCTCACTTGCCGAATACAAAAAGCGAAATGGAGACGGGTTGAAAAAAGAGACTGTTGCTCAGGTCCTCGGAGCCGAATAGAATCGGTTGGCCTGACCTAGTTAAAACCGCTTTGAAATATAGATCACTCGTACCAGTCTTGGTGCAGTGACGGTCGATGGCAATTTAAGCACGCCGTCCAGATCCATTGATGAAAGCAGGTGGGGCAAAGTCCGCGGGTTTCGAACGTGTTCCATATTGTTCCACAGCCGTCGTGAAAGTTTTCCGGATAATCGTCTTTCGTACATACCCACCGGCTTGTACGCAATGGCCGCCATTGACATAAAGGACAGCGGATTCCGGGAAAATGATTCTCAATCGTCGCTTTGTTCAGATTCGCGGCTTCGTCGTTCGTCGATTTCGTTCTCCGGAAAGCCAGTACCCATCTGATACCCATGGTGAAGTAGCGGGCATTTTGCGGTTGGATTACGAATGACTCGTAGATAGGTGGGGACCCAAACATATTCATTGTCACAAACATGGAATATATTATAGTGCTGATGGAATTCGATGGTAATGACTAGTCAAAAACTTTTTATTCCAGTTCTGCTGGGAACCCCACGCAAAAATCGAGAGAGCTCAGACGTCGCTAAGTGGGTTTGCGGAAAGATGCGTGAACGGGATGATCTTGAGACGAGCCTTTTTGACGTTCGGGACTTTGACCTTCCCAGAGATCACTACGGGACCGAAATAGGAGCCGATTTTCCCGAATGGCGCGATGCCATTATACGGGCGGATGGACTCGTTATCGTTACTCCGGAGTATAATCACGGTTATCCGGGTGCCCTCAAAAGCGTTCTTGACCTACTTCTAAAAGAGTATATTCATAAGGCCGTCGCTTTTGTTGGTGTTTCGGCGGGCCCTTGGGGCGGAACGCGAGTGATCGAATCGTGCATTCCGATGGTTCGCGAACTTGGCCTTGCCGTGACCTTTACCGACCTCAACTTTCCTCAGGTCGCGTCGAAGTTCGACGAGAATGGAGCCCTTCTTGACGAGGCCTACGACAAGCGCGTATCAGGCTTTCTTGATGAACTCGCCTGGATGGCGGCAACTCTACGTTGGGGCCGCGGCAACCTTTCTTCAAAACATCATCAATAGAGTATTCTATATCTAACAGGGAATGCACTATGATCCATAACGAAGCCCATCGGACACACCGGATAGGCTGGCTTCGCGCCGCTGTTTTGGGTGCGAATGACGGTATTGTCTCGACTGCGAGCCTGATAATAGGTGTTGCCGCCGCAGCATCACAGCATGACGCTGTCATTATTGCCGGAGCGGCGGGACTTGTCGCGGGTGCGATGTCGATGGCCGCGGGCGAGTATGTTTCCGTCCACTCACAGGCGGATACTGAAAAGGCGGACATCGAGCTGGAACGCATGCATCTCGCCTCTGAGCCGGAATTCGAACTACGCGAGCTCGCCGAGATCTATCAAAAACGCGGCCTCGACGCCGACCTTGCCAATAAGGTTGCCGCTCAGTTAATGGACCACGATGCTCTCGGGGCGCATGTTCGTGACGAACTCGGCATTTCGGATACAATGAGTGCCCGTCCGGTACAGGCTGCCGTATTCTCCGCGGTCAGTTTTTCCATTGGAGCGAGCCTGCCACTGGCCGTCGCGTGGTTTGCGCCGCTTAGCGTAATAATCTGGCTGGTTGGCGGCAGTTCGCTTTTGTTTCTCGTACTGCTCGGGGCGATGGCCGCGCGGGCCGGCGGTGCTGGAATGATCACAGGAGCATCGCGGGTCCTTCTTTGGGGAGCTATCGCGATGGCAGCTACTGCACTCGTCGGCAGGCTTTTCGGAGCTGTCATTTAGTCTTCAAACTATCGTCGGGGAACCTGTTTTCCGATGGTCCAAACAACGACCGAGCTCGACAGCCCGAATCCGGATAAGCGGCCGGCCATCATGATCAGTGTTTCTCCAACGTCCGCCACTCCCGCAGTACTTAGGGTTTCTTCGCCGATTGTGAGCAGGTCCTCGGTTGTGGTTGGCTTTTTGTGGACAAACGTTTGGACGCCCCAGATCAGCGAGAGCTGGTTATAGACCGCCTCGGACGTCGTCAGGGCGAAAGTTTGCAGACCCGAGCGGATGGTCGACAGTCGGCGAGCCATCAATCCCGATTCTGTAAATACGGCGATCTTTTCGGTATCGAGTTCTTTTGCGGCATACGCCGCCGCCTTACACAGAGCCTGACTTGTACGCCCCGAAGGCGGCTGCAAAAATTTGACGGGTCGTTTCAGCTGGGCAGGTTTAATTGTCTCCGCCGCGTCGATCATCTTCACCATTGTTCGAACCGACTCGACTGGATATTTGCCCGAAGCCGTCTCTGCCGACAGCATGACCGCGTCCGTTCCATCCCATACCGCATTTGCCACATCGGAAGCCTCAGCTCTGGTCGGGAAAGGATTTTCGATCATCGACTGGAGCATTTGCGTGGCGGTGATCACAAATTTGTCATGGGCAACTGCCTCTTCGATGATCCGTTTCTGATAAACGGGGACAAGTTCGACGCTTGTTTCGACGCCGAGGTCGCCGCGCGCAACCATTACTCCATCCGTCTCGCGAATGATGGCATCCAGGTTTTCGATCGCCTCGGCCTTTTCGATCTTAGCGACGAGCAGGGCCCGACCCACGCGACGTTTATTAAGGCTTCTGATCAGGTCCTTCGCCTCCTTGCAATCAGCCGCGGTGCGAACGAACGACAGAGCGATGTAATCCACATCCTGCCCCATCGCCCAAATAAGGTCCGCATGGTCCTTCTCGGTCAAAGACGGGATCGGAAGAGCAGTGTTTGGAAGGTTAATGCCCTTTCGTTCGCTGAGGACGCCGCCGATATCAACTCGGCAGACGACATCGGTTTCGGATTTTGAAATGACACGAAGTTCGATCGCTCCGTCATCGATCAATATCCGCGTGCTGACCTCAACCACGTCCGGAAGGTGCGTGAAATTTGTAGAAACCTCTCGCTCGTTTCCGACAATGTCACGGGTTGTGATCGTGAAATGATTTCCTTCCAACAAGGTGACCGATCGACCTTCTTCAAGCGTCTTCGTGCGGATCTTAGGGCCCGATAGGTCGACCAGAACGGAGAGCGGTTTGTCTAAGGTCTTTGCCGCCGCTCGCGCCCGTTCGATCGCGGTCGCATGTTCCTCTTGAGTCCCATGAGACATATTTATCCGGACGGCGTTCATGCCGGCCGCGATCATGGTTTCGATAATTGATTGATCGCCGGATGCGGGGCCCAGCGTTGCCAAAACTTTTGCTCTTCTCATCTAATTGATTTTAACTTAGTCGCCGTATCGACGCGAAAATCCGGTCCCCAGCAGCGTGCGGGACTTCGTCAGGTAATTGCGCACCGTTGCGACAAAGGTTGAATGCGACCATGTCAGCGGCGAGACTGAAATATGTCTGCCTGTTACCGGATCGATCTGTTCCGCCAGCACGCCCGACGGTAGAGCCGATCCGGCCACCCAATTTAGTAAATTCATCGCCGGCTCCAGTTCGGCTGGCGTGGTTGCTCGCGCAATATGATACTCGGCCATCCAGAGGGTACATATAAACCAGGAATTTCCAATGACGCCTTCGCTTTCCCTCATATAACCGTCGTGCTCGAACCGGGCGACTCCGCCCGCCGCGGTTCGATTGACCAGCCTTTCTTCGATCGTCTGCATGGTTGAAACGACCATCGGATCATCCGCTTCGAGGCACTCGAAAAAGAACAGCCCAAACATCGACGCATCGATGGTCGGGTCGGGAACAAAGGATGCTCCGCTTGCGAGCAAGCCTCGCAGAAACCGGCCATGTTCGGTGCTGTAGAGATGTTCCCGCATTGCCGTGACGATCTCGTTCGCGGCCGTGTCCCATACCGCAGCCCGATCGTCCTCGGCAAAGAGCCGGGCGAAATTTGCACCCGCTCTGAGCCCGGCAACGACTGTCGCACACGTAAATGTATGAACGCCGCGACGGTCTTCCCAAAGGTTCCAGCTTGAAGAGGGGAGGTTCGTGGCCGGATCGCGAAACTCCGCCAGAAAGTCCGCACACCCGATGATCATCTTGCGGTACAGCCGGTGGGCAAAATCGATATCACGATACCGTTGGTAGTGTTTCCACAACGCCCACAGGACGAGTGACGTTTCGTCTTCCTGGATGGGAACCATCGGCACCTTCAGGTCGTTGTCCCACGCCGGATGCCAGCCGGAGGCGACCGTTTCATCCGGGTTATATTTCTGGAGAAAATATCCCTTTGGGTGGACGATCCTCGCGCACATTTCATAAAACGATCGGGCAATTTCGCTGTAACCGGCAAGGTCCAGAGCATTTGCGACAAATGCACCATCGCGGGTCCAGAGATAACTGTAATGATCGGTCGCCCGTTCGGTGACGTCATAATCGTTCGCCGCCAGGATCGCTCCGTTATGGTCTATCTGCGTATTAACTATAAGGAGCGAACGCTTATAAAAGTCGATGATCGAGCTCGGGAGCTCATCAAACGACGATGAATTCTTATTGACCCATGCTTTCCAATAGTTAGCGGTGTAATTGAGGTAACGTTCCGGGCCCCGCGACAGAATGTGCTGGTTAAGCCCGTCGACCTCGCCAACCGTGCAGCCCGCGGCGATCCAATAGAAAAACTCATATTCGCCGGCCGCGTCGAGTTCGAAATGCACGCCGATGGTCGAATCGACCGAGCCTTCGGTGGTTGCTCCGCCGCTCAGGACACCGTCCTCGGCATCTCGCCACGTTCCCTCGCGGTCGCGAAAATCCTTACGCCCGGTCGCAAACGCATCGAAGTGCGGAAGCGTGTTGATCAGAAAGTAGCGATGCTTCTTAAAATGGATCAGCGATCGCGATTCCGGATCGTAATACGCCGTGTCACCAACGTTGTTCTCATAGATCCGTAGATCCTGGTGCAGGAAAACCCGGACCTGCCGCGGCCCGCCGCTCAGATCACGGACGCGGACACGCCGGAGAAACACATTATCGTGGCTGGCAACGGTATCATTGCAAATGATCTCGATCCCAAGCCCCGCGTTAGTCAGCCGAACATCGGTCACCAGCGTTTCCGAAAGATACGCCAGGTTCCGGTCCCAGTCATCGCCCTCTATCCACGAGAACGCCCCGTCCACCCAAACCCCAAACCGCGAAGGAAACCCCTCGGTATGATTCTCCTGCCCGACATGCGGAAAATATATGTCCCGGATCCGGTATTTGTCGTCAAAATTTACCAGCAGATTGCCGTTACCGACAGGAATATCACGCATATTGAAAAGGGGGCTCTATTCATAATACATCACTACTGAGGTGAGGGGACAGTGGCCGGTGGTCAGTGTCCGGACCGGGAACGGTGCTGTCTAGGTTACGCCACATCACCTTTCTTGCGCGGAATATCGCTAAGTGATACATTTCGGGTGCGCCGAATTTGACGCATATTAAACTTAATTACAGCACCAAAAAGGAGATAGACGTGATGAATATCAAGGTTAAGTTCTGTTTGTTCTCGCTGTTGTCGATCGTATTCGTCTCGGCGTACGCGCAGGGACAGGAAATGGGAGGGGCAAGGAATGTCGCCGCGATGAAGCTTACGACGATCCCGCCGCTTCCGACGTGCGCACGCGGCTCGGTACAAAGCGGCGATCCGAGCAAGGGCGAATCGATCATTTTCGCCAAGATAAATACGGGTTGCACGATCCCCTGGCATTGGCATACGCCGGACGAACACGTCATGGTCATCAGCGGCACGGTCCGTATGGCAATGAAGGACGCAAAGACCGTGACGCTCACCGCCGGTGGATTTGCTCTGATGCCGTCTAAGCACATCCATCAATTTAACTGCATTCAGTCGTGTCAGATCTACGTCTATTCCAACTCGGCGTTCGATCTCCACTACGTCAACAAAAAGGGAGACGAGATCACGCCCGCTGCGGCCATGAAAGCCGTCAAGCAAATGGCCGCGACCGAAATGAAATAACTGAACCTGAGCTAAAATCGAGGAAGCCCCGGGGCAGCGGAGAGTTAATGATAATGGAAGAGTTTCGCCGGATTATTGACCTAGTCGGGAGCGCGGTCGATGCGGTGGGCGTGCTCATACTGATCGTCGGAGCCGTTTACGCGACGATCTGTTTTCTTTTTCGAAAGCGGGAGTCGCAGGACAGCCCATATCGCACTTACCGTAAGAACATGGGAAAAGCGATTCTTCTAGGTTTGGAGTTTCTAGTCGCCGCTGACATTGTTCGTACGGTTGTCGTCTCGCCTACGATCGAGAACTTATTAGCGTTAGGGTTGGTAGTCGTCGTTCGGACGTTTCTGAGCTTTTCCCTTGAAGTGGAGTTGGAAGGCCGGTGGCCGTGGCAACGCATCACATCTAACGATGATCCCCTTCCACCTAGCGCTGCGCTTTGAGTGGAAAGCAGCATCGCCCCACTCTGCGATGTCGTCGCCATCGCCTCCCTCGCGACACGACACACGACCGTTCCAACTTCAACAAACGTTGGGCCCCCTAAGTTAGGAGCGAAGAAAGTGTCATAATCCGCAACAGTTGGGTAATGTTACGAACAAATAACCCGAAAACGCCCGTGTATCATGCATTGGTTAGAACGCGATCGTTATGAACGTAGGCGGTCAAACTATACCAGATCTTGCGAAACGCGTCTGGGCGGACATCTTAAAAGACCGGATGCTCGGCCGGTCAGCGGAACTTGCCTACTATTTTCTGCTCGCGTTGTTCCCACTTCTGCTTTTTCTGACATCGGTGATCGGTATCTTTATTGGGTCGGGTACAGGGCTGCGGCACAGCCTATTCAATTACCTGGAACAGGTCATGCCGGGGTCCGCCGGGCAACTTGTCGATTCGACAATGTTGGACGTTAGCACCGCAAGCGGGGGAGGCAAGATCTCATTCGGAATACTTGCTGCGTTGTGGGCAGCCTCGAACGGTATGGGAGCAATAAGCGATTCGTTGAACGCTGCTTACAAGGTGGAAGAGTCACGCTCTTGGTGGAAGCTGCGTCTAACGACGGTCGGACTCACCTTCGCCCTCGCCGTGCTCATCATCTCCGCGCTCGTTCTCGTTCTTTATGGCGGAAGGATCGCCGAGTGGCTGGCGGTGAGCTATGGCCTCGGATCGCTATTTACCATCGGTTGGAGCATCCTTCAGTGGCCCATCGTGCTGATCTCCCTGCTGGTCGGTTTCGGGCTGATCTATTTTTGGGCGCCGGATGTTAAGGATCAGGACTGGAAGTGGGTGACGCCCGGCTCCGTCGTCGCGGTGGCCCTCTGGCTGGCCGCCTCGTTCGCGTTTCGTATCTATCTTAGCTACTTCGACTCGTACAGTGCGACATACGGTTCGCTGGGTGCAGTTATCGTGCTGATGCTATGGTTCTATATGACCGGGATCGCCATCTTGATCGGCGGCGAGATCAACTCCGATATCGAGGATGCCGCCGCAAAGTCCGGGGCATCGGACGCGAAGAAGAAAGGCGAGAGGGCTCCCCAATGGTGATCCAAGATCCGCGAGGCAGATTTCCTTCGTGAGCGGTTGGCTGCTTTTCCGGCCCGTTAGGTTTTTGTAAATTAAGAAAATTGTATGACGGCTAGGTCAAAAAGTATTATTAAACGCTCGCCCTTTTGGTGGCTGCGATGGGTTCCCACCGTGGTTGCGTCGATTCTGGTTCTGTACTGCATTTATGTTGTAGGACGTGTCGCGATCGTACCCGTCCTTGCCTCATTTGCACTTGCCTACCTTCTTGACCCGGTGGTCCGATGGTTCCAAAGTCGAGGACTTTCTCGCGTACTCTCGTCGATCTTCGCCATCCTTCTTCTGGGTCTCGTTATCGGAACGATCCTTGCATACGTAGTCCCCGATCTTTGGGCCGAAGGTTCTAAGGCGGTCGCAAAGATCGGGCAGAATTTCACCCCGGAAAACGCGGCACGACAGAGGGCGGTTTTAAAACGTTTTTCTCCGGCGCTGGAAGCAATGGCGGGCGATAAGATTGAAAAATTCTTAAGCGAGCCAATGACGTTCATCAACGAGAATAAATCAGCGATCCCCGCAGGAGTAGGCGAGACCGACAGCGTCGGGAGTTCGGTGTTACTTGGGACCCTTAGCTCGTCGCTG
>JBBRSH010000016.1:0-51799 GCA_038245555.1 Pyrinomonadales bacterium | reverse complement strand
GCTGGATTGCGTCGAATTCAAATGTTATTACGAACGATGGGAAAGTGGGATTGGATTTCCCCACAACCTCAATTCGAAAGATTCATAGGGTAGCAGTGGCATTGGGAAGCAAAGGAAAGGTGCCTGTTGAACTTGGTAACTTTGACATCGGTATGGTTCATGTGTTTGATGAAGTCTCGTTGAACGTGCTTTTAAGAGAACTGGATACGATAGCGGATTTTGTGAAATATCTATCCGATAAAGAATCATTCTTAAAAAAAGGCACGTTAGGAATCATTTCAGGGGGAGAGGAAGACTTACTGGCTTTCTATCTAGCTTACGGGCGGGAATTCCCCGAAGAGTTTGATTCACTGATTTTAGACGCGAACTTATGGAATGGTTTTTCAAAGCAAGAAATATTCTTGACGCAAAAACAGGACGATAGAGTTAGCTATATCTGGGACGAGTTAATTGAAGAAATTCATTGGTCCCACTTGGATTCCAACATCATTACGAATGACTTTTACGCGGGTGAACTTGCTGATTTAGAGAAGGCGGTAAGGGTTATGGCTAGGGAGACAAGATTCTCTCGAAGACTGTTGGCAACAAGCTTTGTTGATTTCGTGCAGACGGCAAAAGATGAAGGGATTAGAGCTAGGATATGCCTTAAAAGCTCTCTATCAGACATCATTTATCTTTTTCAGGTTTCAAGCTACGACGGTAACAGGGAGGCTAATCGGACTGAACTTTACGCAAGATGCGTTGTTGCAAGAGGAATGCATCTAAAAAAGAAAAAGGTAGTCGGTATTATGGCCGAGTTCTCGGAAGTCGAAAAAGGCTCAGCGACTGCCCTTTTGCTTCTAGATATTGAAAGGTGGGCGGATGAGTGGCAACAAAAAATGGAGCTAATTCAAAACGAGCTTGGATATTTTAAGAACACAAAATCTAAAAGACTATGAGCCACCCTACCGCCGTTGTTTTTGAAGCACTTTCAGAGCTGCGAGTGGGAGCAAAGGTGGGAGTAAAAGAAATAGGGCATCCAACGAATAACGTCACATGCCCATGTTTATTGGTGATCCCGAGTGGATTCGAACCACTGGCCTTTCACTTAGGAGGCGAACGCTCTATCCAACTGAGCTACGGGACCCTGCGAATTTAGATTTTGGATTGCGGGTTTGGGATTGTCCAGAACGGAGGCCCAAAATCCCAAAACCAACGTCTTAAGAATCGTAACGTATCAGCGACTGTACGTCATAGCCTTCCAACTTGCTTCTGCCGCTAAGGAAATCGAGCTCAACGGCAAACAGCAGGCCGGCAACCACGCCGCCCACGCCTTCGACAAGATCTACGACGGCCCGGGCAGTGCCACCGGTCGCCAGAAGATCATCGACGATCAATACCTGATGCCCTTCGCCGATAGCGTCCCTGTGCATTTCAAGGGTGTCCGGACCATATTCCAGTTCGTATGAGATCGACACTTTCTCTGCGGGCAGCTTTTTCGGCTTACGCACGGGCACAAACCCCGCATTCAGCCGAATAGCAAGCGGCGCTCCGAAAATGAATCCCCGCGACTCGATGCCAATGACCGTATCGACCTTCTTAACTTTACACATCGCAGCAAGCGCCTCGATAGTGTTTTTTAGTCCCTCCGCGTCCTTGAGCAGTGTCGTGATGTCGTAAAAATTGATGCCCGGCTTTGGGAAATCGGGCACTTCGCGAATAAGTCTACGTAATTCTTCCATATGTTAGTTGAATATCACCTATATTACTTGAAGATGCGTGGTGGTGGCTCATAATCGAAGAACCTCACCATATACTTAGCGATAAGGGCTCCAAGCCCTGAACCAATAACTCCAGATGATGCGATCAATATGCTAGGCAACCCATTTGCAGCAGCCAGTCCCCACGGGATAATAAAGCCAATCGTTGGAATCAGCCAAAGTATTCGGCCCCAGCCTGCTTCAACGAGCCTCCGATGGTATCCGATCTCAACACCGATAACCGATCCTACAACGCCTCCAAGGGCAGCCCCTAATGGACCGTTAATGCCACCAAGCACAAGACCAACACCCCCTCCGATAAGGAGAGTAACAGCGGTCGACAAACAAACCAAAAGGAAAAGAGCAAGATTCTTTTTCTTAATCTTGGTCACTAGCGTTCGATCCTAAACGACGAGTATAATCCCGTTGGCTCGACGACCAACTCTTCGATCAGGTCGACCCGCGAATATCTCGGACCGGCATTCAGGTCATTCCTAAACGCCTCTACCGCAGCGAATGAGCCTTCCACATGGGCCTCGACTCGGCCGTCTTTTAGATTTCTGATGTATCCGCGAACCTGATGCTTCGCGGCGGACCTCTGTGCAAAAAACCTGTATCCGACGCCCTGCACCTCGCCGCTGATCGTCAATTGTCGAGCGATGGTCATTAGCCGAGTGCGTCCAGACATTCCATCAACGGGCGCTGCCGGCAAGTATAGACCGGCATTCCGCGAAGGGTAAGTTTGCTTGCCGAGGTCTCGCGAAGCTCTTCGGCCATCGCGAGAAAATCCTTTGGCTCGTCCGTCTCGAACGAGATCAGATATTCCTGATCGCTAAATCCGAACGCGTGGGTCAAGTGGATCTTGATATTCGGAAACTTCATCCCGACCATAAAGTTTTCCTCTATCATCGCGTCGCGTTCTTCACCCGGCAGGTCAAGCCATTCCTTCTGCTTCGCACACGGATAAACAAAGTGATACTTGGTCGTGCCCGCCGCAACCCGAAACCGGCCTTCGCTAAACTCCGGCACAAACATTCGTTTTTTCGTAACCGACAGATAGTTGTCGCACGGTTCGAGAAAGCTCCCGAGATTTGTTTGGTACAGTCGAGCGGTCATCTCCTGAATTCGATCGAGCGATGTCCCGATCCTCCAAAACATAAGGTCGGCCTTTGAATCAAACCCGACCAGCGAATAGCTAAAAAGCAAAAAACCTTCGCGAAACTTCTCATACACGCCCCGAAATTCACTCTTAAAAACTTGTTTGGTATCGTCGTTCAGCTTACGCCACTCCGGATTGACCCGAAAGAACATGAAGTTTACAAACTGTTGCTCGATCGCCGGCTGGGGGACTATTTCGCCCGATCCGGGGACGAGCCTGAGGCCGCCCTCGTTGGGGTCTTTTTGAAGATTATTGACGTCCATTCGTAATTAAGATCGTTTCGATTGACGGATCTGGCCGGCTGCCATCCGTCTGGGATATTGTGGCAAGTTTTATTTGATAAGTCCAAATCACGGTTGAGTTAAAGCGGCACCGAACCTGTTTTACAAATCCGGATTTTAGTGCCAGAATTGGCGTAATGCAGCGGTTTTTAATATCAATGATCGCGACCGTGGTGCTTTTTGTATCCGCGAATGCACAGCAGCGACCGCTGCTGACCGACGACGTCGACATAACACCACCCGGTTCCATTGAGATCGGAGCGGGGATCGACTTCTTACAAAACGCTAAATTCCCGCTTGCCGGCATCCGAGGTGACCAGACACGCGTGGGTGATATTCGCATTCGGACGGGCTTTGCTCCGAATGTTGAGATCCAAACGGAAGGTGCCCTGCAAACATTTGTCGCGATCAATTCGCGTGGGACCTCAGCGATCCCGCTAAATGTCACCGGCAACTCAACCAATGATTTCGATGATTTCACGATGTCGGTAAAGCTTAAGCTGAGGGCTGAGACAAAAACTCTGCCGGCGCTCGGCTTCAAATTTGGCTTCCAAATGCCCAACACCGATCAGGCTCGCGGGATCGGAACAAACCAGATAAATGTTTTTGGCAAGATACTCCTGCAAAAGAAATTCGGAGCATTTGTAAATCAGGTTCCACGAGTTAATGTCTTTGCGAACCTAGGCATCCAGATCATGACCGCTCCACTTGCGTCTTTCTCGCAAAATGACGTTTTCCTCTACGGCCTGGCTGGCATTTTCCGGGTGAACGACCGTATCAACGTGGTCGGCGAGGTCAATGGACGCCAAAATACGCGCAAAAACGGGGCTCCTTTGGGAACGGAGAGCATCGGGCAGGCACGGTTTGGCACGCAGATCAAGGCTTCTGGTTTACGGTTCGACACGGCCGCTGTTTTTGGCTTAACGCCGTTTAGCCCACGGACGGGCATTGTCTTCGGCGTAACATATCTGTCGCCAACCATCTTCACACCCGCAAAATGATCAGATCATGATCGGCGAGTTACCGTGGCCAAGGTTCGGGGCATTGCGGATCGCACCCAAGACAAACTTTTTGCTTATCTCGACCGCATCGGAAAGCTCATTTCCAAGCGCAAGGTTTGCTGCGATCGCGGCGGACAAGGTACATCCGGTTCCATGTGTGGCGGTAGTTTGGATAAATGCGGCGTCGAAGACCTCTCGTTCATCGGCGGTGAAAAGATAGTCTCTAGCCTTTTTTTCCCGGCCCTGCATGTTTCGCTCTCCCGGATGCCCGCCTTTTATCAACACATTGACCGCACCCATTGACTGCATCATCTTCGCAGCTCGTTCAAAATCCGCTTCATCGGTTATCGTGATCCCGGTTATCCGTTCGGCCTCGGGTATGTTTGGCGTGACAAGGGTTGCGATAGGAAACAGTGTTCGTGTCAGCGACCGGAGTGCGTCGTCGTCGATCAGGTCGTATCCGGAAGTAGACCGCACGACCGGATCGACCACAATATTTACAAGCCCGTTCTCGCCGATCAAACGAGCGACTTCCTCGACAACGCTCCGTGAAGGGAGCATCCCGGTTTTGACGGCGGCAACGCTAAGATCGTCGATCACCGGCTGAACCTGATTTCGCACTACCTCCGCCGTAATATCCTGCGAGCCATAGACGCCTTCGGTGTTCTGAAAGGTCAATGACGTTACCGCCGCCACGCCATAACATCCGAACGCCCTAAACGTCTTGATATCGGCAATGATCCCGGCACCGCCCGACGGATCGAGTCCAGCGATCGACAGGCAAACAAGTTGGTCGGAGGACTTCATAAACTTTCGCAGGGTTATTTCAAAACATAGCAGCCGTAAGACTTTTGAGACTTTCCGGATCATTTAGCGCCCTTATTGCCGCAAAACCGGCCGCACCGGCCTCAAGCACGATCTCATAGTTGCTCACGTCGATCCCGCCGAGTGCGATGACCGGAAACGGCTCGAGCCGGGAGCAAACCTGAGTGAGTTCGTCGATCCCGATCACATCACGCTTTCCGGGCGTTTCGAATACCGGCCCGAATACAACAAAATCCGCTCCGTTTGCGGCCGCATTGATCGCTTCGTCCGCCGAATGCGTTGACGCACCGATCAACCTATCGTTACCGAAAAAGGTGCGTACGGTCTTTGCGGAAAGTGAACTTGAAGTCAGATGAACACCGTCAGCTCCGGCCGCCATGGCGACGTCAGCCCGGTCATTGACCAGCAACGCTGTTCGGCTTCCCGCGGTGATCGCAGCCGCGTTTGAAGCTAAATTAAATAAGAGTTTAGTGCTAAGGTGTTTTTCGCGGATCTGAACCATCGATACACCGCAGTCGACCGCAAGCCGAACGACATCGAGGATCTTTTCGCGAATTTCCGGATAGTTTGCCAGAGTCGCCAGTCCTTCTGTTATGAGATAAACCGCTGGACGCTCGAACGGAGCTTTCATTTCGGATCGGAGTCTTGCCCCTGCTTTAGCATCTGAACGCTCTTGTTAAAATGAGCTATTTCCCAAAACGCGATGACCATGTTCAGCACACCGAGCCCGGTCACGCCGCCGCGGACCCAATTGGAAGCGATCGCATTCCGGATCACCGGAGATCCGGCCTTGTCCGCAACAAAAGCAAGCAGGTAGTTGTCGCCCCACGGCCCAAAAAGCGCGTCCCACGGTGCCAGGATCAGGTAAAACCCAAGCAGCATACACAGCACAATAAAAAAAACCACCGTCAGGCGTTCCACCATAGCGTCAGATTATATCCTCATCTAACATCTCCCACCAAACTCGGCGGTCTATCCAATCCCAGCCAAATTTGAGCTCACTGCCATTTCGCGTCATCGGGTCTTATGACGCAAGTCGGCGAACATAAACCACCGCAATTGTGGGTGACGGGACGGTCAGGCTAAATCGTTCAATAGATTAAACTTCCTGCCCCTTCATCACCAAATTCTTTTCTTCGAAAAATCCGAAACTTCCGATTTTATCTTATAAATTTCTCAAGAATCAGAAACTCGCTCATCGGAACGATATTCATCGTTTAGTTATTCACACCAAATCTATTAAGGCGACACGATCCGCCGCATTGGCACAAATCTTGCCCTTTCTTTCTTTGACGAGCAACGGGCTAAGTCGAATGTGTTCAATAGTTTGAACGCGTTGTGCGGGATGGCGATTGGGGGATTTTAAGTCTCATTGGCATGAAATCAAAGGAAATTTTCAACCGCTTATGGGCACCAAAATATCATTTCGGAAATGATGAAATGATAGTTTTTATCATCATCTGGATACCGCCCGAATTGCCCTTCTGCACTGAGACGCTATAACTCATTGAAAATACACAGCTTAGCTTAATGCTCGGCAGGAAGGATTTAATGGAATACTTCTTGATCCTAAAAAGTCGGTAAGCATTTTTTGAGCAATACACCAAGTAATTGGCAACTCTCTCCGGCCCAAAATGTTTGCTTCTATATTTTCTCTTCATGGATAAACAAGGAATTAAATTTCAAGGAGACACAATGAAAACATTATTTAGTCTGGCACTAGTGTCTGTAATATTTATTACTACCGCTATTGCCCAATCAAATTCAGGGCGAATAGTGGGTACGGTTTCCGACCCCAGCGGCGTGATTGCCGGCGCAACCGTCGTCGTCACAGATAACCAAACCAAGTCAGAGCGAACCGTCGTGACAAATGGTGACGGTACGTTTACGGTTCCACAGCTTGAGTTTGGCACATATAACGTAAAAGTGACCTCAACCGGACGCAAGGCCTTTGTCGCTAAGGATGTAAAGATCGACGCCGGGCGCGAATACTCGATCAGCATCGCCATGGAAGTAGGCGACGTAAGTGCGGAAGTAACCGTCACCGCCGGAAGCGACCAGATCAACTCGACAAATGGGGAAATAAGTTCGACGATCAGCCGCGAGCAGATTCGAGAGCTGCCATTAAACGGTCGCAACCCGCTGTCGCTGCTCAACTTGACCGCCGGTGCGGGACCAACGACAGATTCGATCAACGGGCAGCGCTCGTCATCGACAACCATTACGCGTGACGGATTAAATGTTCAGGATAATTTTATTCGTTCCGGTGCGTTTGTCGATGACCGCCCGACTGTCGATGATACCGGCGAATTTACCGTAACCACGCAAAATGCAGGTGCCGAGCAGGGCGGAGGATCGTCGCTGGTTCAGTTGGTAACGCCGCGCGGCGGCTCGAAATTTCATGGCAACTTGTATGAGTTCAATCGTAACGCCAAGTTTGCCGCCAACGATTTTTTCAATAACGCAACACCGGGCAAGGCTCTCCCGAAACCCTTTCTGAATCGAAATCAATTTGGCGGCACCATTAGCGGACCATCGCCCTTTGTCAATCTTGGACAAAGCGATGGATTTCTTGTGAAGAACAAGGCGTTCTTTTTTTTCAACTACGAAGGTTTTCGCCTTGCACAGCAGGTTTCGACCAGTGCGACCACGTTGCTGACGCCGGCCCGCGCCGGGACCTTTACCTATACAGATACAGTAACAGGCCAGCCAAGAACCATTAACGTCCTCAACGGAACCGGATTCTCAAGTCCGTTAACGGCCGCGCAGGGCGGCGTGCTCGGCGTCGATCCGGTTATCCAATCGCGGATCTTAAACCAGCTGCCGACTACCGGAAATGGAATCACAACCGGAATTAATCTGACCCAGCTGATAAATTTCAACATCAAAAATCCGATAACGCGCGACCAGTGGGCGCTTCGATACGACTTGGAGATCAACGATCGGAATTCACTCAACGTTGTCTACAAAAACAAGGTCGAACACAATTCCCGTCCGGATATTGCCTCCGGCTTTGCGACGGTCCCGTTTGTCGATCAAACGGACCCGACAAAGTTCCTGAGTATAGCTTTCCGCACGACGCCTACAACAAGTTTTTCAAATGAAGTCCGGGGCGGTTTTCAATTCGCGAAGCCTTTCTTTAACCAAAGTCACATCCCGTCGAATTTCTTTATCGGCGGTTTGGGGCTAGTAACCAATCCGGAAGGCTCCTTCACCAACCAGGGACGTGATACGGATTACAGAAATATTCAGGACAATGCCGTCTATTCGATCGGCAATCACTCGTTTCGTTTTGGTGGTCAGATCGAATCCTATAACCTGAGATCCCTTGATAATTTTGGGGTGCTGCCCACCTATAATATTTCGACCACCGGAAACTTAAATACGCCGAGTCTGACAACAAGTCAGATCACCAATATCAATACAACTGATCTGGCCAGGGCTAATTCCTTGAGATATTTGCTTGGCGGCATTATCGGCAGCGGCAGCCAAACCTTTAATCTGGTAGATAACCAATATGCTTCTACCGCCAACGTCCAGCCACTAGACTATAAAATTTACTCGGGCTACGTTTCCGATCAATGGCGTCTGCGATCGGACCTGACTGTTAATCTGGGGCTTAGATACGATTATTACACGCCGCTTCACAGTTCACAGGGGAATTATCTGGAGCCGGTTATTGTAAATAACGATCTGGTAAAAAGCATTCTCGACCCGAACGGCCGCCTCAATACTATCGGCGGCAACACGGGAAAACAAGGGACCTTTACCAAACCTGACAAAAATAACTTCGGGCCAAACGTGAGCTTTGCTTACTCGCCGAAATTTGAAAAAGGAATGTTTGGGCACCTTCTTGGCAGTAGTTTTGTCATAAGAGGCGGTTTCCGCATGAATTACGTTAATGACGAGTATGTGAAATCAACCAGCACGCTGCTGAGCGGCAATCCGGGGCTGCGGTCATCTACAAGTAGCGTGGTTAATGGTTCAACCACCTTTGCATCTGCTTTGACCCCGCGAAATGGATTAGGGCCCATTCCAACCTTCCCCACACCGGGATTCACCCCGCCGCCGCTTTCTTTTCTCCAGAATAATATTAACCAGGGCGGCGCCCAGGTATTCGGTGTAGATCCAAACCTACAGGTTCAAAAAGTGCTGGAATATAATATTGGCATTCAGCATAACCTCGGAGCCAAAACGGTGCTTGAGATCAGATACGTTGGGGGGCACAGCAACGACCTGATCCGGACTACCACGTTTAATCAGGTTAATTTGAACGACAACGGCTTTTTGTCGGATTTTCGCAAAGCCCAGCAAAATTGCCGCCTTCAAGGGGCGACACGTCCGGGTGCCTCAACGGCATTTGACACTTTATTCATCTGCACGGACGCTGGCTACAATTCAAGTATTGCTGGCAGCCAGCCGCTGAACGTATTTAGCAATTTAACAAACGGCGGATTTTTGAACAATACCGGGACGATCCTGCCGCTAATTCAAGCGGGAAGAGTCGGCTCGCTGGCACAGTTTTATTTATTGAACGGTTTAAATGGCACCGTGCCCGTGGTTAACAATCCGAACATATTTGTGGATGAAATTCTTCAGAACACTGGCCGTTACCGTTACAACTCGTTACAGGCCGAGGTTCGCCGCCGTTTTACCAATGGATTCTCTTTCCAGGCGAATTATACGTTTGCAAAAACTCTGACCGACGTTCCCGATGAAGGTCAGAACCGTCAGGGCGAACTCCAGGATCGAAACAATCCGAATCTGAACTTCTCGCGTCCGGATTACGATCGAACGCACACTTTTAATTTCAACGCGATCTACGAACTGCCGTTCGGCAAGGGCAAGAAATTTCTTAATCAGGGCGGTTGGATGAGTGCAGTTTTAGGCGGATTCCAATTTACTTCGATCGTGAATTTGGTTTCGGGTCCGCCGATCGGTGTTATTGATCCGCGGTCGACGTCGACGATCACCTTCCAATCAGGAAGACAATCGGCGACCACTTCGTTGACGTTACCCGAGTTGAGAAAACTAACCGGCATATTCAACACTCCAAACGGGATCTATTACTTCAATCCAAAAATATTGTGTGCTACGGCAAATGCGACTGGACAGCCGCAACTCAATTGCTTTGATTTGAATCAAAAACTCCCGGCCGGCTATACTCTGACGAGCGTTCGAGCGGCAAGCCCCCTCGGACAGGCTCCGTTTCCAGGCCAGGTACTCTTCTTTGATCAGGCGGGATCGACCGGAAACCTGGTGCGAAATGGTCTGAACGGAGCACCCTATATGAACTGGGACGCCGGATTTGCCAAGAACATTCACATCTCGGAAACAACCCGGCTGCAGTTTCGCGTCGAGGCCTTTAACGTGCTGAATAAACAAATTCCGTTTTTCGGCACAAGCTCGGCGTACACAAACGCGCGACTAGACGTTAACAGCAACAGTTTCAGCCGCGTCACTTCAATTTACAACACGCCCCGGATCATCCAGTTTGGAGCGCGTTTCGATTTCTAAACCTTAGCCGGTTCAGAAGTTGTTCGGGGGATATCTTTGGCAGCAAAGCTATCCCCTGTTTTATTAGACCTGATCCCAGTTTCGTGGGGCGTGGTTTTTCGCTGTTTTTTTGGCGCCTGTGTATTTTTTCGCATTCATGCGGAGCGAAATATCAATAAACATAACGATTCCGGTACGGCACACCGATTGCCAAAGATAGATCAGCGAGACGGCTGAACAGATTTTTAGATGTTTGGTCGCGGCAGCCTCAATACTATGATTAGTGATTTTAATGTAGGTCGATAGCTTAATTTAACGATTACGTACTCTTTCATGCAGGCTAAATTTGGTATTGTGAAATTTTTGGGTCGGTAATATGCGTCTATTTAGCAATGAATGCGGAGTTTTAATTATGTCCAGATCCTCAGTATTATTTCTTTTTATTCTATCTCTGTTCTTCGTTACGACTGCTTGGGCTCAATCGCCTACTCGGCGAACCCAGGCGTCCGGTTTAACAATTAGTGTTAAGGATACAAATGGGGACGTGATCCCCGGGGCGACGGTTGATGTAACGATTAATGGCCAGCGTGTTAGAAGCGTCGAAACCGGTTCCGATGGAATCGTTCGCATCGACAAGCTATCCGAAGGCGATTATCGCCTTATCGTACGAGCGATGGGTTTCCCGACCGTCGCGAAAGATATCTCGATAAAACAAGGTGCATCAGATTCCCAGGATATTGTGCTTAGTCCGGGCGGCATTTCCGAAGCCGTTACCGTCACCGCGACGCGTGGGCAGATCACGAGCGATGATACACCAGTGCCCGTGAGCGTTGTCGGTCGCGAAGACATTCAGAAAAAGGCAGTGAATACGATTGGCGACATTTTTCGCACTTTACCGGGAACTTCTACGGTTAATGAGGGCGGATTCCAGGTGAGGCCGCGTATTCGCGGGCTGGACAGCAACCGGGTCTTGATCCTTGTCGATGGCGAACGCCTAAACAACAGCCGCACGTCGACGGGGCAGTCGGGGGTTGAGATGGGGCTGGTTGAAACCTCCCAGATAGAAAGCGTTGAGGTCATTCGCGGCAGTGGGTCGGTGCTGTATGGTACGGATGCTCTTGGCGGCACCATCAATATTATTACTCGCGATACGCCGCTTCGACGCGATCACGGTTTCAGGTTTGGCGGGGCTCTGGATACGTTTTATAGCAGCAATGAAAAGGGCCGTCGTGCAAATCTGGCACTGAATGGCTCGGGCAAATATTTTGCTTTCCGAGTCGCTCAATCGTTCGAACGATTTAATAATTATTTTACGGGAAAGCCAAACGCGGCGTTTTTAAAGGATCTCCGGGATCAAACATTTGGCATCAGCGACAGCGGCGAAGCTCTCAATTCGCAGTCTCACGGGAGCTCCTCGGTCGCGGTTGTCAGGCTGTTCCTGAATGACAAAAATACGATCAAGTTCAATTACGACCGCCGCCGTGCAGCAGATATCGGATCGGCGGGGCTGGTCGGCACATTCAATGGGTTCTTCCCTTTTTCCAATCGAGACAAAGTGGGCGGTAAGTATGACGCGGTTTCGTTGTCAAAATATCTGCAACATGTTTCAGTAAGCGGTTTTTATCAAACGCAGTATCGTAATTTCACAAACATTTTGGCAGTGCCGCCCGCACCGCCGTTCTTTCCGGGCCTGTACCAGTTCAGCGAAACGGTTACCGATACCAAAACTGCCGGTTTCGATGTGCAGACAGATTGGGCTCTCGGAAGCCGCAATAGTCTGACCGCGGGTATCAGTTTTTTCCGTGACACCAATATTGACAGGCGGCTGACCATTTCGGCATCAACGCCATCTTCGACAAATCGAACCTTTAGTAATTCAAGAAGCGTTCCGGATGCACGACTCAGCAACTTTGCAGGATTTGCGCAGGACGAATTCCGCGTGTCTAGCAGGCTCAAGCTGGTCGGCGGCTTCAGGGTCGATAATTTTAAGACGGTCTCGCAGTCGACTACTGGGTTTGCACTTCCGCCGCTCAGACAGGACCAAACCGACTCGCTCGGAATCAGTAGCCTCGCGTCCGGGCTAAATATAGAGCACACCTCTGCGACCGGCGATTTTGGCGCCGTCTATAGACTAAGCCGGAACGTCGATCTGACCGGGCGTATTGGACGATCGTTCAGGACGCCAAATATTTTCGAACTATTCTTTACGGGAGCAGGTTCTATAAGCGGCGTATTTGTGGTGGGCAACCCGACCTTGAAACCTGAAACAGGGACTAACATTGACACGAGTGTTAAATTTAAGAACTCCAAATTTGCCGCGTCAGCGACTTATTTCAGGAACTCGTACAAAGATCTTCTCGCAACTGTTCCGGCGGTTGACAGAAGCGGTCAGCCTATTTTTCTTAACCGCCCGGGACCGGCGACCCGTATTTACCAGACTCAAAATGTCGATCTGGCTCGAATACAAGGCGTGGAGGCCGAGTTTGAGATGCCGCTAAAGATCAGTCTGGGTTATCTCACGCCGAACGGTAATTTCAGCTATCTGCGGGGCGACGATACGAAAACAAATGCGCCGTTGGATTTCATCAGCCCGGTCCGGGCGAACGTGGGTTTGCGATGGAACAACTACGGCAAGTCATATTTCTTCGACTACACGCTTCGGTTGGTTGCGCGTCAAAACAGGCTCTCGCCGTCGTTTTTGCTGCCGGTCAATCAGGGCGGTAATGGTGGGCCCGAGCCTGGATTCGTGTCACATAATATGAGTGGAGGCTATTACTTCCTCCGGGAGCGTTACAATTTCAACATAAACCTGGGCATTTCGAATATGTTTAATCATCCGTACAGTGAGCAGTTTGTTCTTGCACCGGCGCGCGGGCGGTCGTTTACAATCGGGACGACATGGGAGATCAAGTAGATTTTCCCATAGGTAATTAAAAAGACGCGGCAGCCGGGGCCGCGTCTTTTTTTGTTTCAGGGTATGACGTTACATCATGAAAAATTGTGTTCGAAAAAATGACGTCAGGCCCGCAATCCTGCAATTCTTTGTGGAGGGAGGCAGCACATAATGTCGCGTCCAATACTTTGTACAGAGTGCGTCTTGCTGAACGCAGCTAAACCTGTTGAGATCCGTATACTAATAAACAGAAATGGCGGGCAGTGCCATCAAGCCGAACGAAAATATATTGTCAACTATTAAGGTACCCAGGGGATATCTTTGTCAGCAAAGGTATCTTCTCTTTTACTAGCCGAAAAGAATCTCGGTCCTGCCGCCCGCACAGGCCAACTTCTTGACTGGAATGGTAAAATGGATATTAGCTCGACGGCCGTGGTTGATTGTTCTTTGCCGCGGCCGGAATGATCTTTGACAATTCATTCTGGAGTCTCAGTCGGGAGTCTGAAGTGGAAGCCTAAGTCATAAGCCCCAACTCCCGAGTTTGAGTCTCAAGATCGGGGCTTTACTACAAAATCTAATTCAAGAAATCGAATGGGATAGGGTGATAGCAGTCCGAGGCTCCCCGTTACCACCATAACTGATGCACCTGCAATAGTTACAGGAGGAGGCTGGCATTTCTGGCTGTACAAGTCTGTGACAATTTTGTAGCAGTTTGTATTACAACCGCCTATATGTAACGGAAGACGGAGACTGGAAGTCCGAAGTTCAAATCCGAGTTGCGGGAGATTGCGGGGACAGTTGGGACAGGGGAAATCAGTCTGGAATCGTGAGTCACCGATCAGTGGCCGACGAGCGAATTTTTCACGCGTTCGGCGACGTCGCGAAAATCAACATTCTCGGCGTAGACCTGTTCGAAGTACCGCGAGCTGTTTTCATGATCGCCGTCGGCATCGTAGGCGAGGGCAAGTTCGTACCACAATCCCTGGGTTTCGTCGTCGCTCAGTTCGGGCGTTTCGAGTGCCCGTGAAAACCACTTTACGGCAAGGTTGGCCATCCCGTTGGTGAAAAAGCAGTGGCCCAATAGATTGGCACACTGAAAAAACCGCCGGGTCCCGTCATCGGGATCCACCAGGTTGATAGCGTCCTGAAATTCCTTGATGGCGTCTTCCGTCAGGCCCATTTCCTGATAGGCGACGGCCGTATGATAGTGGGTTTCGTAGTCGTCGCCCTCTGCCGGCGCTTCAACGTCATCGAGCCCAAATTCGGAGCGGATCTCGTTGATGCCGAGCGAACTGACTTGGACATGCTCGGCCGGCACAGCCTCTTCGGGTACCGCCGTCAGTCGATGTTTAAGTTCCTGGATCTCGGTGCGATCGCCAAATTCCGCCGTCAGTTCGCCGATCGCCTTTTCGGCGAGTTCACTATAGTCGTTATCGATGTAGAAAGAGATGCTTTCGATCTCCCTTTGAAGTCTCTCGTCGTCCGAATGCCCGAGGCCCGACACATGTATTTCTTCACCGACGACGTCTGCCTCGACCTCGTCCTGGACGATGCGGCCATTGTTCTCAAATTCGGGCGGAAACTTCACCGGCTGGAGCTTGTATTCGCTCAAGTCATTCGCAGTTTGAAAACCGGTCTGCTCGACGACCGAAACGGGTGCCGGCTGATCGTCTTCAGGGGCATCGAATCTCTGGAATTGTGCCTTGACCAGTTCCGCGTCGACCTGCTCCTCTTCAAAGCCGTGTTCTTCGTTTAAGGCTCTGAGTCGGTCCGCATAGTTCGACTCGAACGGTCGGACGATCACAAGTTGGGAGAGTGCGTATCTCTCGTCGCCGGACGACCCTGCTTGTTTCGCAGCCTCGGCTAGCCTGGAGAGAGAGATCGTGAAAGCCATCTCCTCCTGCGCCCACGAAGCGTGGCGAACCAGAAGCCGCAGAGCTCCAATGTGGTTGGAATCTCGTTCGAGTATCTCGGTTATCCAGCGTTTGCACTCGTCACCCTGACCGGCAGCAAGCAAGTATTCGGACGACATCGACAATATCCTGGCAGCCGAATCCGAATCGTCCGCATTCAGGTAAATGCGGATCAGATCGAGCAGTTTCGGGTAATTTGCCGGCTCGAGTTCGACAAGCTTGATGACCGCTTGTTCGGCGCCGGCGGCGTTTTGCGATTGGATATGACAGTCGATCAGCAGATAGAGAACGTCGCGGTTGTAGGGCTCGTCTTCGAGAATGTCCTCCAGCAGATGAACCGCCTTACCCGCCCTGCCCATCGCCGAATAGGCCTTGACCAGGCCGTCGAGAATTCTCAGGTCATTTGGGCGAATGTCGTGACCCTTCATCAGCGCCCGGATCGCGTCGTCGTTTCTGCCCAAGCGGCTGAACCTTGTTCCGGCCTCGGCGTACGCCTCGGCTGCATCGTCGCGATGCCCTTCACGAATGTACGAATCGGCGAGGTTCATGCAAACCTCGGTGTTGTTTGGATCGAGCAGGGCGATCTGCTTCCACATCGCCAGGGCCTCAAACTTGCGGCCGTTCTTTTGATAGTGTTCTGCGAGCGTCGTGTAATGAGCACGGGCTTCCGACAGCGAACCCTTCACCTTGTAAAGCTCGGCAAGCTTGATCGAAACCTCGATCGAATCGGGCTGGAGCCGCGAGATCTTGTTGTATATCGCGATCGCCTTTTGCGAGAAGCCCTGCGTGCCGTAGTGCTCTGCGACCTGCATGTAGCAGTCGACCGCTTCGCGCTTTTCCGAATTTTTGGCGTGGAGGTCACCAAGCATGTTCAGCGTGCCGATATCTCGCGGGTCGTTGTCGACGACCATTCGATATTCAGCGATCGCTGCCCGAATTCGACCATGTGCGACATGCTTTTCAGCATTACGCATTGCCTTTGTCTTATCGAAATTCATTTTTTGAGAAACTTCCCAGGCTTGGCTGCAGAAAAACCCTGCGTCAGAAAGAACACATTCTGTGGTGGTAATACAGGTCTACATTCGCCGAACCTGTGTATCTAAAACTAGCATGTCAGACTCAATCAAGTCAACGGTATTTATCCATGTTTGTCTTTGTTGGTCACACTGGATGAGTATACCTGTTTTGATTTTTTGAGAGCGGTCTCTTAGTCTTAGAGTTTGGCTTTATTTCGGTAAATCACTATGCAAGCAGTAATATTGGCAGGCGGAAAAGGAACCAGGCTCCGTCCACTGACCGTTTATACTCCAAAACCGATCGTTCCGCTCGCAAATAGGCCATTTCTGTTATATCAGATCGATATTCTGCGGCTTGCCGGTATCACAGACATCACTTTGTCGCTTAGTTACCAGCCGGACAAGATCGAGCATCTTCTCGGCAGCGGCTCCGATTTCGGCGTAAAATTGCAATTTATTTCGGAACCAAGCCCGCTCGGGACCGGCGGAGCGTATCGGTTTGCGGCGGACGGGATGAAAGAGACAACTGTAGTGCTGAATGGCGATGTTCTGACCGATTTCGACCTGTCGACGATCCTTGCGCACCACAAGAATAATAATGCGGAAGCGACGCTCGCTCTCGTCCCGGTAGACGACCCCTCGGCATACGGGCTGGTAGAAACGGACGCCGACACCCGCATACTGCGATTTCTTGAAAAACCCAAACCCGAGGACCTCGCGAAGCTGAACATAAATACGATAAATGCGGGAATTTACGTGCTCGAACCCTCGATTCTTGACCTTATTCCGAAGGGCGAAAACAAGTCGTTCGAGTACGACGTTTTCCCCGAGATCCTAAGACTCAAAAAGCCTTTTTTCGCGTATATAATGAAACCCGAATACTGGCGTGACATCGGAACACCGGCGAGCTATCTTGCGGCTCATCACGATTTTCTTGACTCGACGATCCGCGGCTTCGACGTGGTCAGCTCAAAGGATGTTGAAATTGCGACGGCTGCCGTCGTCGATACGCTTTCGATCTTCGGCGATGGCTGCGTGGTCAAACCAGGTGCCCACATCACGAACTCCGTCATCGGCCCGGGAGTTCAGATCGAAGAAAAAGCTGTGGTGGAGGATTCCGTTATCTGGGCACATACTCGCGTTTCTGCCGCGGCCGAGCTTCGCGGCACGATTATTGGACGAAGCTGTCACATTGGGCGCAACGCCGTGGTCAGCCCCGGAACGGTACTGGGCGACAAAACTACATTGACCGACTACACCCGAGTCTGACACCGACGTATGCCTGAATTGCCCGAGGTCGAACTCATTTCGCGGTCGCTGAACACCCTTGTAGCAGGACGACAAATACAGGAGGCTATCTTACTCCGCGAACGGCTCGCCCCAGCCTCGCTTCCCGCCGATTTCGCCCGCGACCTTCTCCATTCAACCGTTATCTCGGTCGGTCGCCGGGGTAAACACATTTTGATCCATCTGGATAACGGCCGGACACTGATCGTTCATTTGCGGATGTCGGGCAGGTTCTCCCTGCTTACTGACGAAGATGACGATCCAAAATTTACTCACGCCAAGTTTCGCCTTGCGGACGGCGACCGTCTCGTATTTGACGACCCGCGTCATTTCGGCCTGATGAAGATCGTCAAAACGAGAGAGTTGAACGACGCCAAAGAGTTGGCCAAGCTGGCGCCTGAACCGTTTTCCGACGATTTTTCGTTACAGTATTTTCGAAAAACGCTAGCCGGATCTAAACGCAGTCTAAAGGAGTTTCTGCTGGATCAAACGAAGGTCTGCGGCCTCGGCAATATCTACGCCGCCGAAGCGATGTTTGCCGCCGGTGTCGATCCGCGCGTTCCCGCAAACCGCCTGTCCGCCAAGCGTTCCGCGAGACTATTTGAATGCATTCGAGCCGTCCTCCAACTCGCGATCTCGCACGCCGGCGATCTTGAGGTCGACCCCAAGAATCTCGAAGGCGGATATTTTAGCGTTGGTGACGAGACCATTTGGTACGTCTACGACCGAGAAAAAGAGCCGTGCCGAAATTGCAAAACGCCGATCGTTCGCCTGGTGCAAGGCGGCCGGTCCACATATTATTGTCGACGCTGCCAAAGGAAATAACAGCCGCGAATATTCTCGTGAAATGAGCCTCTGACTTCGTCACAAAATATTAGCCGTACTTGGTTTTTCTGGTAAAATACGTTTGTGTTCGATTTGGGATTCCACACACTGGGAAGTAATTTAAAATGATCAATAGACCCACCTCCTTCTTGTCAATTGCACTCTTTTCATTTGTAATTGCGACCGTCTCCTCGACACTTGTCTTCGCTCAACAAGCGGAGCAGAAACTAAAGCTCTCATCGGAATCAAAACAGGCTCGCGATTATTCGCTGAGAATGCTTGATGAGATGAAGGAAATACTCGACACGAACTATTTTGACTCCAAATTTCACGGTATGGACCTTAAGGCTCGTATCGAAACCGCAAAAACTCGGGTAAAAACGCTCGAGTACAACTGGCAAATGTATCGCGTCCTCGCCCAGGTTCTGATGGACCTGGACGACTCGCACACGAGGATGCTGATGCCTTCCAGAACGGACCATTTCGAATATGGCCTGACCTGGCAAATGATAGGCGACCTTTGTTTTGTAACCTCGATAAAGAAAGAAAGCGATGCGGCGGTGCAGGGAGTTGAGGTTGGCGATCAGATCGTTAACATCGGCAAATATCCGCCCGCGAGAAATAATCTGTGGAAGATCAATTATCTCCTATACAGGCTTGACCCCGCCAACACGCTTGATCTAAAGCTTCGAAAGCCTGATGGTACTGAGAAGTCACTCACGATAAAGGCAAAGACCAGCACTGACAAGGAGTGGGCAGCGGAGCTAAAGGCAAAGAAAGATAAGAGAGAGGGCGAAAAAGAAAAGTATTCCCCGTTCAAGTGTCACGAGATCAGCAAGGACCTGACCGCGTGTAAGCTGGATACGTTCGTCGTCGAAAAAGGTGATGTCGACAAGATGATGCGGCAGGCCAACAAATATCCCAATCTAATCCTAGATCTTCGCGGCAACTCGGGTGGTTATGTCGTCATGGAGCAATATCTCCTAAGCTTCTTTTTTGATCGTGAAGTAAAAATTGCTGATCTTGTATTCAAAGACAAGAAAGAAGAACGCATGACAAAGGTGTTGGATCTGGACAAACGATATAAGGGGCAGGTCATTGTTCTTGTCGACTCGAATTCGGCGTCCGCGGCAGAGATGACCGCCCGTGTGCTCCAGATCGAAAAGCGGGCACGCGTCTTCGGCGACTACAGCAGCGGGAGCGTCATGACAAGTGTCACATTCCCGTTTCGCAGTGTGATGAGTGCGTTGTCGGATGCTGCGATCATCAAGATCGGAATGAGCATCACAATTGCTGATGTTGTCATGCGCGATGGTTCCAGGCTCGAGCACATCGGCGTAGTCCCGGACGAAGTATTACAACCTGTTGGATTGGCACTCAAGCTGAAAACCGATGCCGTCCTGGCATACACGGCTTCAAAATTTGGAGCGACTTTATCGCCGGAGGATGCCGGTAAGTTTTATTTCATCACGGAAAAGGACGAGGATGACGATTCGGGCGGTGGAAACTGAACATTTCGCGCATTGCTTGACACTGTCGCGGTAAAGGCACATTATTTTGTTTACACTCGTGGTGAGTTAGTGCGACTTGCGACCACGTTAAATAAACTGCTAAACAGCTAAAAGACAAGTTTCCGGAAAAAGTCTCGCTGTTTTAGCGAGGCTTTTTTTTGAGCGATCAGCATGCGGCACGTAGCACTCAGATGACATTCTGAATTTCGTCCTGACCGCCGATCGCCGCCAGCAATTGTTATGAAAAACTTTCGCGATCTTCTCAACGACGACCATATTTACGTTTTTGACGGAGCGATGGGCACGCGGCTTTATGACAAAGGTGTGTACATCAACCGCAGCTACGATGAGCTGAATATCACCGCTCCCGACCTTGTTCGCGAGGTCCATCAGGAATATGTCGATGCGGGTGCCGACATCATCGAAACAAATACGTTTGGAGCAACCCGTCATAAGCTGCAGCCCTACGGATTAGAGAGCAAACTTCGTGAGATCAATATCGCGGGCGTCAAACTCGCCCGCGAAGCCGCCGGCGAAAAGGTTTTTGTCGCGGGAGCTATCGGCCCCTTGGGCTTGCGGCTCGAACCGTTTGGCCCGACCTCTTTCGGCGAGGCCAAAGAGATGTTTAAAGAGCAGATCGGTGCCCTGATCGAGGGCGGAGTCGATCTATTTGTTCTGGAGACATTTTCCGAGCTTCCGATGATCGAGCAGGCGATCCTTGCCGTACGCGAGCTTTCCGATCTACCGATCGTGGCCCAAATGACCATCCAGATGGACGGCAAGACGCTCTATGGCGACACGCCGGAACATTTCACGAAATACCTGGATAAGCTCGACTTGGTGGATGTCATCGGACTCAACTGTGGAATGGGCCCGAATCATATCCTCAACGCCATCGAAAAGATGCGTTCCGTGACCGACAGGAAAATCTCGGCGCAGCCGAACGCCGGCCTGCCACGCGATGTTCAGGGCCGGCAGTTCTACATGGGCTCGCCTGAATATATGGCGGAATTTTCGAGGCGATTCGTGCAGGCTGGAGCAAAATTCGTAGGAGGCTGTTGCGGTACGACGCCGACGCATATTAAGCTTATCGCCGAATCGATCCGATCTGTCAGCCCGCGTGTTTCAGTTGCCTCGATCAGAAACGCGCCCGTTACCGTCGCAGAGCTCAAGCCCGAAGACGTTCATGTTGTCGCTCCTGAGGAGCGCTCTCTTTGGTCGGCAAAGATCGCCCGCGGCGAATTTGTCACCTCGGTCGAGGTCCTGCCGCCAAAGGGCTGCGACGCACAGAAAACGCTCGAGTCGATCCGCTTGTTAAAAGAAGCCGGCGTTGACGGTGTAAACATCCCCGACGGCCCGCGTGCCCAGACACGAATGTCTGCCCAAGCGACCGCCGTGCTCGTCGAACGCGAGATCGGCATCGAGGCCGTCCTGCATTACTGCTGCCGCGACCGCAACTTACTTGGGATGATGTCCGACCTGCTCGGTGCGGCCGCATTAGGATTGCACAATCTGCTGCTCATCACCGGCGACCCTCCGAAGATGGGACCATACCCTGATGCAACCGCCGTATTCGATATTGACGCCATCGGCCTGACCAACATGGTTAACAAGCTCAACCACGGCCTCGACCTAGGCAACAACCCGATCGGCAAACCGACCGCGTTCTCGATCGGCGTCGGCGTCAATCCCGGTGCCGTAAATATGGAAGAGGAGATCCGCCGCTTCGAATGGAAAGTTGAGGCCGGGGCTGAATACGCTATCACTCAGCCCGTTTTCGACACAAAACAGCTAAAACGGTTCCTCGACATGATCCCGCACGTTCGCATCCCGATCGTCGCGGGCATCTGGCCGCTGATCTCATACCGGAACGCCGAATTCATGCACAACGAAGTCCCCGGCGTAAACGTCACGCCCGAGATCCTCGATCGCATGCGAACAGCCTCAGAGATCAGCAAAGAGACGGCCCGCGACGAAGGCATCGTCATTGCCCGCGAATCTTTGAATGAAGTAAAAGATGTGATCCAGGGCGTCCAGGTCTCGGCCCCATTTGGAAACGTAAAATACGCGCTGCAGGTGTTCGAGGCATTGGATAATTTCAAAGTTGCTGAAGCCCGCACGCAGTAAGGGCATTTCTAAATGCGGTAACAAGTAACCGTTTCCCGAACGCGGCCTTCTATTTCATACGTCGATTCCGATATTTTGAACCCAGCCGCTGTCGAAAGCGTTACAATATCTGAGGTTCTGATATGTTCTGTCCAAACTGCGGCTCCGAAAACAGCGTCGATCAAAACTATTGCCGCTCGTGCGGCATAAAGCTCGATGCGATCGTTCGAGCGGTCAGCGAACAGTTTCCCTCGCAAGAATTTGCGGCACTCCAGCGGCGTAAGGAACGATTTAACAAACTCAGCCTGATGTCACTATCAGTGGCTGGGCTTATAGGCCTTAGTCTCTTGATGTTCATAGCCGCCTACTACAAGCTGATCCTGCTCGGGCCGGAGTTGTTGTACGGGTCGGCTATCGGGGCCGTCATTGGTTTCCTGCTCCTATCTATTTTCTTTTTCAATTATCCGAAGCTATTTATGAAGGTTGACCGGTTAAACGCCCGATCCTTGGGAGCTGAAGATCCGACGAAGCCGAATGTTGCGACTACCAATAAGCTTATCGACGACCGGCCCTTCGAACCGGTTCCGAGTGTGACCGAACATTCGACCGAGCTGCTATTGACACCAAATAAGAAGCTGTAACCTTAATATCTGAAGATCTATGTGACGAGGACAATTTTGCCCAGAGATTTGTCTTCCATAACCGCGTGGTGGGCGTCCGACGCATTTTCTAGTTGAAATGTGCGGCTCACGATGGGATTAAGATAGCCACTGCGCAGACCTTCGTATATCGCAGCATGTATCTCGTCAAACGCCGCGCGCGGTGCGTTGTAAAGTGCCATGCCGGTAACCGTCGCGTCCTTGCCCATGATCACCCGCGGATTAAAGCCGAGGCTGCCGCGATTGCCGACAACGCAGATACGGCCAAACATTTTTAGGACGTCAAAATCTCTTTGCAAATTAACGTTCGCGAGCATTTCGATGATGACATCAACCCCCGCACCGCCCGTAGCGGCCTTGATCTCGTCGAGATACCCTTCTGTCGAGTGGTCAAAGACCATGTCAGCACCTTGATCGGTGACAAGCTGCTTCCCTTCAGCCGAACTTGCCGTCCCGATGACTGTCAAACCTCTACTCTTCGCCCACTGGACCGCCGCGATTCCGACACCGCCGGACGCACCGTGGATCAAAACAGTCTCACCGCGCTTTGCTCCAGCCTTTTGAAATAGCGCTCGATAGCTCGTCGCATATGGCGTCCAGACCCCGGCACCTTGCTCAAAATTTACATTTTCAGGCAGACGTCCGAGGTCAACCTCGTCACACAATGTAAATTCGGCATACGTTCCGCTAATCGACTGTGCCGTGTAAACGTGTTCACCAGCTTTCCATTTGGTCACCGCATCGCCGACAGCTTCCACAACACCGGCAGCGTCCTTGCCCGGCGTGTACGGCAGCTGCGGAACGCTAGCGTAATTTCCACTGCGTATATATGTTTCGACCGGATTGACGCCGATCGCGTGGACACGCACAAGCACGTCTGTGTCAGCGGGTTGAAGTGACTCGACCTCCTCGAGTTTCATCACCTCAGGCTCGCCAAGTTCTCGAACGATAATTGCTTTCATGTTTATGGATAATTAGAAATAGATTTGCCCGCGAATAACGCGAATGTACGCGCTTTAGAATTTCGTAATTCGCGTATTTTCGCGTTATTCGCGGGCCAGATTCTTATTTGAGATTATTCTACTCCACCGTCACTGATTTCGCTAGATTTCTCGGTTGGTCGACATCGCAGCCGCGGCGGACGGCGATGTGGTACGAGAGCAGTTGCAAAGGCACGATCGAGAGGATCGGGCCGAGCAGGTCGGAGGTCTCGGGGATCTCGATGACGTGGCTTGAGACCTTGCTGCTCATAGTGTCGCCCTCCGTCAGCACCGAGATGATAATGCCGTCACGCGATTTGACCTCGACGATGTTCGAGTGGGTTTTCTCGTAGCGCAACTCGCTGGCGGCGTTGCCATTTTCGCGCGTGTTAACGACGACAACCGGTAGCTTTTCGTCGATGAGGGCATTCGGCCCGTGCTTCATTTCGCCGGCCGGATAGCCTTCGGCGTGGATGTAGCTGATCTCTTTTAATTTGAGCGCACCTTCGAGGGCGACCGGGAAATTTATGCCCCGTCCTAAGTACAGGAAATCCTGAACGCGGAAAAACTCCTTGGAAAGGTCCTCGATCGAGTCTGCGTCGTCTAGAAGTTGCTCGATCTTCAACGGAAGTTCCGCCAGGTCCTGTGCTAGTTTTTTCGCGTAAGTCTCGTCGATCTTGCCTCGGACCTGTCCTAGGTAGAGTGCAAAAAGATACAACGCGACCATTTGCGAAGTAAACGCCTTAGTCGACGCTACGCCGATCTCCGGCCCCGCGTGAGTGAGTATCGTGCCATCGGCTTCGCGGGTGATCATCGAACCGTGGACATTGCAGATCGCGAGCACCTTGCAGCCGGCCTGTTTAGCTTCGCGCATCGCAGCGATCGTATCGGCTGTCTCGCCCGACTGAGAAATGACGATCAGCAGATCGGTCTCATTTAAGACCGGATCGCGATACCGAAACTCCGACGCATAATCGACATCTACGGGTACGCGGGCCAGGGCCTCGAGCATATATTTGCCTGCCAGCCCTGCATGCCACGAAGTGCCGCACGCCGCGATCTTGATCGACGTCAAACCGATGAAATCTTCCTCGGAGATATCCATCGCTTCGAGGTACACCTTGCCGGTGTCGAGCGACACACGTCCCTGCGAAGTGTCGCGAACGGCACGCGGCTGCTCGTATATCTCCTTGAGCATAAAGTGCTTAAAGCCGCCCTTCTCCGCCATTATCGGATCCCATGTTATCCGCTGCTGAACCGGTTCCACCACATTTCCGTCAAAATCCGTCACGCGAACAGAATCCTTGGTCAACACTGCGATCTCGCGGTCGCCCAGGAAAAACACGTCACGCGTGTGAGCCAAAATTGGCGGAATATCCGACGCGACAAAAAACTCCCCGTCGCCCAATCCAATAACGACCGGCGGTCCTTCCCTAACCGCAATAATTGTGTCCGGCTCATCCACCGAAATGATCGAGAGCGCAAAGATCCCCTTAAGCTCAGCCACTGTTTTGCGAACCGCAAGTTCAAGCGAAAACCCTTCTCGATCGACGTAATGTCCGATCAGATGTGCAACGACCTCGGTATCGGTTTCGGTATAAAACTGATGCCCGTCCTCCTGAAGCCGTTCCTTGAGCGTCAGGTAATTCTCGATAATGCCGTTATGAACAACGACCACCTTGCCGGACTGGTCACGATGCGGGTGAGCATTCTCCTCCGTTGGACGCCCGTGCGTCGCCCACCGCGTATGCCCGATCCCGTAATTCCCATCAAGCGGATTTAGCCGGATCGCTTCCTCCAGATTACGCAGCTTCCCCTCCGCCCGCCGCAAGTGGAGATGATGCTCGTCATCCACCACCGCGATCCCCGCCGAGTCATAACCGCGATACTCGAGCTTTCTCAAACCGTCAATGATTAACGGCACAACCTGCTTATTTCCAACGTATCCAACGATTCCACACATTTAATATATTCCCAATGCCTTTTATGCAATTAACTCGTGATCCCAGACCATCGCCATCAAAATATCAGTAAAACTTTTATACCATTCCGGTATATGAGGCGTACCTGTCGAAGCCATGAATCGCCTCGCCTTTCTGACCAATGGGATGTCCTCTTTTTTTAGCACAGCGATCGCATCTTTTTCACCGTCAGTCACATCGACCGTAAGTTTAATGAACATTTCTGAGTTTCCTTCGGTCATTTTCGTAAAAGCTTCTAGAAATTGTTCGCGAGTTATCTTTGGCTTTCCCTTTCTTGCGGCCATCAGTTTAGGCTTTGTCAAAAGGTCATTAATTCGCGTTCGAGCTCTGTCCGATAGCGCTTTTTGATCGAGATTTTTTAACGCGTGGAAAGCTTCCGGCGTTGCCTGGTCAAGTAAAAGTCCCACAGCCATTTCTCGGTCTTGTTGATTGTGCCCCAAAGCAAGAGTCACAAGAGAAGGCGTAGCGAATGTCTCATCCATGCTTCCAAAGATTGCCAGAGCTCCAATGGCCTTATCTACTTTTAGAGTGCCGTGCTGCGGCAAATAGTAACCCGGATTTTCAGCGTTCAGCCACGCCTCTCCAGCAGCAGAGGTATCAAGACCCTCTAACCCAAATCTTAAAATATACGTGACCCAATAGCGGAGATCGATTTCATCCAGATCTGCCTTGGCATATGATCGGATTAAAATCCTTTTTGATTCCTCAGACTTATCAATGTCGAAAAGCAACGTGCTCCCATCAAATCTGAAGAAACTGTTTACCGTCGGAGCGTCGAGTGCTCTCCTAAGGCAAGGGACAAGTGCTTTTGGGTCGGCCTTTACGTTTTTCCAGACTTTATCCATTTCGGCGGATTTGGCCGTCTGCTGAGCTTCGGTCAGTTTTTTAGGCTTGAAGTCATACGTCTGGTCAATAAGCTTCTGAAACTCCACGCCGTCCGCCGGAAGAAGGTCTGAAGAATCGTCTGGCGATGATCGAATTTCTGTATTGGACGCGGGTATCTCGGCTTTGCAAATAACGAACTGGCAAGCTCCGAGGAAAAGAATGGCAATCAGCGAAGATCCCCGTATCTTTTGGTTTTGGAAAAACTTCATATCTTATTATGGTTGCTTACGAAGCATACGAGCTGGGGCTCCTACGACTAGTGAATTTTTTTCCACGTCTTTCGTCACAACACTTCCCGCACCCGTGACGGCACCGTCACCAACCGTGACAGGAGCGACTAACATCGTGTCCGAGCCGATCTTGACGTTATCCCCGATATGGGTCTCGTGTTTGTTTTTACCATCATAGTTGCAGGTGATCGTACCGGCACCGATGTTGGTTTTTTCCCCGATTGTCGCGTCACCGAGATACGTCAGATGGCTGGCTTTTGAGCCTTTTCCAAGCAGCGTTTTCTTTAGCTCGACAAAATTTCCAACCGCCGACTTATCCGCCATGATCGCGTGGCCGCGAAGGTGAGCCATAGGGCCGAGCGTACATTCGTCGCCGACCTCGGAATCGCGTATCAGGCAATTGTCGCGGATCTCGACGCCATTCCCGATCTTCGAGTTATGGATTCGCGTGCCCGAACGAATAACACAGTTATTGCCAATCACACTCTCGCCTTCGACTGTAACATTCGGGTGAATTACCGTGTCCCGGCCGATCACAGCCTGGCTGCTGATGTACGTATTTTCAGGATCGATGAAGCTGACGCCGCTCTCGACCATGAGCCTCGTGATCGTTCGCATTCGGATCTCGCGTTCCATTGCGGCGAGTTGACGGCGATCATTGACACCTTCGATCTCATGCTGATCGTGGTGTTGATAAATCGCAATATCCTCACCCTCGTCGCGGAGAATATGCGGGACGTCGGTAAGATAGTATTCGCCCTGAGCGTTATTTTTGCCGATCTTCAACAACGCAGAAAACAATTTTCGTGTGTCAAAACAATAAATACCGGAGTTGATCTCATCGACGAGCTTGATCTCTTCCGACGCGTCCTTTTGCTCGACGATCCGGTCGAATATTCCGTTCTCATCGCGGACGACACGGCCATAACCGCTCGGGTCTTTCAAACGGACTGAAAGGATGGTGCATGCAGATCCGCGACCGCGATGCTCGCGATGAAGTCGCACGAGCTCGGCCAGCGTCTCAGCTTTGATCATCGGAACGTCGCCGGAAAGTACCAAAAGAGTTGAATCCTTGTTAGCCAGAAGTTCTCTTGCCGAGTTGACGGCATCGCCTGTTCCGAGTTGCTTTTCTTGTACGACGAAAGCGGCCGACGCCTCTTCGATCTCGTCCAAAACGGCTCGTTTGACGTCGTCACCCTGATGGCCGATCACCGTGTAGATCGTTTTCGGTCCCAAAGATCGGGCGGTACGGCAGACGTAACCGATCAGCGGACGGCCGTCAAGCTTGTGCAGCACCTTAGCCAGGTCCGACCGCATTCGCGTCCCCAGACCGGCCGCTAAAATCAAAATATCGAGATCAGAATTCACAAATGGATAGTTCCGCGCGGGTAAACATAAAACAGTCCGGGACGATATCCGCGAATACCTCGGCGATCACATGCGGATCGCGATAGAAATTGGTAAATCTTAGCTCCCGGGAGCCGCTAGTTGTCGTCGTTTGACGGCACACAATAGCGCCGCCTGGGCCAAACGCTCGGGATTGTGCCGGACCATTTCGCCATCGTTCAACAGATTACCATAAACGATCTCCGCTCCCTCGATCGTCTCTCGCGAGATCGACCCTTTTATCCCTATCTGCTTGGCTCCCTCGCCGGCGTATTTTTCCAACTGCTGCTCGCTGATCCTGTGATCGTTGACGATCACGTAGTCGAACGAAACTTGCGAAATATATTGGTTGACGAGTTCCAGATGGTGCCGCGCAGAGAATCCTTCCGTTTCGCCAGGTTGGGTCATCAGATTACAAATGAAGATCTTTACCGACATTGACTCGGCTATGGCGTCGCCGACACCGTCGACCAGGATCGGAGGCAGTAGGCTGGTGAACAATGATCCGGGGCCTATCGTTATCACGTCGGCATCGCGAATGGCGGCGAGCGCATCCGGCAGCGGCTTGCATCCGGCGGGTTCGAGAAAAAGCCGCTTGATCATGCTCCCGACATGCCCGATCTTGGTCTCGCCGCGGACGACCTTGCCGTCCGTCAACTCGGCGGCAAGCCGAACGTCGGCCACCGTAGCCGGATAAATGTGACCCTTGCTTGCCAGGATCTCAGATGACAGTTTTACCGCTTCCGCAAAATCGCCTGTTATCTCTGTCAAAGCCGCAAGAAAAATATTGCCAAAACTATGCCCGCCGAGGTCCCCGTCTCCGCTAAAGCGGTGTCGAAACAGCTTCGACAACGTTTGAGAATCTTCCGACAATGCGACCATGCAGTTGCGGATGTCGCCCGGCGGCAGCATGTTCAACTCGTCCCGCAACCGTCCAGAGCTGCCGCCGTCATCCGTCACGGCTACGAGCGCTGTCAGGTTTTCTATCCAGATGGGTTCCGTACCGCCTGAGCCAACGAATTTTTTCAGCCCAGAAAGAAGCGTCGACAACCCGTTGCCGCCGCCGATCGCAACAAAATTCAAACCTGGATTTTCTTTGGGCTCTGCTTGATGCTTCATTGACGGTGGGATACCGCTCCCGAAACTTTCGGACGAGGGTCGCATATTAACGCAAATTGGATCGAACCGGTCGGCGAGCGCCGCCAACCGGTAAATATTATCATTTTTCAGGTTTTTGTATCAATGAAATTTATGGACGACCAAAAGATTAGTTTTGGCTTGAGCTAATTATCGCGATGGGAATCCGCTCCGATTACCTTCGTGTCGACGGTCGCCAAAAAATGCTTGTAGAGAGCCGCGTCGTTATGGTAATTTTAAGTCTGCGGTTGAGATCGTTTCACCCGTCCACATTGCCAGACACAATTCACCAGCGATACAATTGAGCCTCAGCCCTGCCGTCAGGCAGGCAAAATAAATGGCAGATACGCCCTTCATAATTCAGGAACATCAATTTCATCGGATCAAAGCCATCCTTGCACGGTTGTGCGTCGAGTGCGCGGCGCGCGTCGTCTTTCTCGTCGACCGTGATGGCCAGCCGATCGCCTTTCATGGCGAGATCGGTGACATGGACACGACGAGCTTTTCGTCGCTGGCGGCGGGAAATGTCGCAGCTACAAGCAGCATGGCCAAGCTGATCGGTGAAGACACGTTTCCCGCGGTGGTTCATGAGGGCGAGCGTGAAAGCATCTTTATTAGCGTGATCGGCCGCAGCTTACTTGTGATAGTATTCGATGAGCGTTCAACAGTTGGATTGGTCAAGATACGCTCAAAACGCGCGAGTTTTGAGATCGCCGGCCTCCTGGACGAAGCGACGCGCGATTCAGCGGATTTCAGACTCAATCAGAATTCGTTCTTCTCCGAGATCACGGATGAGGACATTGACAGCTTATTTAGTTAACGGTAGTTAGCCGATTGCCCGTGGGCTGAATGCCTTCAACTGACCACCGGCCACTGACCACCGACCACCGAACTTATGACCTTTATTAATTACGCCTCGCGTGAGATCAACTGCAAAATCGTGTATTACGGGCCCGGCCTTTGCGGCAAGACGACCAATCTCCAGTACATTTACGATTCGACGGCTCCACAGGCAAAGGGCAAGCTTATCTCTCTGGCAACCGAGACTGACCGGACGCTCTTCTTTGATTTTATGCCGCTCGAACTCGGAACGGTTCGCGGTTTTAAGACGCGTTTTCATCTCTATACGGTTCCGGGACAGGTCTATTATGATGCGTCCAGAAAGCTCATCCTAAAAGGCGTCGACGGTGTTGTCTTTGTCGCCGACAGCCAGGAAGAGCGGATGGATGCCAATATCGAATCGCTCTACAATCTCGAGGAAAACCTCCAGACCCAGGGCTACGATCTCTCTCAGATTCCGTACGTTCTCCAACTCAATAAACGCGACCTGCCAAACGTTACGCCGATCGAGGACCTATCAGGCGAACTCGTCCGTAAAGGCGAACCGGTCTTCGAGGCCGTCGCAACCAACGGCACCGGTGTTTTCGACACACTCAAAGCTGTTGCTAAGCAGGTTCTGACCGAATTGAGAAAAGGCTAGTTCCTTGACCTTTAAACGAAGAAATGACGCGAGGACAGGAGAGTTCTCGCGTCATTTCTTTTTCAGTACCACCTTTCGGAGGGCACTATTTTGACATCAACACGCTGTCGACAACATGTATGACTCCATTTGACTGCATTACGTTGGCGATGGTCACCTTCGACTTGCCGCCCTTTTCATCCGTGATGATCACGTCCTTTCCATCCATGGTCGCGGTCAGTGTGCCGCCGGCGACTGTTTTCATCTCGAATTTACCCTTGCCTTCCTCGATACCCTTTGCGATAGCCGCTGCGTCCATCTTGCCCGCGACGACGTGGTAGGTCAGGATACCGGCCAGCTTTTTCTTATTTTCCGGCTTCAAAAGCGTATCGACGGTGCCCTTAGGCAGCTTGTCAAACGCCTCGTTGGTCGGCGCAAATACTGTAAAAGGGCCCGCTCCCTTGAGTGTTTCGACCAGGTCGGCTGCCTTTACGGCGGCGACCAGTGTCGTGTGGTCCTTGGAATTGACTGCGTTGTCGATGATGTCCTTTGTCTTCAACATCGCTGAGCCGCCAACCATCGGGTTGTCGCTCGCCGGTGCGGTTGCGGTGTTTGCCGCCGCTGTGTTTGCCATCGAATTATTGGCCGGCGCCATCTTTGCTGTATTCGAAGCGGTGTTCGCCGTATCGGCTCCACCACAAGCGGTAATTATAGCCATTGTTGCGGCCATTGCGATAGTAAGTATAGTTTTCATTACGGATCTCCCAAAAGTACAAATTTAGAAAGCCAACTCGCAGACTTCAGTCTTTCATGTGCGATGAGCACCCAAGCTCACACCCATACAAAACCCTGCAAATTGTGCTACGTACACCTTATTCGCTCATCGACGGGTAATGGATTCAACTTAGTGGACAAAAAATCCGTTCGCTTTGTATGAGTTTCGGGCAAGCGCGGTATACAACGAGAAGATCGGGGCATTCACGCCACCATATCGGGGAGAGCCTCAACATCCGACTCGCACCTTAAGCACTGTTCCTGATACTTCCAATCTAATACCTGTTTCCCTTATTCCTTTATCCGAAATTCGAAAACCTTTTGCTTGTAATGTTTTGCATCAAACTGACACAATAGTTTGAGAGGTAAATTGACGCCGATCCGCTCGACGATCGCCACCAAACTTCAGGATACAAATAAGTGAACTTGCTGCGAAACATTACGATACTTTTCGTTACCGCGCTGATGCAGTGGTTTTGCATTGCCGCGATCGGCCAAACGCCGACGCCGACGGACCGCGACCGCATCTCCGCGATCGCATCTCAGGCACTTTCCGAGGGGACAGACCTTCTAGAACAAGGCACGATTGAAGCGGTCAAAGCCGCTCGTGGAAAATTTAAGATCGCCAAAAATGCCTGCGAGCAGATGGACGACCTCGAATGCGCTGCGACCGGTGTATTTTTCCTCGGACGTGTATCCGACCTGCTGGGCGAAAACACCGATGCACTGGGCGATTACGGCGCGGCTCTTACCATTTTTCAGACACTGAAAAATCCGCAGGCTCAGATGGGAGTCCTCAATAATATCGGGCTCGTTTATTCGAACATGGGCGACTTTTCAAATGCCGTAACAAATTTCGAAGCGGCTCTCGAAATAAATCGAACCGTGAAGGATGGAATCCTCGAGGGTACGATCCGAAACAACCTCGGGAAAACGTATTACGATATGCGGGAGATTGCCAAAGCCGTCGAGTACCTGAACTCTGCTGCAGTGATCTGTACGGAGGAAAAAAACGATTTATGCCTTGCGAATGCCGTTCTCAGCCTTGGGGCCATAGCCAACGCCGACGGCGAAAACGGGAAAGCCCTTGAATATTACGGCCGGGCATTAAAACTCTCGTCGTCATTGGGCGACAAACGTCTTGAAGGTACCATTTTCGCAAATATCGGCAAGGTCAATGCCGATCTCGGCGAGGCCGCCAAGGCCGATGAAAATCTGAATAAGGCTGTCGATATCTGTCACGCAACTGGATTTAAGATCTGCGAGGCTTCGGCATTGAACAGTCTGGGCGAAGTGCGGTCGCGCGACGGCAGAACAGTAATGGCGCTCGAATATTTTGACCGCTCTATTGACGTCAGCAGGGCGGCAAAAAATAAATCCTTTGAAGCCACTGCTCTTATCAATAAGGCCTACCTGTCCATCCGCACAAATGATCATAAGCAGGCTGTACGCATCCTCGAACCCGTCATTCAGATCGTTAGCGAACTAAAACTGACCGATCTCGAAGCATTGATGTATGGCATCCTGGCGACCTCGCAAAACAATTCGGGCGAACCCGCAAAGGCAATAGTCTCGGCAGACCGCTGTGCCGCGATCGTCGATAAAGTTGAGAATAGACGATACCGGTCGGTCGCCCTGTATTCGATCGGTATTGTTTACGCGCAACTTGGCCAAACGCGAAAAGCACTCGACTATCTGACGCGTTCCCTGCCCCTTGCCCGCGGTGTCGGCGACAAGAGCACTCTGGCGGTGACCCTTAATTATCTCGGCGGGCTCAATCTCCAATTTGGCAAAACGGCGATCGCGATCGAGAACGCGAACGAAGCGTTGGCTCTCTCGCGAGTTATTCACGATACCGGCGACGAGATATTGGCGTTGATCGTGCTTGGCCGGGCCCATTCGCTTTCAGATCCGACGGCGGCGATCGACAACCTTATTAAGGCCCTAGCGTTGGCCGAATCGATCGGCGAAAAAAGCTCTCAAGCACTAGTACTTGCACGACTAGGTGAGATCTACTACGTTCTCGGCCAGCCAAAGAGGTCCTTTGAATACCTCAACCGGGCGTTGCCGCTAGCCAAAAGCGGTGACGACAAGGTAGTCGAGTTTACCGCCTACAACCTACTGGGCCTGGCGTATTCGGCGTTTGGTCAGCATCAAAAAGGGTTCGAATACATAAATCTAGCTCTGTCGACTGCCCGTTCCATAAATTATAAGGCTGCCGAGGCTGTAGCTTTTAACAGTCTCGGGAAGCTATCTATCGCCACCGGCGACCCCGAAAAGGCAATGGGTTTTTTGAACGATGCGATCGCGATCGCACGAGACCTCGGTGACAAAGGAACTGAGGCGATCGCCCTCGGGAATCTCGGTGGAGCCTATTTTCTAAGGGACGATAAGGAAAAAGGATCCCGATTTTACGAACAGTCGCGCAAGCTTTATCACGAGATCGGCGACCGAGGCGGCGAGGTCGTGGTATTGACCGATCTTGGTTTTTTCAGCCTGAAATCTGCGGATTACGAACAGGCTGCCCGATATTTTCGGCAGGCATTAGCCATCAACAACGAGTATAAATATAAGGCCGCCCAAGCTTTGCTGTTAGCGAACATGATGGTTGCTGCAAACAGTACGAATAGCCCTCAGCTCGCGATCCTGCACGGCAAACAGGCTGTCAACATCTACCAGGAAGTCCGGGCCGAGGTGCAATCTGTCGACGAGAGCCTGCAGAAAACGTATCTTAGATCGATCGACGGTGTTTACCGCTATCTGGCCGACCTGCTCATCGCCCAAGGCCGCATTTCGGAAGCTGAGCAAGTACTCGGCATGCTCAAGGAAGAGGAGACTTTCGCATATCTCCGTCGCGAGGATAAGGTCGCGAGGAGCTTGATGCAGGGCGTTGATCTTTCCGAAAAAGAGCGTGAGTCCATCAAACAGTATGATGCTCTCGGCGACAAGATGACGTCGCTCGCTAAGGAATTTGGCGATCTCGATCAGGAACGGGCAAAATACGACGATGGTAAATTTCCAAATCAGGCCCGCTATGACGAACTTCGATCCCAGATCGCCGATGCGAACACAACATTTCAAAAGTTTCTTGATGATCTGAAGATCACCTTCGGTAAACGGGACGAGCGAATTGTCTCGGTCGACTCTTCGCTCCAAAATACGCTAAAGCGTCTAAAAGCGACCCGGATCGCTGTCGTTTCGACCATCGTTGGCGAGAGTCGGCTCAATCTTATTGTGACCACTGCAGGTACCCAGCGGGCCCATACCGTTGATGTGCCGGAAAAAGACATCAACACCCTCGTTGCCGAGTTTCGAAAGGCGTTGACAAATCCAAAGCTCGATCCACGGCCCGCCGGGCAGAAACTTTACAACATCCTCGTCAAACCGATAGAGGCCGACCTGAAAGGCATTGATGCCGATACTATTCTGTGGAGCCTCGACGGAACGCTGCGTTATTTGCCAACCGCGGCTCTTTGGGACAAGGATAAGGGCTATCTTGCCGAACGGTTTGCCAGCGTCGTATTGACATTAGCAAGCCGCGACACGCTAATGCTGCCGGTCACCGGCAAGGAAAACTGGACCGCCCTTGGCGTGGGTGTTTCAAAGGCGACCGAGGGCTTTGTCGCCCTCAAGGCGGTGCCGGACGAGCTGGACTGCATCATAACCGACGCGGTTGGCACTGCGGTTTCGCTCAAGCCGGTCTGCCAGAGCGGTGTCATCAAAGGTAAAAAACTCCTCGACGACAAATTTACGCTCAGCGCGTTTGAAAATGCACTGCCGCGATTCCCGATCGTTCATATCGCCAGCCATTTCAGCCTCAATCCCGGAAATGACAAAGATTCATTTCTGCTGCTCGGCGGTGGCGAACAAAAGCGCTTTACGGTCGAAGATCTTCGATCGCTGTCTCTGACGGATGTCGAACTGATCGTGCTGTCGGCCTGCAATACCGCGACACCGGGCGGTGAAAAAACGAATGGCGTCGAGATCGAAGGCTTTGGCGCCGCCGCCCAAAAACAGGGGGCAAAGGCCGTGATGGCAACGCTCTGGTCGGTCGCCGACGATTCGACCCGTGAATGGATGGTCAAGTTTTATCAAACCTACGAGAAAACGGAAACATCCAAGGCCGAAGCCATGCGCCGGACCCAAATCGCCATGATGTACGGCAAATACGCGCCAGCCGAGGGCAACACACGCCGCAGCTTCGACGCGTTTACGTTAACCGACCCGACCCAGCCTACCTTCAACACCGACCCGAACGCACCGTATGCCCATCCATATTACTGGTCGCCATTTGTACTGTTCGGAAACTGGAAATAATTTGTCAGAGCTCCGCTGTCGGAACCTAGCATCCCTGCTCGCAAGTCTGCTTTGATCAAACCGCGCTTCAACGCTTTTGCGAACTATGGCTTAAACACGGCAAACGGTCTTGCGTTAGGATCGCGGGGATAGAATATTCTCGGCGTCTGCGTCACATTGCCTGCGTTGTCGGGGCCGAGTACAAAAGCATCCTTTCGCGGGCCGGTTTTTTGTTGAAGTCGGGGGACTTGTTCGACGGCGTAGTCGAACCATTCGCGCTCGACGACGGTTCCGTTTTTGTCTTTGTCGACGGTCCTGTCGTTCATTGCTTCGAGCAATTCGAAGGTCAGAAAACCGTGACCGAGGACACGGTCGCCGACTTTGGCGGCTTCGTTTGCGGACTGGAAACTCTGTGATGCCGTCAGGATGAACATCCCTTTTTCGTAGGCAAGCTGTGCGAGCCCGCGTGAGTTCATCGGGCCGCGGCGTTTTTCTTCGCCCTCGACCGCACCGCTGTGACACGCGTCGATGACCATCAGGATCTGTCCGGCCTGGACATTCTCAAGCGCGGCAGCAAGTTCGAGATCGGAAATGCTTTGTTTCTGCAGCATCGCATCCCGGGTCTTGCTATCAGCGGCATTCTTTGGGAACCCGTCATGCGGGATAAGATAGAATCTATCGCCGCTCGTAGTTCCGTGCCCGGAGTAATAGATGACGATCGCATCCTCTGGCCGGATACGCTTGATCTTGCCGATCTCTGCTCGGACCGTAGCCGAAAGAGTCGCCGGCAACGGGGCCGTGTCATCCAGAAAGCGTCCAAGTGCCAGCATAATATCGGACTTCGACGCGTTTTCATTAGTTAGTTTGATGACGTTGGTCTCGGAGTATTTCCTTAGCCCGGCTTGCCGCTTTTCGAGTTCAGCCGTAATGCTCTCGATATCCGGCACCGCAAACGTCAGATCATGCTCAGTCGTCGGATAATCATATTTGTTAACCCCGACCGCTAAAACATACAACGACCCCTGCTGCTTGAGCGAAGCGGCACCGTTAACCACCACCGGCGCCGAATCATTCGATTTCACGTTGTCATGATTAAACGCATACGCGGTAAACTCGTTCTTGTCCGCAGTTATTGGCACCTCAACCTCGCAAACGGCTTTCTGCGGAGACCCTGCAGTCACAGCGATCTGTCTGCAGCCGTCCTTCGTACCTAACATAAAGATATCGCCGTGCCAAAACCGAACAAGATTGCCGTTGCGAAACAATCTGGTGTCTCTGGCACCACTTGATCTGACCGCGCCGGCTTGCCGCGGAGCGCTTTGATCATCGGTAACCTCTGCGGCCAGTCTGACAACCCGTTTCAGCTCCGCGGTTCCGGACTTATCGTCGATCACCGCTACTTTGACGATGGGCTGCCGCCGGTCGACGCTATTAAGTTCCAGCCCCGGCTTTGCCGTCGGGGCCTGCCCCGCAATGACGTCCCTTAGCAACCCGGGGTGAAAAAAATCGTTGAAATAGACTTCGACTGGTTTGTAATCAAAAGTCTTGTTTCCAAATCGCCAGATGAGTTGCTTCCATGCTCGCGGCGTTCCGTCAAAAAACCCATTTGGAGTGGTGACCAACCAATCTCCGCTCTGACTGTCTGAAAACATGTTACATAGTAGGTTTCCTGACCGGGTATCCCATAATTTTACGGTGGCGTCACCGCCCCCGCTTACCAAGATCTTTCCATCGGCCCTAAACGAAAGCGACCATATAAAATCGCTATGCCCTGTTAAAGTTTTTAACTCTTTACCATCATTCGTATTCCACAATTTTATGACTTTATCCGTTGACCCGGTCGCCAGCGTTTGCCCGTCGCGGCTGAACGCTAACGATAATATTCCGCCATCATGCCGACCGGAGAATCTGAGGAAACTGTTGGCGTCAATATTCCACAAGGCAATGCTGCCTGAGCCGTCCACCGGATAAGCCAAAATATTACCTTTTGGGCCGAACTTTAACGGATATACATTTCCATAATCCTTGCCGCTGAGGTCTTGCGGTCTGACGGACTTCAATTCCGAGCCGGTTGCAATATTCCACAATTTAATAGTGCCGTCATCACTTCCGCTGGCAAGCGTCTTCCCGTCGACACTAAATGTGACCGATTGGACGCGATCTGTATGGCCGCTGAGGGTTCGTATTTCGGATGCGGAAGCAACATCCCATAACGTAATGTTTCGGTCGTCGCCGCTTGCTAATATTCTGCCGTCCGGGCTGAAAGCGACTGAGAATATGCTTGAATATTGGTGTGAGTCGGACGCGAATCTCTTGATCTCTTGCCCGCTTTTTGTGTCAATGAACGATATATACCTGTCAGCGAACCCGCCGGATATGACGAACGTGTTTCCGTCAGGACTCAATACGATCCCATCCTCAACTAGAAAATGTTGAGATGTTGGGGGTTTACCCGAATCAATATCCCAAAACATAACCGTGTTATCGAGATTTCCTGTGATGATCTCTTTTCCCCCGGGGTCGAAGGTGATCGATTCTGTCCTGTTGCGATATCCTCTAAATTTTCCAATTTCTTCCCCATCGTCGACGCTACGCAACATTATCCCGTCATCTGAATCCGTTCCGGCGAGCAGTTTGTCGTCCGGACTAAATGAAACATATTTGGCATCTTGATCGATCTTTCTCAAAACTTCGCCGGTTAATAGGTTCCATAAGAAACTCCCGCCACCAGCCAAAAATTTGCCATCGTGGCTGATGGCTAGCCCTCCGTCCCCGGTGGTTTTTAAGATCTTCAACTCTTTGCCAGAGGCGACATCCCAAAGTCTAACTCCATCACCACCAGGATCGTCGCGGGCCGCCAAAATTTGTCCGTCGGGTGTGAATGCGAGGGCAGCGACCCCATTTACGTGTCCCCGGACGGTCCTCGTTTTCTGTCCCGTCGCGGGATTCCAGAAATTGACCCATCCCTCGCCGTCGGCACTGACCAGCGTTTTCCCGTCGGGGCTAAAAATGACGCGGGTGCTTGAACGGTGGTAGTGATTATCATTGCCGATTGATCTCAGTTTGATCCCGGTTTTCACGTCCCAGATATCGATATGACCATAGAACGTGCCGCTAGCGAATCTCCCGCCTGCTGGATCATACGAAAGTGAAATGACATCGGAACCGTCTTGTTTTATTACCAGCACCTGTTTCCCGGTTTCAACGTCCCAGACCCTGATCGTGCAATCATTACCACCGCTGCCGCTTACAAGCGTCATTCCATTTGGGCTAAAAATAACGGAATTTACGTTGCTAGTATGTCCGCTAAACGTTCTCAAAACGTTGCTCGAAGATACGTCCCATAATTTAATTGCTTCATCGTCCCCAGCGCTCGCGAGCGTTTTGCCATCGGGACTGAATACAATCGCTTCAATATTATTTCGGTGGCCATGTTCTGCCAAAAGTTCGGGTACTTGAGCCTGCGTCAGCCTGATTCCTACGGAAACAATTAGCATTGCGGCAATTAATGTAAATACAGAGCAGACGTTTCTCAATCTTTCCTTCTCCGTCCAAAATATTTGATTCAAAATTTGTCTTAAACCCATTTTTTCCTGTCTCACTTTCGAAAAAAAGAGAACGGTCTACAAATCAACTACGCAACATCTCGTCTTTATTCGCTCACAATACACGCATATTTTGAAAAACTCAAAGTTTCGGGTTGACCGGCGTTCGCCTGTTCATTTGGTGATCCGAACATCTCGCGAGACGTTTCTTATTGGTGCATTCGTGGAAAAAAAGGTCACCAATGCACGAATGCGAGTCCACAGAGGGACACATGTTATGTCCAAAGCTGGATAACACGAGGAACTAACGAAGGATTTTCAAAGAACTCTAGTAATATTTCCGAATTCCTGGACTAACGAACCGGCAGCGTTTCAAAACCTGCTTTTGATTCATTTCCGATGTAGCGGCCATATCGTTCCCACACAGTCGCTGGCTGGCCCGGATGTTTCCATGTCAAGATCTGAAATCGCGCGGCAGTCGGGCCCAACATCTCGGTTTTTACCTTGAATTTCCTGTATGCACCCTTAATTACAACCCGCATGTCGATGTCCGACCGTCCGTCTGCAAACCACCAGATCCTCTCGATCAACGGTTCGGATATCGCCTGCTTTTCTCTTAACCAGACTTTTGTCTGGACCGCCAGCCACAACATGAGGGCACGCGCTCCCCGATGTTCTTTGACGTCCGTGCTAACTGTGAGGCTATTATGAGCCATCGCCGCTTTTAGCACCTTTTCGTCCGCTAAAATATTTCGCAATTCATTTTCAGTCATGATCTTTCTCCTTTTTGCTAATTTTCAAGAACATATTTTGTTCCTTCACGACTAGGTGCGGAAAATCGAAAAAATATTACACTGACTGAAAAAAAAATCCGGAAACGATCGCAAACGAACTGTAGCGTCTTTCGCCGGTTGTTCGAATTGCGGCAGCGTCGACAAACCCACAAACTCCGAGCCCGCTCGTTTTGTTGTATAATCGCAATAACGTTTGCGGCTCGTTCCAACGCCAGTTGGCCACTAAATGAAGTTCACCCTGTCCGCCGGATCATTCGAAAAACTGCTTGCACGACTCGATCCTGACGCGACCGAGGCTGGCCGGAAGTATGAGGTCCTGCGACTAAAGATCGAGAAATTTCTCCATTGGCAGGGCTGCCGGGAATCTCATGCTGAAAATCTAGCCGATACGACACTGGACCGCATCGCGTCAAAGATAGATGGCGGCGAAGTGATTGAAAATATCAATGCCTATGCTGTCACGGTGGCGCGGTTTGTCTGGTTCGAATTTAGCCGTAAAAATAAAGAGGACGCGACCGATGATTTTTCGGGAAATACCGAGGCGGTCGACGGCGAGTCGCACGACGAGAGCGACGAGAGGATCGGTTGTTTGCGGAAATGTCTTGTACACCTTGATTTGACTGATGATGACCGCAAAATGATCGTTGAATATTACGACGTCGAAGCCGGCGAAAAACTTAAGCAAACCCGGCGAAAACTGGCCGAATCGCTCGGCGTTGAACAGAACGCATTGAGGGTTCGGGCGTTTCGGCTGCGTGCCCGGCTCGAGGATTGCATCACAAAATGCGTGACGCCTGTAATAAAAACACACGAGATCGTCACTAATAAGCAGGAGGCGGAGCGTCGATGACAGAAACTAAGACCACCAAAACGGATCAGGGCGAGATCAAGCGATATCTATTCGGTGAGTTGCCGCAGACCGATCGCGAGATGTTTGAAGAAAGGCTCTTTCTCGACGAAGACTTTTTCTTCGCCGTGGCCGCCGCCGAAGACGACTTGGTCGACCGTTATGTTGCTGGCTCCATGCCGCGAATCGAATCCGATCTGTTTGAACGCAGATTGGAGACTGTCCCGACAAGACGTGAAAAGGTACGCAACGCTCGCGTTATTAGTGAATTTATCCGCGACGAAAAAGCGTTATATGCCCCACGCCAAACGGCGGAAACGTCGCCCGCATCCGGTCTTCGGGCGAGCTTTCGAGAGTGGTTTGCATTTAGGACGTCGACGTTTGCGTATGCTTTTGCCGGAATGAGCGCTATTCTCGTCGTCTCGACATTCGCATTATTTTGGTCAAACAGCAGGCTTCGGGACGAGAACGCCCGGCTTTACTCATCGGGCGGCGATGCGGCCGAGTGGCGGACGCGCGAGCAGAAATTAAGTGAAGATCTGAATGAAGCGAAAAAACGTGAGGCTGACCTGGCCACGCGCATCGACAGCGAAAGTGAGGTAAAAGAAGACCTGACATCAGACCTCGTTAATGAGCGGGAAACTCGCCGGCAGCTCGAAATCGAGATCGCCAAACTTCATAAATTGCCGCCCAACTCGTCCGAGACCAAAACGTCCAAACAATCGGTTCAAACCCTATCGCTCGACAATTCGTCACCGCAAAGCCAGGAACTATCAACGACCGTCCAACTCGGCGACGCGGTCAAGCAGATGGCGATAATTGTCAAACTGCCGGATTCCGTGTCGCAGAACGATCAAATGACAGTGGCCATTAACGGCCGGCAGATCCCTGGCAAAATCTCGGCTCGCACTGATGCAAAAGGCGGCAAACGCATCACTGTCTCGATCGCCGTTGGAGATCTCAAAGCCGGAGCTAACAAAATAACAGTACTAAACAAGGCGGGTGTCGAGGTCACGACATATTCTTTTTCGACCGAAAAATAGGAAATTTAACCCGGGAGACAAACCGAATTTTTCAGTGCTCGGCCGGATCGATCATGAATTGCTTTAGTGAAAACGATGGCATAAATATCGAGATCAATGTCCGATGTGCAGGTGGCAATGTAGAATTATTGGACTTACGAATCTACAAAATATCTCTACTGTGCGATCCGCAACCAATATTGGTAAAAAACAATGTAATAAAATATTCGAATCAGTCACTTAATATCAGAGGCTGCAAACCGGACCGGTCACAGCCGTTTCAATTATCATAGAGGAGAAAACAAATGTCCCGCATCAAGCCCAGAATTACTAACGACCCCGCGAAAGCGAACGAGGTCAAACGCTCCGTCGCCGAACGGCTTATCACTTTTATCTTTATAGCCGCCATCGTGTGGGGCTGTGTGCCAGCGGTACCTGGACAGATCGATAACGATCCTAGTCGGAATCCGGCGGCGGCTCCGGTCAGTGTCGCGAACCTGGTCGATAAGACGGCTTCGAAAATGTCCTACGGATCCTTTTCAGAAATGGCCGCGAAATCGCCGACGACCGCGGCGACTCCTAAAGCAGGAGCCACCGACGACGTTGTGTACGCGGTGTTGAATGTCGAATTCAAAACGGTCGACGCCCGACGTGCCCTGTTTAACGATCTAAAAAAATCTACGATCCCAAACGCCTTTGTTCTCACGGTCATCGACCAATTCGCGGACGTTTTCGTTAGCTCGCAGCAAGCGTGGAGCGCGGTTTCGACCAATCCCGGCGTGCTCAAAGCAGACGAACGCGGTCGATTTTCCGTTCCGCCTCCGCCTCCCGGCACTCTTTCCGGGCTTCAGTCGCAAGGCGTCCCCGAATCGATCATTCGCGGCGGTTACAAGGGACTGACCGGTAAGAATGTCAACGTCGCTATTTTGGACACAGGGATCGATTTTCGCCACCCGGATTTCGCGACAACTGACGTAGCGGGCAAGACTGTTTCGCGATTAAAATATTTATGGGACACGTCCCTGGAGTACAAGCCCGGTCGCGGAACGCCGGCTCCATTCAAATATCCGAACGGCACATCGATCGGAACGCTGTTTACAAAGGACCAGCTGACTGCGGAGCTTCGCTCAAGCACCGTCACGATACCTCCGACCGACGCAGATGGCCATGGAACAGCGTGCGCCAGTATCGCCGCTGGTAACGGCAATGCTGACAAAAGGATTGGCGGGCTGAACCGAGCAGCCGTCAACGGTGTAGCCCCGAATGCTGAGATCATCGGCGTCCGAATGGGCCCAGCTGAGAATTCGTTCGCAAATGCATTTCTGTTGGGCGCGATCACTGAATGGCTCGACAAAGTTGGGGGTACGCAGCCGCTCGTCATGTCAGGGAGCTTTGGCGGCCATTACGCGGCTCATGACGGCCAAACGGTCGCCGAACGGCAGTTAGATGCCCGTTTTCCACTCACTAAAGTTGGCCGGGCGATCGTTTTTGCCGCTGGAAACGAGGGAGCCGAGCGGATCCACGCAAAAGTTTCCTTTGCCGGTGAGAATAAGATGGTTTCCTGGAAGGCAGCCCAAGAAACCGTGATCAACGTCTATTTCAATTCGAGTGAAAACTACCTGATCTACGGCACCGTAGCCAGGCCTTTAAACAAAGAAAATACGTCGATAAAACTCGACCCGATCTCAAAACAGTATCGTGCAGAGATAACCGTCCCGGCGGGTGACGGAACGCTTTGGCTCAAGAACGGAGTCGGCCATGCCAGCGAGGCCGATCTCTACTTCTATAACAATCAGGTGGGCGAATTTACGCCCGAGAGCGCGAGCTATGCGAATCTGGTCGGAACACCAGGCACCACCGGAAACGCCATTACGATCGGCAGCTACGACTGGAACGACGGGTTTCACACCGCCGGAAAGCAATCAACCTTTTACGACTCGTGCGGCAAATCGATCGAGATCGGATGGCTGTCATGTTATTCGAGCCCGGGACCGCGTCGGGTCGCTACGGGCATTCCCGCAGTCATCAAACCGGAGATCATATCGCCAGGCCAATATTATACCTCGGCAAATGCTCGCATCAACGGTGCCTCGGCCGGTTGGGGAACGATCGCGGGTTACACCGACACCACCGGTTATTACCGGCGAATGAACGGCACGAGTGCAGCCACACCATACACTGCCGGGGTCATCGCCCTCCTATTCGAGAAAAAGGCGACGCTCACCCTGGGTCGCTTGAGGGACCTGCTCAAAATGAACGCCAGCAAGACAGGGCTCAGCCCGTTTGCGACGTCGCTGCCAAATAATAATTGGGGCTACGGAAAACTTGATCTGGCGGCGATCGATCGTATTTTGGCGGCAATCGACAAACCGTAGCGGTTAGGAGGGATGCGGATGCCCGCGTAGGGGCTCCGCATCCTTTCGCCGCGAGTGCAATTTTTACATTTGGGATAGAGGTCACCATGATCTTCAAGTACAGCCAGAAAGGATCGGCTCTGTTGACCCTTCTTTCGATCATCATCGCGACGCTGTTTCCGGCCTATGCTCAGACGCCTCAGCCCGTCGCAAAAGCCGCCGGCTCGGCAAAGATCGCCTTGCTGATCGGTATCTCGAACTATCCGGATGGCACGGATCTCAATAAGATCGACGGATGCGTCAATAATGTTCCTCTGCTGGCTGACGCTCTCCGGGATTATGGATTTGAAGACGGCAACGTCCTGCGCCTGACCGAAAAAGCGGCGACTCACCAGGCAATAATTGACAACTTCCGATCGCAGCTGATCGGCAAGGCGAAGGCGATCAAGGCGAATAACGGTGAGGCCGTCGTAGTATTTTACTTTTGCGGCCACGGTTCCCAATATCCCGACCAGGATGGTGACGAGGCAGATGGTCTCGACGAAACGCTGGTCGCTTATGACAGCCGTTCGACCGCCGCGTTTGACATTCTCGACGACGAGATCGACGACCTCAAGGCGGAGCTTCGTCAATATACATCGAACACGACTATCATTTTGGAGAGTTGTCATTCCGGGACGGGTTCTCGCGGCGGTGACGGATACGTTTCGGAACAGGCGGATGATGACCAACGAAAAAGGGCGCCGTACAAACGTAAATATCCGCCGTCGAGCGATGCTGACACCCTTACCTATGCCGAGATCGATGCTTCGATGAGCAACCGGACGGCCAAATCCGAAAGCGCGGCCGGCTGCAATTGCGATAAGCCGTACAGCCTGATGACAAAGGCCCTTGTCCAAGCCCTCAAACGTGCGACACCGGCGACCACATACCGCGGCTTGGTCAGTGAAGTGGCCGACGAGGTATCGCGTGTCTCGCAGCAGGAACCCCAAGCCGAGGGCAGCCGTGACTCGCTACTTTTTGGAGGAGCGGCGGCCCGCGTAAGGTCATACTTTCCCGTAAGCGAGGTTCGCTCGGACGGTACAGTGATAATTGACGCCGGCGCCGTTCACGGCCTCAAAGTAGGAAGTCAGGTTGCATTCTACTCGTCGTCATCGAAAACCAACGCCGGAAGAGACGGCTGGATAGCGAACGGCGTGGCGACAACCATCGGCACGGGCAATTCCGTAATCAGCATTCCAAAACCGGCGGTGTCGGACAACGCTCCGACGGTCGACAAACGCTCGCGGGCAATTCTCGCGTCACCAGTTTTCGGCGGAGGTTCGGTGCTCGTGTCACTTTTGCCGGCAGCCCCCGGCGCCGATGGCTCGCCGGATACCGCTCTACGGGCGGATGTCGAAAAACTCCTCCGCGACGACCATCTCATCGACGATCAGATCATCACTCTCGCGAATAACTCTCCCGTGTCAGCCACCGACCGCAGCTCAGCAAGAATCGTCATTCGGCTTCGCCGGGGCAAGGTCGGCGATATTTTTCGCGACGATTCTCAGATCATGCCGCTCCGAAGTGCCAATTACTGCGATGGCCCAACGCTCAAAACTCGTACCTCGGCGGAACGATTACCAGCAAAGGACGCTGAGGTCTACTATCTCGACAACGGCACCGGCTCCGCCGCGCCCCTATTTGGATACACATTCGACCCCGCGTCAAAAGCGGCCGCCGCCGACATCGCCGCCGCAATTCGCACCATCGCTCTCCAGCAAAATCTTCGGGGGCTGAATAATGCAGCATCGACGCTCGGGTCGAATATCGACGTAAGTTTCGAGACCGGCCCCGCCGATGCGATAACCGCGGTTTGCTCCGATGACGGAAAGCTCGGCCGGAAAGCTGATCCCGAGAAATTTAAGGCATTTGCCAGGACAAAAAACTACTCGGTGCCATTCGGATCGCTCGCCCGTCTGACATTAAAAAATATGTCCGGGGATATCCGAAAAAAAACTGATCCGTACGCGTCGGGCGAACCCCTATTCGTAACTGTTCTGGGCATCACGACAAAGGGCGAAGTACAGGTTTTCGACAACGGCAGCGGGGCCCGCGACCCGCTCTCGGATGGCAAGCAGATGGTCATCTATCTCTCGGGGGAACCACCGACAGGGGTCGAACATTATATCGTCGTCGTCTCAAGGGAATACGCTGACTTCAGTTTTTACCGCACGTGGTCCGTTGTCCAACGCGACACAAAACTCTCGCCGCTCCAACTGCTTCTTCGGCAGCCCGGCCTCGCCGCAAGAGATGCGAAAACGATCATCGATCAACCTGACAGTTGGGGCGTGATCCGGCTGGATGTAAACGTCGCTGGTCTGGATAGACCGAAGCGTTGAAATTGGGATCGCAGATCCGGTCACTGAGCGCGACCGCAGGTTTGTACAAATATCCTCAAGCGGCCGAAACGAAAGAAAGCCGCCATCGGATGGTGACTTTCAATCTACTGATAACAAACAAATAAATGGCGGAGCCGACGGGACTCGAACCCGCGACCTCCAACGTGACAGGGCAGTGCTCGACTTGTTAAAAGAGGGTTAACTATCCGTGTTTTCAGGCACTTAACAAAAACAAGCAACTAGGTTTCGACTTAGTTGCTTTATTTATGCGGAATATTTTGGGTACGTTTTTGGGTACGTTTTAAATCCAGCATCTTTAACATGTTTCACTTTCGGTTTATATCCCCGGACTATGAATCCATGCGGATTAGCCTTCATAGCAATTGGGATTGGAATCTGTTTATCAACGGCTGGAATCTATTTGGCGGTTCAACCAACCGCAACATCGCAACCTGTCCAATATAGACCCACAGCACAAGCGAATAGCTCAATATGACGGTTTCGGCATAGCGAACGCGAACCTCGGTTTCATGCCAGTCGTCCATAATTTGTTGGTTGGGAGACAGGGATTCGAACCCCGATAGGCAGATCCAGAAACTGCAGTCCTACCATTACCCAACTTTTCAATAGATTCAACAACTTACAAGCATCAAATCTGCATGCTTTTCTCCAAGTATGAATATCGAAAAATACTTTACCATATTTGCCCATTGGCGTTATAATCGGCGGAATGCGAGATTATTTGTACATCATACTTTTTATTATTTGTAGCTTTCTTGCAGTCGGATCGTGGTTCGCTTGGGATAGGAAGATTTGGCCCAGTAGTTTTGCAATTCCACTTTTGATCATTTTTATTATTGCTGCTGGTGCATTTCTATTTATCAATAATTTCAAAGCCGATAAGGACTCAGAAGAAATAGATAAAATGTCGATGGCATTGGGTGAGTTAACGTGGAAATACTGCCCCACCTGTTATGCCCTTTATTTTATGGACTACGACGAAGTTTGTAGTAATGACGGAGTTAAATTGCTTATTTCGCCTGGGTGGATTAAGTCAATGGGTACAACCCGTAATCTACATCTTGAAAAGCTACGAAAAGAGGAAGCTGAGAAAATAGCTAAAAATAAAAATATAGACCCGTTAGGAGTAATGGTTGTACCGGCAACTCCGGAACCTGTACAACAATCTAAGAGAAAGAAAACTAAAAACGACCCACTCGGTATTTTGGATAATGATGAGCTATGGAGGATCTTAACGAACTTGGAGCACTGATAAAGAAAGACAATCCTGGCGAGTACGACGAGCTAGACAATACCGATTTGGCCACAAGAATCAAAGCCAAGCATCCCGATTCTTACCAGCAATATACTGATACGGGTACGCTCCAAAAGGTTAACCAGATAATGGATTCCTTTAATCTGGATAAGGGCGTGTTCGGTAACTGGCTCACAAGACGCCGAGCAGAAAGCCAGTCTAAGCTACTGGATGCGACCGGTAGAGTTCAGATGCAGTTACTAACGCAAGCATCTGCAATCGCAGACGCGGTGATAGGTGGTCAGAAGAGAGAGTTAGAGCTTGAGCTATTTATTGCGCAGCATCATTACCAGTTAGCCGCGATTCAGGCTGACATGATCCTGCTGGCCAACGCCACTCGTGCGGGGTTGACGGTCGCTAGTCATCAAGGTAAATTACAGGCCGAATGGACGGCTGTTATGGCTGCGGAGAGGCTCAAACTGGAGCAGGAACTGCGCATCCAATATGATTTATCAGCATCTGAAATTACTCACAAGACGATGCAACTTCAGCACGGTTTTGACGTAGCAATAAAAAAACTTGACCATGCACACGAAGAAGAAATGTTTGACCTTGAGACTCGTCGAGACAGGAGAAGGTTACAAGAAGAACATGACCACGAAGAAAGAATGAGCCGTCTCGGTAGCGGTCAGAAGATCAAAGAAAACCGCAAGATGGGTAACGATGATTTGAAACGAAATCTAAAGGAGTGGGAAAACAAAGTCCGGCTCGGCAATATAGCGAAGGATCCGGCCATGGCAAAAATGGCCAAGGCTCAGGATATAAACAAAAACATCGACAACCTATTAATCGACATTGATAACATCATACAAGACAAGGCTTTCCCCGGCTCGGACGTAAAGCTTCTACCCGAAACCAAAGAGCAAATGATAGACCACCGGAGAATGTTAATTGAGGACTTTAAGAGACAGATGAGCGATGAACCGGAACGCAGATTTATCGACGCGAAGAGGATCAATTGAGCAGGGATCCTGATTTTTTCAAAATTATAACCGGCCAAGACCTTGACTCATTTACAAGGTTGCCGGACCCTGAAGAATCTTTTAATTACATCATTAAAAATGAATCCAGTGCCTATCCGTTAAGACTTCTCGGAACAGGTGAAAAGGACGTTTACGTTTCTGAAGAAGAGCGTTACCTAAACTTCCATATCATGGGCGCGCCCGGTGAAGGTAAGTCCCGTTTCCTTGAGTACAATATCCGAAAAGATATTGATATGGGGAACGGGCTATGTCTTCTGGATCCATCAGACTCCGGTGATACGGTTAACCATGTTCTCTCTTACTGCGAGTCTATCGGTCATAAGAAAGTTATTCTTATAGACCCCCGTACGGTGACGAGAGACAGAATCCCTATCATTAACCCGCTCAACCCCAAACACAGTAAGAGTAGTGTTGAAGGCGTAATGGAATCCCTGTCAATTCTGTTTGGTACCAGTGCGACTGATACACCACGGATCCAGCGATATTTGCCGGCGTTATTACGAATACTTACGAAGACCAATTTGACTATTGCCGAGACAATACACTTCGCAAACTTTTGGACAGGGCAGGGATACCGAGAAGCTATCTTTGATAAAATCTACGGCAGTCCATCAGATGTTCATACGTTGCGCGATGTCCTCAAAAACGAGCCCACTTTCCAAAACTATTTTTCCTCTACCATCAACCGGCTTAATACTCTTTGGCAAGAACCATTGTCCTTAATACTTGGAAGCAGGAACGGCGTTGATTTTCACGATGCGGTTTCTAAGGGCTGGGTGATACTCGTAAACCTTTCGCCTTACATGCTTAGTTCTACCGACGCAAGATTCTTGGGGATTCTAATTATTTCCCAAATTATTCAGGCGGTGGATACTCTGTCTAACAACGGATGGAAAGGTATCTATTACCTCTACATGGACGAGGCAGGACGGTTCTCTACACCTCAAATAGATGATGTATTGACCCAAAAACGGAAAAGCGGTCTACGGCTAGTATTGGCCCACCACGGCTTTGATCAATTTGAAAACAAGAGGTTAATGAACGCTATCTTAAATGGAGCGAGAATCAAGTTAATGTTTGATACTCCCAACTACGATGACCGAGTACAGATGTGCAAGGCTCTTAGTTACGGTGGTGACATTTCACCCGTTGCAGCTGCCTTTGCTAACCAAAATATCCCTAAACGTTATGCGGTAGTCAGAAAGGGTAAAGAAACTCCGGTGAGGATACGGATACCGGAAGTTTCCGACACTGTACCGGTTAGCGACGAGTATTTGAATAGTATTTTGAGTCAGCCATTTTATAAGACCAGACAACAAATTAAAGACGAAGCAAATGCACGAGTCACACCAACGTATCCTAAAGCTGATAAACCTAGAGCAGCATCTAACCGCCCGCCAGCTCGCACTAATCCTGTACCCAAACGAACCGTTTCAAAGGACGTACCAAAGGACGGCGAGCAGCCTCCAGACGCTCCGCCGTTTGAGCCTTTTAAAGTCTAAATCCTATGGGCTGGGTAAAGAGGATTTATGGCAAATCAAACGTCACCCGATAAACACCGAACTGGGCTACTCGCAGGTCGCCGAGGTCCACACTATCAAGTACGAACATGAGCGCACTTGCGGCGATTTATTCGTCAAGCTATACCACATAGGATTCGCAGATTGGAAGCTCCACACCAAGATCCATAAAGGAATTATCCCTGATAGAACACTTCGCCTTAGCGACGGGATTTGGCACGTCGAGGTTGAAATGGGAGAGGCCGACCGCGTTAGCGCGAAGGTCGAAAGATACATGGACTACTACCATTCGACACGCCTACCTTTCAAGGTTTTGTTCCTTGTGAAACAGATGAGAGACTGGCAGTTTCCTCCTCATTATGTGATCAAATCCCTGTCCGAATTGACTCCAATACGCACTCCAATACAGACTCCAAACGATAATACCGCTAAAACAACAGAAGAGTTTTAATATCAATAGGTTACTAGGGTAGCAGCACGATGACAAAGAGGTGTAGGAGAGGCTTTGCAGTAAGCCCTCGCTTTGCTCGGGATAATTGTTCAGTAATGGTTTTGTTAAATGTAGATTTGGTGGATTGTTACATTTTGATATTTCTTTGTTTGTTCGAAAGCTCTTAGTTAAGAGCTTTTTTAGATTTGGATGTTAAATATTGGTTTTACGATTTACTGATTAGGGTTGATGTTGAGGTCTGGATAGTTGTGTTGAGTTCAGAACTTGGTTGTTCTATTTCTGGTTGGAAATTCCTTTGCTATTAGAGCAGGATCACTCACAGTCTTCGCATTGTACCAGCCAGTCCTCGCCGTCAAGAATGGATTTTATATCTCGCAGTATATGTTTTTAGTTGGTTTGTTGGTTGTGGGTTACGGTATTGGTTTGTTTGTTATTTGCGAGAGCATAAATCTATATTCTTGACTGCTTCGGCCTTTGGCTGGTTGATGCTCGACGTAGTGAGTGATGCCAGCTTAGCTGACTATTTAATTATTAGCTGGTCGGAGATTTATATGACTCATAAGGAGTGGAAGCAAGCGGAGTTTAATGAACTCATGCGAGGTTACTATCAAGGTCGGACTTCGGCCTGTAGACATAAACCCGAGGTGGTGACTTTTTACCGGCTATCAGTGGCTTTGAATGTAGGGATAATTTTAGGTTTTGTAATTAAGATGTTGGTCTAGACCTGGATCTTGGAGTTGTTATATT